>JAALKD010000019.1 GCA_011088215.1 Sphingomonadales bacterium | reverse complement strand
TGGACTGCCCGGTGACGCACGGCCTGAACACCAAAGAAGGCGACGTGGTTCTCGGCTGGGGGGAAAAAGAAAATACTGAAAAAGCGAGAGCTTACGCTCATAAAAATCGACTGGACTATTGGCGGCTGGAGGATGGATTCATCGGTTACCTCAGTCATCCGGCAATCGATAATCGCCGCTTGTCGCTGATTGTCGACAAAAGCGGCGTTTATTATGATGCCCACAGCTCCAGCGACCTTGAAAAGCTGTTGAACAGTGATGATTGGATCACCGATGAGATGACAGAACGTGCACATAAAGCAATGGTGCGTATGGTGCGCTGGCGCATTTCTAAATATAACCAATCCGCTTTTCACCTGTCTGATGATCTGGCTCTGCAACTTGCAGCTTTCAAGGGCCCGAAGGTATTGGTTGTTGATCAGACATTCGGCGATAAATCCATCGCCCACGGCATGGCAAGTGATGGCATGTTTAAGGACATGCTCAAGGCGGCGCTGGAGGAAAACCCAACATCGCTGGTGATCGTTAAAGTACATCCGGACGTGATGATTGGCACTAAACAGGGGCACTATGACGTGCGCGCTGAAGCGACACGAGATAGCGACCGGGTTTTGTTTGTTGCCGAAGACTGTAACCCTTATGCGTTGCTGGAGAAAGTTGACCATGTCTATGTGGTGACCAGCCAGCTAGGGTTTGAAGGGTTGCTGGCCGGGAAAAAGGTGACCTGTTTCGGCGTGCCTTTTTATGCGGGTTGGGGCCTGACCCACGACAAACAACTGTGCGAAAACAGGATTGCTAACCGAAGTATGGAGGAGCTATTTGCGGCGGCCTTCATTGTTTACACGCGCTACATAAACCCGTTCACTCAGCAACGAAGCTCGCTGGAAAATATCCTCGATATATTAGTGGCGGAACGCCAGATCGAGCGGCCAAACGGCACGCGGGTAATCGCCGCCGGGTTTTCTTTGTGGAAACGGGGTTTTTTGCCCGAGTTTTTTGGCCCCAAGTTCGAGAAAACAGTGTTTGCAAAACCTGCAGCGCTGGTAGGTTTTGACTATCAACCCGGCGATATTGTGGTGGTGTGGGGCCGATCGCATGATGAAGAAGTTGCGCGCCTGCCAGCGGGAGTGCAGGTATGGCGAATGGAAGATGGTTTCTTGCGCTCGGTTGGACTTGGCTCTGACCTGCGGCGTCCTTCATCGCTGGTGATGGACAAGTGCGGTATCTATTATGACGGTGGGACTGATAGTGACCTTGAGCGCTTTCTAAATGGCCATGACTTTGATGAACGGGACTTGGCTCGGGGTAATCAACTGAAACAGCAGGCGCTGGGTTCTCGGGTCTCCAAATATAATGTTGGCACTCAAGGGGGGTTGAATTTCCGTGGCCGATCAACCGACAAGCCGGTCTTGTTGGTGCCAGGTCAGGTTGAAGGCGACGCCAGCCTGCAATTTGGTTCACCTAAAGTGAACAAAAATGCAGATTTGCTGGCGGCGGTGCGGGCAGCTGAACCGGACGCTTATATTATTTATAAGCCGCACCCAGATGTTGTGTCAGGCAACCGGCAAGGATCGGTTCCGGCTGATGTATTGGCGCAGTGCGCCGATGAAACGGTGGTCGATGTTGACATTATTGACTGCCTGGACGCCGTTGACGGCGTACACACCATGACCAGCCTGACAGGTTTTGAGGCTTTGATGCGCGGTGTGGCAGTTACCACCTACGGCCAGCCGTTCTATGCCGGATGGGGCCTGACCTTCGACCAAATGCCAATCAACCGGCGCACAGCGACACTGTCGGTTGAAGCGCTGGTATACGGCGTGTTGTGCGTTTACGCTCGGTATGTGGCGTGGCCAGAGGGGAAAAGTTGCGGCCCAGAAGAGCTGATCGAACAGATATCGCAATCGTCCGGGCCCAGATCAATGGCCAAGCGCGGCCCGTTCGGGGCGGTTGAGCGCTGGGGCAGAAAAGCGCTTTATCTGGCGGAAGCCCTGAGACGCTGAAGTGTTATGGTTCTGCAGTGTTGAGGCGCTGACCCGTTGGGGCGCTGAAGTTCCGGTTGGTTAGATAGAAACGGGTGCCTCTACAAACTTCGTTGGCTCAAGGTCTTTAGACGTGGCATCCATGATTTCCAATAGCGATTTTTCGTCGATATTTTTCAAATGCTCACTTACTGCCTGATGTGCATCAACAATCGCCGAAGTCATATTTGTATCTGTTCCCCATCTCCACTTTTGACCGATCATCAGGTCTTCTGCTGGTTCTAACCCGTATGTTTTCAGGGCCTTTCGATCTTTTGCGAATTTATGCTCCAATTCATGGGCCCAACTTTGGGATATTTCGCAATATCGCGAAAATTCGGGAAATTTTATGTCCACGGCAGCTACTTCGCCCGCAATTTTGTGCCGGGCTCTAGAGGATAACTCCTGCCTATTGACCAGCCTCATGAGCTCTGCAAAAGGGGCAGACAAAGTATGATTGCGAGTTAGATTATCAGGAAGTTCTAACGGTTCATTGTACCCGACAATAGACATCAAGCTTCCCGAAATGTCGTGGCGGGTTTTCCTGAACGGCACGGTATGAATATTGTTTTTACCGACAATGCGCCGCCAGTTTTTCAATATTGTTCGGTATTCGAGACATTGACCCCAGTAAAGAGCCCTCGGGGACTCTGGGTTCAGCAGATTGTATAGACTTCCTTGAAAAGACACTTGTTGACAAAGTTCCCGGTATAGCGATATCGCGAAATCAATATGCGGGCGGAAAACAAGGATCACATGCAAGTCTACTGAATCAAAATCGCGTCTTACTTTATACACATTCTCGATAGTGTCAGGATGGCAAAAGCCCTCATAGCTTATTAGCGCCGTATCCAGCGATGAGTCTTTATTCAATTCCTCTACAATTGAAGGAAACCGGTTTTGTTTTCCCGTTGCGATATCTATACCCAGAATTCTGTGAGCGTAACGGTTGTGGTTGGTTTTGATGCCGAGCCCCGTGGATGGATATAGAATGCCAGCCCGCCTTAGTTGGTCAGTATTGCTGTAAGCAGCATGCTGAAAATAACTGGTGCCGGTTTTATGCGTTCCCGCGTGGATAAAAATTTTCTTGGTGGCAGGCGTGCGTGTTTTAAAGGGCCAGAGAGATTTTAGCATTTTTGCGACTACACTGTTTTTTTGGCGTTAAAAAATGAAATGGTCTTTTACAGGAAGGTGCTTGGAATTCGAATAATAATCGAGAGCAGCATGCATATTATTGCCGTAAAATATTAGCACAGCAGATTTCAGTTGCGCATCAAGCGTATATATTTTGACTAGCAAAATATAGGGAGGACTTTGGCGGCAGTATAATTTGAGGATTCTTGTGCCAGTTGATTCCAATTAAATCGAAATCTGGTGCGTGTTGACATGATGGCGAGGGGAAGGCATAGAGGCGAGGAAGAAGTCCAGATCGATAATTTGTGGGTTTGACGCATGTTGGAAAAAGGTGCTGAACTAGACCTGTTTATGAAGCATATTGGTCATTGGACCTGGGTGCATTTATTATATCTTTATGACGACAAGCACCTACTGATTGCAGATGACTTTTTCCTGGAACGTATTCAGCAAGCGCGCAAAAAACCTCTCGTTTGTAAGACATCATCAGTCGATGATTATGCTGGCGCAGTAACTGTCGACATCAAGAAGATTCTCGTATTTTGCCAATCCAACGAGCTGCAATTGGTTCGTAGCTTGCAGCGAAAATACCCTGATATTGTTGTTACGTCTGGAACTTACGGCTACGCCTGCACGGATGTAAGTCGTGTGTCGCAGCTGATTCGCTTTCAGGAACCGAGTGTGCAGCGATGTTCTTCCCCGGTTGTTATGCTCTCGCCTCCCTATTCAGACGCTGAATTTATTGCTCATAGCATGGCCGGGAACGGCTTGCCCTATTGTCATGAATATTTGGGAAGACCGTTTGCCTTATGGCTCAAACACCATAGAAACTTTCAGACCCTTCGTTTTTTTGACGGCGCACTGCAGAGATTTGGTGCCGAAGATACGTTGTCGGTTCTCTTGCAAACAGATGTTTTGAGAAGTGTCTTTGAAAATACGAACTTCACCTTCCGCAAATTCCTTCTGTATCTGAAAAAAATGGAAGCCAAGGTTATTGTTGTACGGCGTGAAGATAAAATTATGGAGGTTGTCTCGGCTCAATTGCTTGGCCGCACCTCAGAACGATCGGTATGGACCAACAGGCCTAAAAAAAAGCTGGGAACGACGTTTCAATTCAAGGATGTTGATGGCTGTTTACAGCGCTTTTCCGACGTGCGGAAAGATGAAGACCTGATCAATCAGGTTGTTGCGTCAGGGCTGTACTGCCATCAATTGAAGCTGGAAAACTATGTAGAAAACCAGGAAAAAGAACTTGGTGATATTGCCGAATTTTTGTCAGTGCCGTTGCCTGAGACAGTAAGTGCTTTAGATTATTGGTCTGCCTATGAGCGGGCCGAAGGCATTATGCCAGGGGTGACAGGTTTCAAGCGGGCAATGATTGATAAAATCGGATTACATCTGCGATAAAGTTGCGCGAACGATCTATTCTCATACAACCTTAGTCAGTTAAGTGGCTTTCTGGCGTCGGATTGATGTCGGAAATGTCTGCGATAAGCTTTGATGTGGAAATACCAGTTGTCCGAGGTAGGTAGACAACCGAACAGATGGACTTAAATTCATCAAAACGCCCCTCCCAATCGTCCCCCATGACCAGTACATCAGCATCAAATTGTTTGATGTAGTCTCCTTTGGCCTCCAGCGACCTTTCAACGAATACTTCATCAACACACGAGAGCGCACTCAGGATCGCCATGCGGTCTTCCGTCGTGTAAACCGGTGCCCGGCCCTTTTTGGATCTGTTTAATTCACTGCATGAAACACCCACAATTAGCCGGTCGCCCAGCTCTGCCGCTCGCTGTAGGATTCGGACGTGGCCAATATGCAGAAGGTCATATGTGCCAAACGTGATTATTTTTTTCATGCTCTTCTTTTTCACTAATGAATTTACAGGGTTTATGGGGCATGCAATATACGCTCGAAATAAGTTTGTAAAGCACGACAGCGCCCCTATGGCAGCCAGGTGCTATGATAGTGATTTAATAGTTAGATTGTTTATATGTCGAAAGAACACGGACACTTTTTATTTTCCGATTTTATTGAAACCGGCAGGAAATTTGTATCCGGCGCTTCCTCAAAAGATTTGGCCAGCGTCTTTCCTGGCTATATTGCCTCGCCCGGTGAATGCTTTTTCCCCACTAATATCCCCGTAAAAGGATCGTTTAGATGCTTTCGCGTTACTGTGGGCCTCGACAAACCGGCATCGTTGTGTTTCTCGAAAATTATTTTTGTCGGCACCGTTGACGGCGACGATGCACTGGTTGATGTGTCGGACCTAGCCGAATTTGAGATGAGCTCTCAGCACACGGCATCGTCAAGCCCCGCTTCTGCAATTGAAGGGGCCACTTTTAGCAACAATATACACAGTGAAAAAGAAGTGAACCCCTGGTGGCAGGCGACATTTCCTGAAAATGTGCAGGTTGAGCGGATTTATCTATACCGGCGTAGTGACTGGGCTATCATTCACGAGCAACATCTCCGTGTCATTGGTGTGTCGCAAGAAGGTGAAGAGACGGTTCTTTATTACCCTGAAGGTGCCGCACTGGGCCGGCCACAAACTATAAGTGCCATTGGTATCGCAGCGAATGCTCTAGAGGCCCGCCGTAGGGAATTGAACGGGGATTTGTTGATAAAATATGACGCCCTGATATCCGATGCCCTGTCAGATATTGCCGCGTGGATGAAGCAGTCGGATGACACAGATAAACGACCTTCGATTTCCAGCAAAGATCGATCCAGTGCGGCTGGAAAAATTTTGCAGGCTTTGTCGTTGACGCTGGGCGGAGCAAAAGACTTTGGAACGACCCCGGAGGAAGGATTGGAGATCAATCTTTCAGGTGTCGATGCGCGACACATAAGGCTTCGGACATTTGGAGAAACCCCTTTCGGTTTTGGTGGGCTTGAAGTTTACTCAGGCGAGACCAGCCAGCCAGTAAAGACTTTCAACAAGGCCGATTTGAAATTTCGCTACAACTACCCTGGATTCCACCACAACGAATCATTTTCTGTGGACTTGTACGCAAATATTCAGTCGCGGCGAGTGGATATCGGAGAACAACACTCCATCAGCAAACTACGAATATGGAATGTTAATCAACAGCATGCCGCCAATACATTGTTTCTAGAAGTTGCTGTGCGTGACAACGACAAACAGGGTTGGCGCCTTGTTTATGATCATGGCTCAGCTTATCGCCAAACTTGTGCGGCTTTGACATTGGTTAATTATCTTTTTCGCGGCGACTGGACCCCAGTGCAAGCGCAGTTGATCAGCAAACTGTTTGCTCAGTACCGCCGCAAGCGATTGATGGGGCCACTTGCCCGTTTGGTTAGGCACCGCGAGCACTTGAATTCAGCGGTGTTTAGGGGCGCAGACGAGATATGGCCGCTAACCAAACACGCAGCGCCATTGCGCTTGGGTAAGCACGGGTTGCGCGTACCTATTGGGTACCGCGACGAAAAAACCGTTATGGGTCATCTGGTGGAGATGCGGGACAAAGTTCGGGCGCTGGGTCACAAGCCGTTGTTCATGTACGGGACGCTTTTGGGAGCTATTCGGGAAAAAGACTTTATCCCCCATGACGATGATGTTGATTTGGCCGTCATTATGACAGGTGTTGGGCCGGAGAACGTCAATGAAGAATGTGACAAGTTTATTGAATTGCTGAACGAGAACGGTGTGGTGGCAAACCGTGGCGCGAGACATTCGCCGCTCATTCACTGCCACCGTGGCCCCGTTACGTATGACATATTTGTCCTTGGGCATGTTGGCGACACAGTTTATTGGCCCCATACGGCGCTTAAAGTCGTGCCGGAGCGTGCAGATATTTTCCTGCCAATTGGTGAAGTTGAGTTCAAGGGTGAAGTTTTTGACGCGCCCGCAGACCCCGAGGCTGTTTGTAAGGCGCGATACGGTGACGACTGGCACATTCCAAATCCGGCGTTTGAGTGGTAAATTTTTCTAAAATAGAACGTCTTTTCTTTCTTTTAGAAAAAATAATTTCACTTTTGGCTTTCACTTGCGCTAGATCGCTCCCATCTCTAAAAAATAACCAGTTCGGGTGCTTTTTCTGATGCAGTATGCAGGGGCACGATAATCGATAAAACGGATTCAATGCTCCATGACGAAAACGCTGACCCACTTGAAACGGCTTGAGGCCGAAAGCATACAGATTATGCGCGAGGTTGCCGCCGAAGCGGAAAACCCGGTAATGCTCTATTCTGTTGGCAAAGACAGCGCGGTGATGCTGCATCTGGCGATGAAAGCTTTTTACCCGTCGAACCCGCCGTTTCCGGTTATGCATGTGGACACCACCTGGAAGTTCCGCGAGATGATTGAATTTCGCGACAATCACACAAAAAACCTGGGCCTTGACCTGATCGTACATATCAACGAAGACGGCGTGAAAGAAGGCATTGGCCCTTTCACCCATGGCAGCCAGGTTCATACCGATGTGATGAAAACCCAGGGACTGAAGCAAGCGCTCGATAAATATGGTTTTGATGCCGCTTTTGGCGGCGCGCGGCGCGACGAAGAAAAGTCTCGCGCAAAAGAGCGCATCTTTTCATTCCGCTCGGCCCAACATCGGTGGGACCCAAAAAACCAACGCCCCGAACTATGGAACCTGTATAACACCCGCAAAAACAAAGGCGAGAGCATCCGTGTGTTCCCGATCTCCAACTGGACCGAGCTGGACATCTGGCAGTACATCCATCTGGAGGATATTCCCATCCCGTCGCTGTACTTGTCGAAAAAGCGCCCAGTGGTGGAGCGAGACGGCCAGCTGTTTATGGTTGACGACGAACGCATGCCCTTGGAGCCGGGCGAAGTGCCGATGATGAAATCTGTTCGTTTCCGCACGCTTGGCTGCTACCCGCTTACCGGTGCAGTGGAGAGCGAAGCTGACACCCTTGAGGATGTCATTCAGGAAATGCTGCTGACCACATCCAGTGAGCGTCAGGGGCGTGTGATTGACCATGATGCCGCCGCCTCAATGGAAAAGAAAAAACAAGAGGGGTATTTTTAATGTCCCACCAGTCAGATCTTATAGCAGAAGACATTTCAGCTTACCTGAAGGCACAGGAAGAAAAATCCATGCTGCGCTTCATCACCTGCGGCAGCGTTGATGACGGCAAGTCCACCCTCATTGGGCGACTGCTATATGACAGCAAGCTGATATTTGAAGACCAGCTCAATGCGCTGGAGGCCGACAGCAAGCGTCTTGGCACTCAGGGACAGGAAATTGATTTCGCGTTGCTGGTGGATGGCTTAGCGGCCGAGCGGGAGCAGGGCATCACCATTGATGTGGCCTACCGTTTCTTCTCCACCGACAAACGCAAGTTCATTGTCGCTGACACGCCCGGCCACGAGCAATATACCCGTAACATGGCAACGGGTGCCTCGACGGCTGATGTGGCCATTATGTTGATTGATGCACGCAAGGGCATGCTCACACAGACACGGCGCCACAGCTTCATTTGTTCGCTTTTGGGCATCAAGCGTATCGTGCTAGCAGTCAATAAAATGGATTTGGTCGACTATAGCGAGCAGATTGTCATCGATATTGAGGAAGAATACCGCGAGTTCGCCAAAGACTTTGACTTCACCGAAATCACTTCCATTCCGCTGTCTGCCCTTAAGGGCGACAATATCCTTGAGGCATCTGAAAATACGTCTTGGTACACGGGGCCTTCGCTACTGCATTATCTGGAAAATGTGCAAGTGGGTGATGCGCGCCAAGCTGCCGATTTTAGGCTACCGGTGCAGTGGGTGAACCGCCCCAATCTGGATTTCCGGGGCTTCTCCGGCACGGTTGCTGCGGGTACCATCAAGGTTGGTGACCGGGTAAAGGCGTTGCCGTCCGCGCAGGAAAGCACAGTAAAGTCCATTGTGACTTTTGACGGCGATCTGGACGAAGCGGTGGCTGGCGAAGCCATTACGCTGACGCTGACCGACGAGATTGATATTTCCCGCGGTGACATCATCGCAGGCAAAGACAACCCGCCGGAAGTGGCCGACCAGTTTGAAGCCAAAATTATCTGGATGCACGACGAGCCCATGCTGCCAGGCCGGCCTTACTTGTTTAAAACCGCCAACAAAACCATCCCCGGTTTGATTACCGACCTGAAGCACAAGGTGAATGTAAACACCATGGAGCAAACGGCTGCGAAAAACCTGGCGCTGAACGAGATCGGTATTTGCAACATCGGCCTCGATAGTCGAATTGCTTTTGATGCCTACGGCGATAACCGAGACACCGGCGCTTTCATCATCATTGACCGCATTTCCAACACCACAGTCGGCGTCGGCATGATTGATTTTGCCCTTCGCCGTGCCTCCAACATTCATTGGCAGGCGCTTGATGTCGACAAAGCCGCCCGGGCAGAAATGAAGCTGCAAAAACCCGCCATGCTGTGGTTCACTGGCCTGTCGGGTTCAGGCAAATCCACCATTGCCAATATCGTTGAAAAGCGCCTGTTCGCGCGTGGCCGTCACACTTATATTCTGGACGGTGACAATGTGCGCCACGGCCTGAACCAGGACCTTGGCTTTACCGACGCTGATCGGGTGGAAAACATCCGCCGGGTGGGCGAAGTTGCCAAACTGATGGTCGATAGCGGCCTGATGGTAATGACCAGCTTCATCAGCCCCTTCCGGGCCGAGCGCCGCATGGTGAATGACCTGATGGAAGATGGTGAATTTGTTGAAGTCTATGTGGATACCCCGTTTGAGGTGTGCGCCGAGCGCGACCCTAAAGGCCTTTATAAGAAGGCACTAGCGGGGGAGATTAAAAACTTCACCGGTTACGATAGCCCCTACGAACCACCAGAGCGCGCCGACATTCATGTAAGCACGGACAAGTTAAGTGCTGACCAATGCGCCGATGTGATCATCGAATATCTGGAAGAAAATGGCTATTTGAATGCGCGTGGTAACGGAAACAAAGGCGGCAACGCCGATTAACCGTTCAGCAAACACTTGATGTTTTCACCAAAAAAGGCTGGGATGTTCCCGGCCTTTTTTGTTTAATTAGCGGCGTTCCAGTTGCTGTCGTTGTTTTCCGGCCACCCATCTGGTGTGTCACCATGGCCGAAGGACTGGAGTTTCTTCGCGGGTTTGAATAGATGAACATAAATATTTGCCGCAATGTTACAACAATAGCGAATTGAATAACCTTCTTCACTACAGGTTATTTCTGCGCGGCAATGGTCTGGCACTTTGATGATGCTAGGGTCTGGCGGGTTGGCTGGATCGGTTGGGTTTAGATAGATACCGTCAATATCAAAACCGTCTAAATTACCCTTTACTAGATCGGGTCCGTTTTCGGGTTTAAACCGGAAATTGGCGTCGATAAATTCCTGGCTGCAGCCATTAAACGTTACTTCACCGCCGAAGAAGGATTTTATACATAGTCCCATATCAACAAACTCCATTCAGTTAGGGTTTTTGATTATCTTTCCGGTGTGATGTCATCGCGGGCGACAAAAAAGCCGCAATTACGGCGATTGCCAGCAGGGTATATATTGTGGTCACAATAAACTCCTCTTTCTATGTGCTAGAACACCACACAGGTGTGGTGGAATTCTGATCGTAAATTTCCTCCAGAATATCGCCGTCTGTTAGTGTGATCATCCCGAACCCGTTTTTAATTCGCAGTGCCAACTGCGCAATTAAATTGCTGTGGTCCACCGGTGGATTTTTGGGGGTGGAGGCCCACCATGTTGCCGCATCAGCGTGCTGGGGCTGGGAGAAACCCCACGGTGTTGCCACCGGTATAGCGCTGTGGCCAACACAGCGGGCCTTGGGAGGTGTGGTTAAATTCAGTTGTTTCCATATGGGGGCGTTGTCGCTGTATACCGCCGCTAAGTGGATATGGCCCCAATACCAATAGTCGGGTGTTATGCCGCCTTTGCCGGTCACATCATCCCACAGGGTGCCAAACAGGCCGTCTGCGAAAGTGGTGATTGGGTTATGGTGGGTCATCAACATGGTTGTCATACCCTGCGCCGTCGCATAAGCGCCAAAATCCCGTAAAAACTCATATTGGTGTGGGTCTTCGTGCATAGGCCCCAGCCCGCCTTTTAGGTAGGTAACAGAAGGCGAATAAAATGCGCTGTCCAGCGCGCCGATAAGCCAGTTTTTATACTCCAGCGAGAAATAGGTTGTGCCGCCTTGGGCGGCAAACATGGGTGTGTTCAACGCGTCTTCATAAAGGCCGTAAGCACCGCCGTACATTTCGTGGTTCGAATTCAGGGTGAAAAATCGATCGGCAGGAAAGCCGGTGGTCAGCTTTGCCCACAGGTCAACCATATTGGCTTTTTCTTCTCCGGCAGGCGGCCGGTTCGCGCCGGTTCCGGCATAATAGGTGTCGCCCAAATGGATGATGTAGTCAGGGTTAAGGCTGTTGGCGGTGGTTAGCACTTCTGCCGCTTGTTGGCCGTTGCCCTCGCTGCTGGCCGGGTAGGTACCTGTACCCCAATCACCGATGATGGCAATTTTAACCGTACCGGTGGTGCCGGTATCTGCGCGTGGTGATAGCTGAATAGGGGTAAAGGGCTTTGGCCTGGCAATAAAATCGGCGGTGCCGTCTTTCCAGTTCAGGTAACGATTGACGATTGTCCATAGCCAGCCGCGATCAAATTGCTCGTATGTGTTTGTGCCAAGAACAGTGCCGTCGGAACTGGCGAGGACAATGCCCGGCAACGCGCTGGCCTTCTGCACGGCAGCAATATCGGCAGCAGAGACAATCGGCAGCGGCGCGGCCGCGATAACAGCAGGCCAGATGGCACGCAGGAAAGAGTTTGCCTGTATGGCTTCGTTAAATTCAGGCGGCAGATTGTGCATCCAATATAGGACGTAAGCCAAGTCGTTGTCTGTGTCGGCAAAGTCGAAACCATCTGCCTCGCAAGCCTCGATGCCGGACTGCGCACGTGCAGTAAGCTCGGGTGACAGAGCGGTGTTGTGCGGCTCAAGAGCTGCTGCCAATTCCAGAACGCCTTGGTGATGGCTTGCCTCCAGTACTTGCAGTAACTCCGCAGTGCGGCTGGCCCAAAGGCCCAGGTTGTCTGCAATTTCACCAATACCGCCCGCTGCCTGCTCGAATGTGACCTCGATAGATGCCCGTGTTGCCATGGCGCGTTTCCCTCCCCTGCTACGACTATTAGTAGAGTGTATTCTACATTAAGTATAGTGATTTTGAAAGATGAAGCGGCTTTGCAACCTTCTTTTGCCTACACATTTGCTTGAATGGCATTTTTTCTGCTTTTACGCTAATATAGTCCCGTGTCGGAACCAAATGGTTCCGTAATTGGGGAGGCAACAATGGATATTATCGACGCACTCAAGTCAGCTTTTCAGCAATATTTTACCTTCACAGGCCGCGCTAGTCGGGCCGAATTCTGGTTCTTCATGGCTTTTGTTATCGCTGGGCTTAGCTTGCTGCCTTTCATTGACGGCTTTCTGTTCGACGACGGACCAGTGCCCCAGGCCGGGCCGTGGGCATCATTCGGCTATACCGTGGCACACGGACCGCTGAGCGCGCTGTTCGGGCTGGCGGTTCTTATGCCGTGGCTGTCTGTCAGCACCCGCCGTCTGCACGATGTTGGCCGCCCCGGCTGGTGGATATATTTTGGTTTCATTCCGCCGTTTGGTTGGATGTTTATGATGGTATGGCTGACCCGCGAGGGCGTTGTCGGAGACAATGAGTATGGTCCTGATCCGCTGGCCGCCATGGGCGTCGAGGGCCACGTTTGACCTAACTCCAGGCGACTATTCCACCAAAAACTTCTTATTGTTGGCTTGACGCTTTTGTTTGCCTTGTGCACTGTTGCGCCAGCAAATCATTGATGGGGCATGCGATGAATTTCGAAGAAGCGATTAAGTCCGGCTTTACCGGCTATTTCAAATTTGAGGGACGGGCTTGCCGGTCTGAGTTTTGGTTTTGGAATCTTTTTGTTTTTCTCGGGATCGTCGTCGCTGCGACGCTTGATGGTTTTATGGGAGTTGGGGGACTGGACGGTACCGGACCGATTGAGGGTTTTTTTAGCCTTGCGACATTCATTCCAGGCATTTCTGTCACTGTGCGCAGACTTCATGACGTAGAGCGGTCTGGTTGGTGGTATTGGCTTATTTTTGTCATAATAATTGGTTGGATTGTCCTGCTATATTGGTTGGTTACCAAAGGTACTGACGGTGCCAACGAATACGGCGAAGACCCGCTGGATGATGATGGCGCCGCAGTTGCAGATGTTTTCGAATAACCGGCGCTGTTCGCCTCCAGTTATCCTGTACGCTGCTCCGTTAATCGACTTTCCGGGTGACACTGAGCGTGCCACCCGTTAAGGCTGGTGCTTGTTTAAAGTAAAGGCATCTGGGGAGGTGCCTTCGTACCAGTGTATAATCAGGGGGCCGCTTCATGGCGCAAGACGAAAACACCAACACAGGTGATATCCGAACAAATTCAGCCAAAGATGTTGAACAGCTAGGCACCTTCGCGGCAATCGGCAGCCTTAGCTATGTTTTTTGGATATGCGGCGGCATGGAAATGGTCGAGCGGCTTGCCTACTACGGGGTTTATTCGCTGTCAACGCTGTACGGCACCGATGCGGCCATCAACGGCGGGCTTGGTATTACCAGCGGCGAGATGGGTACCATCTTCTTCTATTGGCTTATGTTGCAAGGTTTGCTTCCGGTGTTCACCGGCGGCCTATCAGACCGGTACGGTTATAAAGAAACAATCGCGCTTTCAACGGTGGTCAAAATTTGCGGCTATTTAATCATGGCCTTCTTCCCAACATTTTGGGGCTTTTTCGCCGGCGCCATTGTTCTGGCAACCGGTACAGGCATATTCAAGCCCGGCATTCAGGGCACAATCGCGCTGGCCTCAAACCGCAAGAACAGCTCGGTGGCGTGGGGCATTTTCTACCAAACCGTGAATGTCGGTGGCTTTCTCGGGCCAGTGATGGCGGGCTATTTGCGCCAGCTATCCTGGAGTTATGTTTTCATTGCCTGCGCGGCCATCATCTCGCTGAATTTCATTTTGCTGCTTACCTACAAGGAAGTTGACAAAGAGGAACGGTTAAAGCGCAACAAAAAAATCAAGTCCGGGGAAATTGTGCAGGAAAATTTGATTTCCACCAGCTGGCGCGAATTCACCAAACCAACCCTGATGTGGTACATGATTTTATTCTCAGGCTGGTGGTTCATGATGTTCTTATATTGGAACCTAGGGCCAATTTATTTCCGCGACTGGGTAGACACGAGCGTGCTGGTGCAAACCTTCTGGGGCGACGGCACGCCGGGCGAGTTTGCCAAACGTTTTTGGGTGATGAACCTTGAGGGCACCCGCATAATGCCTGAAGGCCTGATCAACATAAATTCGATCATGATTATGCTGTTTTGCTTTGCCGTGGCGGGCTACAGCGCCAAGTTAAAGGCAGCCAACTCTATGGCGATCGGCACGCTGTTCGCGGTTTCCGCCTTTCTGCTGATTGGCGGCAGCAACTTCGCATGGCTGATGGTGCTCGCCATTGTCATGTTCTCTATCGGTGAAATGCTGGCCAGCCCCAAAAGCCTTGAGTTTTTGGGGAATATCGCACCTGACGACAAAAAGGCCATGTATTTGGGTTTTTACAATCTACCCTTTGCAATCGGATCGGCGGTTGGTGGTTTGGTAGGATTGCATTTTTACGGCAAATATGCCGCCAAAGAAACAGTTTCACGTGAAGCACTAGAACAAGCCGGGATGGCGTCATCCGATATTGCTGCTATCCCTGTTGGTGAGGCGTTTGACCGACTGGTCATTTTCACTGGCCAGGCACCGGAGGTGCTGACCAATCAGCTGTATATTGATCACAATGTGGGCACCGTATTTTTTGCCTTCTCAACGCTGGGTATCCTCGCTGCTGCGGGCCTGTATATATATGGTCGCTGGACATACAAGCAAACGGAACAGACTGTCGTGGCTGAGGCGGCCTAAGCAGCCTTGGTGATTGGCGCGGTGTCTTCGTTCTCGGCTAGAGAACGCAACACGTCGTCCAGCGCAGTCGCAAGCGGCGTTGGTTTGAAGCCGGGCAGGGCGCAGCGGGTGTATGATTTTCTGGCTGGCGCGCTGGCAAATGCTTTTTCGTGATGGTGTTATTTTCAATAGAGCTGACTTTGGTCCTTGGTTTATTGTGCTCTGTCCCTCGGGGGTTTATCAATCTTGGCGTCTTGGGTATCAGCCACTAACTTATGTTTAGTCGGAAACTTTGTGAATCGGCCCGGCTGGAAGCTAACGAGTAATTATCAATGTCAATTTCTGGCGAGACACAATCTATTAAGCGGTTTGCCCCGCTAGCTTACGGCGCGTTGCTGTTTTGGCTCGCGTTGGTGTTTATTTATGTGTCCGCTGCGATTGTCGATGCCTCGCGCTCAGGTAGAGACTATTCTGAACTGGATATTCTAATAAGTTTTGTCGCTGGTTTGTTGCAGTGGTTGGTCTTGACGCCGTTGTTATTCAGATTTTTTGCGTCGCCGAAGTTCCTGGATGCAGACAATGGCAGGCGCGCGTTGATGCTTGTTATGGTCTTTTTTGCCTCGTTTGCTGGGATATTCTTATATGTCGGCTTGTTCGCTTCTTGGGTTTGGTACGGTAAATTGTTTGCGGTCTTCACAGAAGGCAGTTTGCTCAGTTGGATCGGGGACCTGTTTCTATTCATTATCATTTCGCTGGCGGGGTATCTTGTTGGGACTCAGCGGCGCGCCCGTGCTGTTGACCGCACCGCAATGCTGCTTGAGCGTCAGCTCGCCGAGCAAAAAGCGGACCTGAATGCCCGCGAGGCGGAATTTCTTCGTGGGCGGTTAGGAAGCCATTTCGTAATGAATGCCCTGAGCAATCTGGTTGGATTGATGCGGTTGGACCGGGTGGAGCAGGCCGAGGAGGCAACCATTTTGCTGAGCGATATCCTGCGCAGCATGACGGGCGGCAGGGCGAACAATGAATGCATAAGCGTGGCAGAGTCGGTTGAGGATGCGAAGAAATATCTCGCATTCCAACAAATACGCTATCCTGACTTGAAGGTCGAGTATGACATTGCACCGGCTGTCGCTGACAAAAGTTTGCCGCGGCAGCTGTTGCAGCCACTTTTGGAAAATTCGTTCAAGCACGGTCCTAACGCCCAGAGCGCGGTCATTCAGATCGGGGCATCGCTGGCAGGAAACACAATCAAAGTCTCGGTTCGTAACAATTGTGCGGAGGAGGTCGCAGATACTGAAAGCGAAGGGGAAGGTTTGAAATTGACCAAGTTACGCCTTGAAAATGTATTTGGAGCCACATGTACCGTCGACCGGCACCAAACCGCTAAATGGCATGAAGTTGTGGTTACGCTTCCTGCGGTGGTTGCGGGGGCTGAGCAATGATGGTTAAAGCGCTTGTGCTTGATGATGAAGCGATCATCGCCGCAGACATAGCCCATCAGCTGAACGCCCGGGCTGGATGGCAAGCCAGAGCTGTAACCTCGGTTGACGAGGCGCGGACCCACCTATGCGATGATGATTATGACGTTTTATTCCTTGATATTGAAATGCCTGGCTGCGACGGTATGACCTTTGCCGCCGAGATCAAACAAGCCCATCCCGATTTGTACATTATTTTTTCCACAGCCTACCCGCAGCACGCCGCAAAGGCGTTTCGTTTGTCGGCGGTAGACTATATCGTGAAGCCATTGTCACGCAGTGTGTTGGCCGACGCTTGTGGTCGGATAGAAGAAAAGTGCACCAAACCGGCGAATGCAATCGAAAGCCCACGCTTTGTTATCAAGTCATTTGGCAAGACAGATATCGTGAATATGGATGACGTTATCGTTGGTAAGGCTGAACGCAACTATGTCGCTCTGATTTGCAGGGACCGTGAGTATTTGCACCGGGCGACCATATCGGAAATTGAGCAAGATTTGGTGCCGCTGGGTTACCTGAGGTGTCATCGATCCTATATTATTAAGAAAAATCAGGTTAAAACGCTGGTGCGGAAAAACGGTGTATTGAGCCAGTTGCGCCTGGATGGTGGCCACGATGTGCCAGTTGGAGCCAATTACCGGGCCACTGTTCAGGCTAGCCTTTTGCAAGCCAGCCTTCTGTAAAAATAGCGACAGCACCCAGTATCCGTTTCTGTTGGTGCTGCCGGTCCCCCTACTCTCATGATTAGTCACAAACCGCTGCTTCGCGGCTTCATTTATCGCGCTCGAACCGTTCAAATGCCTTATGGAACAGCCTACAGCGAGAGATGATATTATGATGAAACTATATGCAGCCTTAGCCGTTGTTCCCGCCTTATTTCTAACCAGTGCCGCAACCTCGCAAGAGACTTACGACGCCTGTGTTGGCAAATTCACCTTCGTCGAATCGGGCGCCACTTATGAGGATTTCGATTTTTGGGTCGGGGAGTGGCAAGTGGTGGCGACAGAAAGCGGAGATCTGCGCGGTTATGATAAAATCGAAATGATCCATAGTGGCTGTGTGCTGAAGCAAGAATGGCATCAGATGGATGATCTCTTTTCAAGCGCAGAGGCCCCTGTGAGGATTCGGGGCACCAGCCTGACAGGTATCGATGCGAAGGGCCGGTGGCGGCAGCTCTGGACCGATAATTCTGGCAGTAATATACTGCTTACTGGAGGGATGGACGAAAAGGGGGTCATGACGCTCAAGTCGGATTGGATAGAAGTAACCACCCAAACAGGCGAAAAGGTGAGAGTGCGTAATATTTGGCATTGGGCTCCTCAGGACGATGGCACAATACACAATTGGGGCGAGCAGCAGCGGGATTCCGAAACCGGGCCGACCACAAAATATTACGACATAACCTATCACCGAAGCGTAAAGGGCGGGCTTGCTTTTGGCTTGCGGACACCCAAACCGGAATAGGGGCTTGGCTCTCTAATTCGAACTGCTACCCTAATGTTAAAGCAGTTCGCGTTGGCCCAACCTGTTATTGGTCCAAAGCCCTAGCGGGTTCGGGATTCATGCCCCTTCGGGTTGGGCCAATCGCACCACCCTGACAGGTAGCAGTATTGGCGCTGGTTTTCTGGGCTTGATTTGCCGGGACCAAAATACAGTTGCGATATTGGCGTTGCGGGCTAGCATACGAGAAATTAGCCCATATGTTGGTGGGCCTTGGGCAAAAAGCGAAACGGGCACCTACTGCGTGACATCGGAACAACCAAATATCCTTTTACTACAAGGACCGCTCGGCCCTTTTTTTGCTGACTTGTCCGCCGCATTGCAAGGCATGGGTGCGGTTACGCACCGGATTTGCTTTAATCGGGGTGACCGTCATTTTGCCGACGCTGATCATGTGGTTGATTTTGATACGCCTATTGCTCAGTGGCAGCAGTGGTTTGAGGCTTATTTGGCCAAAAACCACATTGACGGTGTGTGTTGTTACGGCGATTGCCGATCTTATCACACTAGGGCGCAAGAGGTGTGCAGGCAGGCGGGCGTGAAATTCTGGGCGCTGGAAGAAGGTTATGTCAGGCCTGGTTTCGTGACCATGGAGATGGGGGGGAACAACGCCAACAGTCCCTTTCCAGCGAATTTTAAAGCTGATAATATAGACAGTGGTATCATGCCAGAACCCGCTTCTATTCCTGACCATTTCAGGTTTCAGTTCTGGTTCGCCTTTCTTTATTACGCGGTGAAAGACTGGAAGTTGGGTGGTTTCTCGCACTATGTGCATCACCGTAAGGGTAATAGTGTTTTGGAAATGTTGGCGTGGCTGCGCGGTTTTTTTCGCAAACAATTGATCACTGGTTGGCGTGAGGCTGGTTTGGCCGCGCGGCTGGTTTCCGTGCACGATGGCAAGATATTTGTTGTGCCACTGCAGGTTGCAGCGGATATGCAGATTATCTGCCACTCAAATTATGATGATGTGCGGCAATTTATCGAAGAAACCATCCAGTCGTTCGCCGATCATGCCCCCAACGACGCTCATTTACTGATTAAACACCACCCCATGGACCGCGGCTTCCAGCACTACGGCACCTATGTCAGGCAACTGTCAAAGGCGACGGGGTGTCACGGCCGGGTAACCTACGCATTTGATCTTGATCTCGAGCAGGTCTTCGCCCATGCGGCTGGCTGTGTG
This sequence comes from Sphingomonadales bacterium, assembly GCA_011088215.1. Classification (GTDB taxonomy): domain Bacteria; phylum Pseudomonadota; class Alphaproteobacteria; order Sphingomonadales; family Kordiimonadaceae; genus Kordiimonas. Next base: position 34,959 of record JAALKD010000019.1, on the reverse strand, counting down.
ACGGTTAATTCCACTGTTGGACTCCAGGCGCTTGAGCAGGGCGTCCCAACCATAATGCGTGGCCAATCCATGGCCCGTACAGCGGGGTTGACCGCCAAGGATGATTTGGGTGAATTTTGGAAAAACCCGGGATCTGTTAACAAGCCTGCCGTTTCGGCCTTCAAACAAAAATTGGTTTCAGCAACGCAGGTTCCTGGTTCATTTTACCGGGACAGACATATAGCGGCGGAGGGCTGCGCCTGCAAAGTCCTTCATGATATCGACTAGCTAAACCAAGGTGCAAGTGCACCAGATAGTTTTTCAAAATGTGACAAATTTGCGACTATTTTGACGGCATGGCATTGTCGTGATAAAAATCATAAATAATTCAAAGACTTATGGCGCCCAAGCTAGGCCTCCACGCAGTTGACGCCTGCGTCTGCATTCTTTAATGATGGTGATGTCCTCATTCGAAGGTTTTTGAAGGGAATGATTGTAGCAGTTGAAACGTTGTTATTGTAGGTGCGGCTGGTTTGTCATCTAAATAGGACGTTGGTCAGTTGAATTGTCGGTTCATCTTTTGTTCATAATGTGGGGTCGATAAGGGGTCACAATTTAGACAGAATTAACTCAAATGATACTGGTTGGTTGAGTATAAACAATGGCTATGATAGCTTGCGCAAAATTTTGAGCCTGAGCGAATAAAATATCGGGGAAGCTGGTAATTAGTGTTCGTAAACAGAACGTTATGCTGGCAAACAGGTTGAACAGATAAATAAACTATCGGGGAATTTTATGAAAAGCTCTACGGATGAAGGTGGAACACCGGAGAATATTCTGGAACTGCCGAGCAGCCTGAAGGCGGATCTTAGCGAAACACTTACCGATATTGGGCAGAGTTTCCTCAAGCAGGGTCAGGCGCTGGAGCGTCTGTCACAAACATACGATGAAGACAGCTACCGTAGAGCGATTATGTTGGCGCTGCAAACCACCGGGCACCTTATTGTAATTGGCATGGGTAAGTCTGGACATGTGGCGCGGAAAATTTCTGCAACCCTGGCATCGACCGGTACACCGAGCTTTTTCCTTCATCCTGCAGAAGCGTCACACGGCGACCTGGGCATGGTTACCGCAGGTGACACCCTATTGTTGATCTCCTATTCAGGCGAAACTCAGGAAATTGTGCAGCTGCTGCCGGCTTTGAAAGCTTTTGGTAACCGGATTATTGCCATTACGGGCGCCAAATCATCGACAATTGGCCGAACAGCAGACGTGGTGCTGGAAATTCCTGTCGCAGAAGAAGTTTGTCCGATTAATTTGGCACCGACAACCTCGATTGTTCAAACAATAGCAATTGGTGATGCACTTGCTATGTCCTTGATGACATTGCGAGATTTTCACGCTCAGGACTTTGCGCGCTATCATCCTGGGGGATCCCTTGGGCGCCGCTTGCTGATGAAAGTGGAAGACCTGATGCATACCGTATCCGTGCCGGTTGTTGTACCTAATATGGTTTTGCTGGAACTTGCGGCAGAAATGGCGGGTGGCCCTGCCGGTATCGCTGTCGTTGTCGATCCCAGCTCCAAGCCAATTGGCATTGTAACCAAGGGACAGCTGGGCGTTGCGCTTAGGGTAACGCGCCGCGTGCGGGAAGTGACAGCTCAGCAATGTATGAGCAAGGAATTTTCGGTCATTCAACATGATGTGATAATTGATGAAGCAGAAACCATGATGCGCTCAGACGAAGTGAAGTTTCTGGTTGCTGTTGATAAAGGCGGTAAATTCGCCGGTGTCTACAAGCACGACGAAGTGTAAATTCTAACTTAGACGAGCAACATCGTAACTTGCTGTTTCACAAAACAATTGCTAAGTCTTCGCCCTCAGTATTTTGAGGGCGTTTTGCTGTCATGAAAGCTCGGTCGGCATTTTCGATACAACGAGATGTAGTGTTTGCGATTTTTGTTCGTGAGATGATCACTCGTTTTTCCACCTATACACTCGGTAATATCTGGCTGGTGTTGGAGCCATTGCTGATGATGGTTTTGTTCATGGTGATTTTTGGCGCGCGCGGCCGGGGCGCATATGGTTTTGTTGAAGCGCCGGTCTTTATTTTTGCTGCGTTCCTGCCTTTTCGTCTTCTGTGGTCTGCGACAATGCGCCAGTCTGCCAGTGCCCGCGGCGGTGCGAAAGGGTTGTTGGAATACCGTCAGGTAAGGTTGTTTGATGTATTTATGGCCCGCACTTTCATCGAAGGCGGCCTTTTTGTGGTTGTGGGTATTATATTGGCGCTTGGCTTGATGTGGTTGGACTATGATCCATGGCCGGATGATATTCTTCTCGCGCTTGGTTATTGCGCTGTTCTTTGGATATTGGCTTCGTCTTTTGGCATGTTGGCCTGTATGGTCGGCAGTATTGCGCGCGAAGTTGAAAAACTTTTGTCGATGCTAACAATGCCGATAATGTTTATGTCTGCAGTGTTTTTCCCCATGAGTATTGTGCCACAACAATATTGGGTTTATCTGACATGGAATCCCATTATGCATGCCATGGAGTTGATCCGTGAAGCATGGTTTGGCAGCTACATCAGTCCGGTTGCGGATTTCAATTATTTGTTTGCGGTGACGCTTATTCTCTTGGCTTTTGCCTTGTCTTCTTATCGCCTTACCTGGCGGAGGATTGTTGCCAGATGATCCGTTTTTCGAATGTTAGCAAATATTTCCCAACCCGATTTGGGCCAAAATACGTGCTTAAAAACCTGAATCTGGAAATACCTGATGATCGCGATATTGCGATATTGGGGACCAACGGCGCGGGTAAATCCACTTTGCTTCGGTTGGTAGGGGGGATTGATTTTCCTTCTGAAGGAAAGATTATTTCTGATCGGTTTATTTCATGGCCATTGGCGCTTTCCAGCGGATTGCAGTCTTCTTTGACTGGGCGGGAAAATGTACGATTCATTTGTCGCATTCACGGTGTAAAAGCAAACCGTGAGACGGAAGAATATGTCAAAGAATTCTCTGAGCTCGGAGATAGTTTCGAGCTGCCGGTAAAGAGCTATTCTTCAGGCATGAAATCGAAATATTCCTTTGCAGTTTCAATGGGATTTGATTTCGATACCTATTTGATGGACGAGATCATGTCGGTGGGCGATGCGGGGTTTAAAAAGAAATGCGAAAGCGCCATTAGCAACAAGCGTGCATCGGCCAACATTATATTGGTGTCGCACAATATGAATCTAATACGGCGTCAATGTAATGCCGCAATTTTGCTTGCATATGGCCGGGCGGACTTCTACGAAAGTGTGGATCAGGCAATTTTCCGCTATCAGAGCCTTTGAATAGTGGACATTGTGACGGGGTTATATGAAACAAACATTGGCTAAATTCAGGGCGGCGGTTGCAGACCGAATGCCTGGAAGTTCGGTTGCAGGTGCTTATAAAGTGGCTGTGGGCACTAGAGCACGCCTGATTAGTTACCGCTGGGTGCTCGCGATTTTTGGTGTGTTCGTTCTTTATAATGCGCTTTGGGTTTCTAGCCGATATGTCACTGTAACCAGTGTCTACGTGAAGTCTACCAACGAAAATACGTCTATTTTACCAACCATTCCACTGGTGCCTGGCGGTTTGGGGGGCGCGTCTCAGGACGCTTTGTTGCTGAGAAATTATATTCATTCCGCTGATATGTTGACTGCGCTAGATACAAAGCTTGATCTGCGTAGTCATTATTCCAGCCGTGATTGGGACTATTTCTCACGAATGGCTAATGGTATCCCCGAAGAGGGTTTCCTAGGCTTTTTCCGCGAGCATTTATCAGTGTCGATCGAAGCTGAATCGAATATTTTGACCATACGGAGCCAAGCATTTAACCCTGAGTTCTCACAGTTGATTGCCGATGAGGTTCTGCAGCAAGCTGAAGCCTATATCAATGGCGTAAGTCAGAAAATTGCGCTGCAAGAGATTGCCTTTGTCGAGAGGGAATTGGACAGGGCGCGCGAGGCTGTCAGTCAAACTAGGGGTGCTGTGTTGGCATTTCAAACAGAAAACGAGCTGCTGGATCCGGTTGCTACCGGTGCCGCTGTGCAAGAAGTGGTCAATATTATGGAAGGCGAACTGGTTCGCCTTGAAGCCGAGGAGAAGGTGCTGACAAGCTATCTTCAGGGTGACGCCGCAGAACTGGTATCGGTACGAGACCGGATTAATGGTATTCGTACCCAGCTGGAACAGGAACGCAATAAATTTGCCGGGCAGGGTAGCCAGTCAATCAATCAGGTTAATGCCCGCTTTGAAGAGCTGCGTCAGTCATTTGAATTCGCCACTGATATCTATAAAGGCACCTTGCAAACACTTGAGCAAGCACGAGTGGAAAGCTACCGTAAACTGAAACATCTGGTGGTTGTTCAGTCGCCGCAAATACCTGATTCTGCTATATTGCCGCGCAAGTTCTATAACCTTGTGACGCTTTTTGTTATTCTCAATCTAATTTATGGAATCGCCGCGATGGTCATTGCGACAATCCGGGAGCACAGAGATGTCTAAGTTATTTGGGGTGTCTAACCTATTTGGCATGTTGGAAACGACCATGAAAAACCTGTGCGAAATCTTCATCAAAAGCTTGATGATCCTGTCACTGTCGACTGGCATGAGTGTTTCATCATACGGCCAGGCCGCGCCTATTGCACAAGACGGGGAACCTGCGAATGCCAAGGCGAACCCCACTGTGCCGACGCACCGGGCCTTCGGCGCATCTATTTTTGGTGGCGAGTTCGCCAACCAGTCGTTTGTCGGCTTTAACCCCAGTTACGAAATATCAGTCGGAGACAAGATATCGTTGCAGATGTGGGGCGGGTTTGAATTTGCAGGCGATGTGTCGGTAGATGCTCAGGGTAATATTTTTATCCCTAAAGTCGGGCCTGTCGCTGTTCAGGGCGTTAGAAACCAGGATCTGAATCAGGTGGTTGCTGACGCAGTTGGCACCGTTTTCCGCAAAAATGTTGGTGTTTACGCAAGCCTTGGAGGCGCGGAACCGGTAAAGGTTTTTGTCACCGGTTTTGTAAAGCAAGCTGGATTGTTCGCAGGTCATTCGTCAGATTCTGTTTTGTTTTTTCTTGATGCTGCAGGTGGAATTGACCCTCTTCGTGGCTCGTTCCTTGATGTAAAAGTTCTGCGGGCCGGCCGGGAAATTCAATCGGTAAACCTATATGACTTTATCCTGACCGGGGCCTTGCCATCGTTCCAAATCGCCGATGGTGATACCATTGTTGTGCGACCTGTTTTGTCGAGGGCAGCGGTTCTTGGTGATGTGGAAAACCAAAACGCATTCGAGTTCGCTGCAGCGGAAATTACGGCTGCAGAGCTGCTGAATCTTGCGCGACCAAAACCGCAGGCGACCCACGTGCGTATCAGCCGCAATAACCGGATCAAAACCGAGGTCGATTATATCGCAATTGACGCTGTTCCGGGAGAAGTAATTTACCCTGGCGATGTGCTGGAAGTTGTCTCTGACAAGCTTCAGGGTACAATTTCTGTGCGGGTTGAAGGGGAGCATAATAGCGCGCAGGAATTCATCATGGATTACGGCGCGACGCTGGGCCAGCTACTGTCGAAAGTGCGCTTCGGGCCCAATGCTCAACGCGACGCCGTGCAATTGCTACGCACCAGCGTTAAGGAGCGACAAAAGGAAACCCTTGATGCCCAACTGCGTGCACTGGAAGCCAGTGTTTTGACTGCTCGGTCCAAAACCTCTGCCGAAGCGGAATTGCGTCAGCGCGAAGCCGAGCTTATCCTTCAGTGGGTGGAGCGGGCACGTAACGTGGAACCCAAGGGTCAGGTATCGCTGGGCAGCGCGTCGTCCGTCGATGAAATTCTACTGGAGCAGGGCGATATTATTCGTATTCCAAGAACCAGTAATCTGGTGATGGTGCACGGCGATGTCTTGTTTCCGAGTGCGATGGCCTTCCAAGCTGGCAGCAGCATTGAAAATTACATTGAGCAGGCTGGCGGCTTTACCCAAAGCCGCAGCGCGTCGAATGTGTTGATTTTGCACCGCGATGGCAGCTTTGATAAAGTGGGCAAGCGGCAACTTAGCGGTAAAAGAGCAATTGCTTTGTATCCGGGCGATGAAATTTTCGTATTGCCGCGGGTTCAAACCAAGAGCTTCCAGCTTGCACAGGATATTATCACGATCTTCTACCAGCTAGCCTTGTCAGCAGGTGTGGTTCTGCGCCTGTAATGGCATAGGAGCGCGAACAGATCCATGTACCGAAAAGCTAGAAAACTTTACCGCGATCCGCTCGCTTTTTTTCTTGATTCAAACAAACCGCCGCTGCGGTCTGTTGGACAGCATATGTTCAAGCGCCAAACCCGCCGATTCCGAGCGATCGGGGATATGCATAGCGATGTGAAAATTTCGGTGGTGATGACCGCCCATAATACCGGTCATTTGGTCGAAGCGGCGGTGCGGTCGGTATTAAGTCAAAGCCATCCTAATTTGGAATTGTTGGTGATAGACGACGCTTCGAGCGACGACACAGTTCGGCGGTTAATGAATATCAAATATGATGATCCAAGGCTGAAGATATTCGCTTCGCCAACCAACCACGGCACATATTGGTCGAAAAACTGGGGGATAAAGCACGCCACTGGCGACTATGTGGCGACCCATGACAGCGACGACACATCTGACCCTGACCGATTGATGATGCAATTAGGTGCGCTAAAAGCCAACCCCAGAGCGGTTGCCTGCACTGCGCGTTGGCGACGGATTAACGACGCTGGCGACGAGCTGGAAATTGACGGAAAGAGCGAACGGATGGCTGCAATAAGCCTGATGTTCGACCGCAGGAAAGTGCTGGAAAAAACCGGATATTTTGATTGTGTGCGCATATCGGCGGATACGGAATTTATCACCCGATTGGAACATGTTTTTGGTAAACGCAGTATTCGACACCTTAGGAACCATTTATATACCGGTTTGCTGCGTGACGATTCGTTGACGCGGGGCGAAGGGTCCGGCTTTAGCTGGCAAGCGACGGGCAACAGCTTCAGGCGCGAACTATCTGGTGACCGCGCCGATTACCACAAAGCATTCCATGCATGGCATAATGCCTTTCCGGGCAATGAAAATACGCTGAAAATTGACTTCCCGCAGAAGGAGCGGGCTATAGTTGCAGCAGAGGCAATTAGGCGGAACTGCGATGACCATGACCTGTTGCAGGTGAAGGAAGTGCTCTGAAATGACGACATCGGCGCAAGGCAATCCACTAATAGCGGCTACTGGCAGCGCTGACATCCAAGAGCAGTCGCTCAGCAGCTTGCCAAGGCTCGCGTCAATGGATCAATGGCCTCTTGCGCAAGCTGGTATCGCTGGCGGTGAAATGCTGGTGGCTGACCAGATCATTATTGATGCGCTGGGCGAAATAGCAGCCACCTTACAAATACAAATGCTGACGCCAGACGCGGTAACCCCTGATACCTTTGTTGGCGGATGCCGCGTGTTTGTGCTGCGCCTGTGCGGTGAACTTGCTTATGCACGCAGGTTGAAACAAGAATTTCCCGAGGCCGTGATTATTTCAGCTACCTACGGTGATCTGGCCAGTACGGTTGATATGGCATCACTTGCAGCCAACGGATTAGATATGACGGTGGTTATATCGTCGCCCTGCAGTGGTTCCGGGCATTTGCTTGACCTAGTGAATGCAAATAAACTGGCGGAATCGTTTGTCTCCATGAAGCCCGCAGAGGCGATGTGGGCAAAATGCCAGCATGATTTTAATATGGTGCGCTGGATTGTCTCCAAGTTGAGTGAGGCCAACATCAAGAAAAACCATCACGTTATTTTAAAACTGGATTTGAGCCTTATTGATGATTTGGACGCGCGCGGCTTGTTGTCACAGAAGAAATTCAAGTTTTTTATGACCGTAGCAGAAGCCCGGCTGGTCTATATAACCCGACGAAACAGAGCAGATCAAATCGCTTTGAGCGAAACTGGTTCGAATCCATCAGCGGCCGAGCCGGACGCTGAAGCCCTGTTGCCACTTGCAATGGCAATAATCGGCGCTGAAGCTAGATACGAAAACCTGTTTAGCGAACTGCCGTATTTTCGCACTGTTACTTTTGAAGAATTGACCGAGAGTCCGATCGAAGTCGTTAAAATGCTCAATGTTTTCTTCGACCGACACGCCCTGAGGAATATTTCAGTAACAGACCCTACGGAGCAGATGAATCATGCGCGTTGGAAAGACAGCTTTCGCAGTAAATTTAACGCCGCTGCTGTTAAGTTGTTGGCGCTATCGAAGAACGCGCAGGGGTCATACGAAACTAAAACTGAGCAATTGCTGGCAAGTAAGGGCGATTAGAAGTCTTTAAATAGCTGGTTTCTTTGCGGCTTCTGGCTGGTCAGCGTTCAAATGAATGTCACAAACGGCGACACTGGCAAACGTATCCATACCGACAGCCAGGCGCGCCTGCCCTGCAGACTGCACTCGTAAAATAGAATAGGGCCGCCATTGGATAGGTGGCACAACGCCAGAAAAAATCCAGCGGTTAAACCCTTTGCGTGCCATGTCGCCTGGCACCGGTTGATCATCTATCCACACTGTCAGTGTTTCCAGGAATTTTTTCTTGGTATAGCCACAGCCATTTATGGTTATTGTCCCGCCGCTGGTCATGTCGAGCGGCAAGAGTAACGTTCCTAAACGGCCCATCCAACGAAAAGCTGTGCCGTCCCGTCGGTGGCCCAGTTCGCTCCAGCCAGTGCCAATAAAATTGTCACCGTCGGCTAGAAAATGTGCTGATTTTGGATGAGAAACATACGCCCGTAAATCTGAATTTTCTGGTGCTGCCGCCGCTTGCGAAATGGCGCTTTCACGGTCAAACCGTTGGCGCTGAATTTCCAGTAGAGAATCGACATAGTCCACTGCAGCTTTGGGAAAACGTGGCTCGGGCGTGCGAAACCCGTCGTCTTGCCCGTCTGCATCTACCTCAATGGCGTCTATGTCTATATTCTTGCTCACAGGAAAGACCATTTCAGATCCAGGCTGTCTTGAGCAAGCCTTTTCAGCATGTCATTTTCACTATTTTCATCCGATGGCAGAATTGCAATTTTGAACAAGCCAAGCCCCTCCGCAGATACAGTAAACTGCCCGCTTTCTTGACGACTTACTATTTGGGTGGAGGATAGGTTTGTCACAACAAAAGATGTTTTGCCTGAGGTTTGAAATTCTAGATGCCCGGCACCACCGATTAATAGTAAAAATTTTAGCGCACCACGGACAGGGTCATATGACCAGTATACGCCGGTATTGGTGTCGAATGCTGAGGTAACCACTGGATTTTCTGCATTCTCGGTTGTGGTGATAAGTGGCCAACTTGCTGTTCCTTCTGAGTGCGGCGCTTGTGAGGCCCTCGCAATGGTGCACCCGAAAGTAATTGCTTCGTTGGCTCGGCGCAAGCCCGGTCGCACGTCGGCCCAGCGGCGTAATTTCCGGCCCCCGGTGTCAGCCCCCGGTGTTGTTTGTTCAGAGGTAATCAATGGCGCTTCAAATCCCATACGGTCCTGCAGTTGGGCAGCAGGCACTTGCATGAAGCTTGCTGCCGCTAGGGCAAGATCCGGGGTCATGAACCGAGGGCAGGCACCGGCGTCAAGTTCAGGATAAAAATGCTGTAAAATATGGGGAGGTGGTACCGCGCCGATCAGGGCAAATATCCCGCTTGGATGACTACCGTCTGGCGGTGATGGTTTCACGTGAAGCGTCGCCGCCGACATCTGTGGCACCGGATAGACTTTCGACAACTCTACAGGCGCTGCAGTAGCGGCTGCGCCTGTCAGGGTTGCTGCCCAGGTGCGGCATTGCTGTTCGCCGAAATCACTGGCCGTTAGCCCTTGTTCAAGCCCGGCCAACAATCCGTCGACGGTTACGATCGCAGCGACGGCGTGCAGCAGAGCAGTCGCATTGACGGGGTAGTCCAGCGCGATGTGTGCACCAAGCGGTAGTGTGATTGTCCACGGCTGCCCGGCAGTAATCAAGGGAATGTGGTTGCGCGCCGCAAAATCAAAATGCGGGCAAGCTGCTCCGTCGTGAGCATCCAGAATTGCAACGGCGGCCGACGTCAATAAGGCTTGCCTGCAGCTGGTTGAATATCGGTCTAAGAAAGTCAGTTGGAGTTGCTGCGGCAAGATGCTGGAAGCGACGCCCTGCGATACCGTTTTTTCCGTTTCCGTGTCAGCTCCGATGATCAATATTTGAAGTGGTAACTTGTCTATTAAGCGATCAGCAGTTCGGGTTTCGGCGGGCACCGTGCCTATCTGGGTTGGGTCAAATCCTGCGTCGGTTATGCGGGTTGTTTGCAGCGGACCAAGCGTTAGATGGCTGGTTGCGTTTTTCAGCAACAGATCATAGGCCGGGATTTCTTTTCCCAGGTGATTTGATGACCGGCGATGATTGATAAAAGCATCGGCAACAACCGCGCCGGGCTTGCCGTATTTTTCTGATAACCATGCGGGTAGATTTTCCGGGAAGTCTGGTGCGGTTTGCAGCCACGGCAGCGACAGTTCAAACAGCGAATCAGTGGCCGTGATTACCGCGCCGGGCGCTTCGTGCAATGTTTCAATAACCGGTAAGCTGTCACCGCCGGAACCAACGATAAACAAACGAGGCCAATTGTTCGCCTGCCCTGATTGGATGAATTGGTCGAATGGCCGCGCGATAGAGTAGGGCAGGCCGCTTTCCGGCGGAGGCGCCAAAGCATCGATCAGGCAAACAACCTCGATGTCGCACCGGGCCGCAGCCGCAGCAATTGAATGGGTCAACAGTGCCGCGTGCGACTGGGTTGGCGGCAGCGAGCCGACAATTAATATTTTGTTGGCCGCTGTCACGCCTTCAGCTCCGTGCGGGTCCGGGCTTTCCTATTGAATAGCTTGGGAAACAATGTTTGCATGGCGGCGGTTTGTTCAACCACATAGCGCTCCACAATGTCGCGTGAGGCCTGCTCGCCGTCCGCTATCGCCTGCTTGAGGTTCATATTCGCCAAAAAGTCAACAATTTGTGCGGCATCTTTCAAGCAGTGGGCCGGAAGCTGGCTGTCAATGCCCGCCATGGCATCGGAAGTCGCCACCAGTGCTCTACCAAAAGCCATGGCCTCAATGGATTTTATCTTCAGACCGGTTCCACCGATATTGGGATTGATGACAATGTCGCAAGCTTCATAAAATGCACGTGCATTGTCGACAAATCCAAGTTTCTTGAACGGGGTATCGGCCGCAGCGGTTGCACTGCAAATACTGCCAGCGAGCTTGAAGGTGAATCGGCCGAGTAGGTCGGGCCGTGTTGCCAGTGCTTCATTCATAGCGGTTAGGCTTTGTTGGTTGATAGGGTTGTCGCTGGCCATGTAGCCCACAGCAATTTTCGCGTCGTTGTTCGGCGCCTCCTGTTCTCGGTGCCCGGGCAAAAAATCAGGCTTGATGAAATGGCCAAGTGTTACTACCGGTGTATCTGTCACGGCTTGCATCAGAGCAGCTTCTTGTGACTGGATAGCGATAACCGTATCGGCGCGGTCAAATCCCTTTGCTTCTTCTTTGGTGGTGGTTGAAAACCAACTGGCAGGCAAGCCGTCTGCTTTCAGGCGTTGGTGGCGTTCGCCAAATAGGTCGTGAGTGTCAATGTATTTGGGGATGTCACGCGGGGCAGTCTCCAGCCACTGGGAAAACCATACGTAGTTGGCGATACAATAGTCGATGCACCATGTGTCTAAGATTCGGTTCGTCAGGGTAGTAACGGCATCCACATACCAGTCATCAATAAGATGATGTTTTTTGTGGGACTGTTTTCGGTCTTCGATCTGGTAAGGCGGTAAGATGTGAACATGGTCCCAGGTTTCGCGCATTTCCAATTCTTGTTTTTCAGGTAATTGTTCTAGCCCGCCGTATATATAGTGAATTTCTGCACCCTGCGCCTGCAGCGCTTTGCATAGCGCTGTGATTCGAGCGCGGTTGCCGTGATCCTGCGGGTGCGTTGGTGTGGGACTGGTGACAAGGATATGCATTTTATGCCTGGTTCATTGTCGACTAAAAATCGAACTTAATATTCGGTGCCCGACACTTGCGTTCGATCATCGTGGTTTCTTTTGTCGACAGCTTTATCTTGTACGGACCGGTTTGCACTAGGCTTTTCGCTCGCGCTTCGTCCGGTAGAGAGTTCAAGTAATGCTCTTTGCTCAATGTCTCAATTGGTGCGCGAAGGCCCGGTGAATGCTTGAGAATATCTTTTTCAATATAATCCAGTAAAGCTTGATGATCAGCTGCGGCATTGTTGTAACGGATGACGTTGAGAATTTGTCGCTTTTTTTCTACGACCCCGATGTAGTGTGCCCAAAATTTGAAGAACTCCGTCAGCATATTTTTTCGCAGGGTACAGTTTGGGTCCATATACTCTGGATCTCTATGATCTGCCATGTGGCGCATCATTGAACGAAACACCGCTTTGGGTTCCCGGTAGACACAAATATTAACTGCTTCTGGGAAGATAGCCTTGATATCTTCAACGAAATAAATATTGCGCGGCGACTTTTCTACAATAGTGGTGCAATCGCTCGGCACTGGTTTGTTGGCAAAGAAAATATGTTTGAAAATTTTATCGTGTAGGTCACGAAAATCGTCCGGTGCAAGGGGCTTCAGAGAGCCTCGCCCGTCGTATACCTCTTTATTCACGTGGGTGATATTGTCGTTGTAGGAGACCACCATCTCACGCATGTTTTTGGCAAATATCCGAAAATAGTCCTGCTCGCCTCTGGCATACACGCCGTTAAACAGACCAAATGCGCGCCCAACAAACGTGGTGCCACTTTTGGTATAGCCGCCAATGAATATCTTTTGTTGTGCGGTTCGAGCTGTTTTTGCCATAAATTTTCTCTTCACAAGATCAGGATCATTATTGGAACGTGAAGCCGGGCTGTATCAATTTAGATTTCGGCGAAACCGCCAAGTGTCTTCAATCATTGTTTTAAGGTCTGATTGCTCGGGCCGCCAGCCTAAAACATTTTGCGCCCGGCTTGCGTCCGCCACCAGGTTTGCCGGGTCGCCGGGGCGCCTTGGCTGTTGAACCACCTCGAAATCAATGCCGGTTACATGTTTGGCGGTCTCAATTACCTGTAGCACCGAGTGGCCATTGCTGGTGCCCAAATTCATGGCGTCGTAGAACCCGGCTTGGTCATCGTTTCGTGCCAACAATGAATTGACCGCTAACACATGAGCTGACGCCAAGTCGCTCACATGCACATAATCGCGGATGCAGGTACCATCGGGCGTGTCATAGTCGTTGCCGAATATTTTAATGTCGGGCCGGGCGCCGCGTGCCGCGTCCAGCACAAGCGGTATCAAATGGGTCTCGGGATCGTGCCGTTCACCCAGCCGCCCTTCCGGGTCGCTGCCTGCAGCATTAAAATATCGGAGAGCGATAGCATCCAGTTTGCCGATAGTGGCCACATCACGCAGCATACATTCAACCATCCATTTGCTGTGGCCATACGGGTTGATCGGCAGTTTGGGTAAAGTTTCCTCAAGCAGCCGTTGGTTGTCTTGCTGGCCGTACACGGCGGCGGTGGAGGAAAAAACGATTTTGCGCACGTTGCTGCGAACCATTGCCTGGATCAGGCTCAGGCTGCCTGCCACGTTATTCTTGTAAAAGGCCATCGGGTTAACGACACTTTCGCCCGCTTCAATGAAAGCTGCGAAATGGATAACCGCATCAATTTGGTTATCGGCCAGCACCTGATCAAGCAGGCCGCCGTCATGAAGGTCGCCCTCCACCAGTTTTCCGGTGATAACACTGTCCCGGTGTCCATTGCTCAGATTGTCAAAGCTGACCAACGAATGGCCAGCAGCATCCAGCGCCAGCAATGTATGAGACCCTATGAAGCCTGCGCCCCCTGCAACCAGAATATTTGCCATGAATTCCTCAATCGCAGCTAGTATGTGTTTTCAATGCACGCCCAGAAGCGCCGCCGACGGTGAATTTCTGTGACCCTAGTCGTTGCACGTTAGCTGTCAACTATTTTGAGTGCATCAAATGAATAGGAATGCGCCATGGCATTATCTTTGTTTAAGACCGTTGCAAATTCTGTAAATATTGATTAGGTGCAGCTGTTGTTCTGCAGATGTGTGGCTGGGCGAACGTTGAAATTGATAACAGGGTAAATTGATGCAGATACTTTTTATGCATAATAATTTTCCGGGGCAATATCGCCGTATATACAAATTTCTTAAACCCAAGAAGAAGGTTAAGATGTATGCGGCAACTCTGGAGACCAATCAACAGCAGTTTGAGCCGCAGCGGGTAAACTACAAGCCACACAGAGAACCCAGTGAAAAAATTCATCCAGCTTTGATTACCACAGAACAAGCTACCATACTGGGGCAGGCCGCCTACAAGGCGCTTTTGCCATCTCAAAAGAATGGGTTTCGCCCAGACGTCATAATGGCCCATTCTGGATGGGGTGCGAATATGTTTATGAAAGACCTGTTCCCCGACAGCAAATTTCTTACTTATTACGAATGGTATTATCACAGCAGCAATTCTGACGCCGATTTCTTGAGGGAAGACGCACACGACGCAAATGGCCAATTGCGAATTCGCATGAAAAACACGTCGATCCTGCAAGACATGGCGGCAATGGACTGGGGTCAATGCCCCACCAAGTTCCAACATAGCAAGCTGCCAGCTGCTTTCCGTGACCGCATCAGCGTGCTTCATGACGGTGTGGATACAGTTTTCTTCTCTCCGAATCAAAAAGCGTCCGTAACCATCGGGGATGTGACCCTAACGGCGGATGATGAGGTTATCACCTATGTGGCACGCGGTATGGAGCCTTACCGCGGATTTCCGCAATTTATCGAAATGGTTTCCAAACTTCAAAAGATACGCCCAAATCTGCATGTTGTTGTTTTGGGGAATGACAGAGTAGCGTACGGAGCGGGGCGGCGTGACGGTAAAACCTATAAAGAATGGGCGCTGGAGAAATTTGAACTAGATATGCGTCGTTTGCATATGCCGGGCCTGCAGTCCTTGGAAACTTTTCGGGATATGATGCGGATTACATCAGCTCATGTATATCTCACCGTACCTTTTGTTCTATCATGGTCGTTGATGGAGGCGATGAGTACAGGCGCGCTGATCGTTGGTTCGGACACTGATCCGGTGAAAGAGATGATAACTGATGGCCATAATGGCTTGTTGGTTGATTTTTTTGATGTTGACGCACAAGTCGCCAAGCTGTGCCACATTCTGGACACTAAGGCTGACTATCAACCGCTGCGAGACGAGGCACGCCGCACCATTTTGGGCGCATATAACACCAGGGATCTACTTCCGCGTTACTGGAAGCTAATCCAAAGTGTTGCAAACGGGTCACAAACGGCGAATGTTTAGGGTTTGATTGCATGTCAGAGCAATCTGAGTGTTGAAATCAGGGCGTTAAGATGGTGTTGTGTCTCGCAAGTGAGTTATTGATGGATATTTATTTTGAGTATCAAACTGCCTTTATGTGTAATTAAGCAGTTGACATCATTGGTACTCTCTCGGTAGTAGAGGTGTAGGGGGCTAAAAACCTTACGTTCGAGCCTCTTTATGATTTTGTTGCTCTTTCAGGAGGAAACTATGGCAACGTTTTTTGGTTCTAGTCAGAACGATATTATCCAGGGTTTTTGGTTCTAGTCAGAACGATATTATCCAGGGTACGGTCGATGATGATACTATCGATGGCGGCACTGGTGGTGACGATCAGCTTTCAGGTGGTCCCGGTAATGATGTAATTTCTGGCGGTGGCGATGGCACCCTTTCTGAGGGTGGTAACGGTGATGATACTATTACGGGCGGTACCGGTGGTAATCAGACAGTAAACGGCGGTAACGGTAATGACTCCATTACTGGTTCTTCTACAGCTACTGATTCTGACACTCTTAACGGTGATGCTGGTGATGATACGATTACTGGTGGTAGCGGTGCCGGTGCGAATGATGCGGATGACAGCATCAGTGGCGGTGACGGCAATGATAGTCTTTCTGGCGGTAACGGCGATGACACGCTTCGCGGTGACGGCGGTAATGACACATTGATTGGCGGCAACGGTAACGATATTCTTGATGGTGGTGCTAATACCGATACCATTGAGTACAGTAACCTCGAAATTGACGCGGCTGGTGATGTTGCTGGCGGTAACCTTAATGTGGCTGGTACAGACACGCTTACAGATATTGAGGTTATCAACTTTAGTAACGTTACGCTGACGGAAGGTACTGCTGTTACCTTTACATTTGGTGACACTGTTACTTCCCAAGCCGACGGCGCGCCAGATGCTTCTACGTCTACTGATCTTGATAACAACGTTCTTACGTATGATGGAACTGCTTTGGAAGGCGCTACTCCGGTTGCGCTTACTGGCGGATCTGCATATGTGATTACCGCTGTTAATGGTACGGCTGTTAGCTCGACGACGGGCGGTAGCGTTGTTACGACTCATGGTACAGTTGCTGTAGCAGCTGGTGGTGCGACATATACTTATGCGGGTAATGCATCTCTTGCCAATGAAGCATCAAATTCGACTGAAACGATCACGTTAACTGTTTCAAATGACGGTGGTGCTACAAGCCTAGAGGTAACTGTTGCTGCAACAGTCGCAGCAGACAATACATTCACTGCAACAGTTGATACAGGTCAAACATTAACTGGTGGTACTGGTAACGACACTATGACTGTTGGCGACGGCGATGACCGTCTTATTGGTAATAATGGTGATGACAGCCTTTCTGCTGGTACCGGTGCTGATACATTGAACGGCGGCGTAGGTGACGACGTTGCATTCGGTGGATCTGGAAATGATGTTTTCTTTGCGGGTTCTTCCGATGCTGGTGGCGATACCGTTGCCGGTGGTAGCGGAAATGATGTGCTCTTCGGTGGTGCAGGTAATGACTTGCTTATCGGCGCTGAAACTGACTCTGCTGGTGGTAGTTCAAATGCACTTAATTCGAACGGTGCTGATAGCCTGTTTGGTGGCGCCGGTAACGATTTGGTTGTCGTTGGGGACTACAATGGTGCCACTGCGATAAGAAGTACAACACTTGATACTGGTGGTGCCGCATTCGGTGGCTCTGGTAACGATACTATCGACGGTAGTGGTGCTGGTGACGTTCTCGGTGGTGGTACTGGTTCAGACACTGTTCGCGGTCACGAAGGTAACGACACCATCTTTGGTGGTAGCGATACTGGTGTAGATGTGATCCTCGGCGGTGCTGGTGATGACTTGATCTTCATGGGCGGCGGTGCTGAAAACACGGCTAACGTGGGTGGCGCTGGTAACGACGACATCTTTGGTGGTGCTGGTAATGATACCATCAACGAAAGCGGCGGTGCTAACGGCAATGACACTCTTTGGGGTGGCGCTGGTGATGACGTTCTTACCTCAGGTACCGATGATAGTTCACTTCGCGGTGGTGCAGGTACTGACAGTCTAACTGGTGGTACTGGTAACGATGACCTTAAGGGTAATGACGGCAACGACACGCTTATTGGTGGCGATGGTGCTAACACCCTCGACGGTGGTGCCAATGACGATAGCATCACTGGTGGCGCTGGTAACGATAGCATCGTTGGTGGCTCCGGTAAGGACACTATTGACGGTGGCCAAGGTAATGACACTATTACCGGTGGTGCCGACGCCGATACGTTCACATTCAGCGCGGCAGGTCAGACGGGTAATACCGTGATTACTGACTTTGACGTGTCCAGTGATGTTTTGAATATCAATGTTGCTGTTGGTGTTGATTTGGTTTCCAACGCTGAAGAAACCACGCAGGGCGGTGTTTCTGGTGTCTTGATCGACCTCGACGGCGGTGGAACTCTCTTCCTTCAAGGTGTGTCACTAGGTGATTTGGCTACTGCGTCTGGAACAGTGAGCTAGATCCATATTGATCAAGTTTTTAGAAGGCGGCCTGAGGGCCGCCTTTTTTTTTGTCAAAGCTGGAAATTCATCAATTTCGTTCCTGAAGAGCATGCTGATCGGATGATTTTTGTTTTCCAATCTGGCTTTTATCTTGTAAAAGCGGGTATATTTGGGCGCGCGTATTTTAGAAGGCGACTTTGATGTCACTATTGGACGACTATAAGGTTGAAGAACAAAAGCTTTTCAAAGCTATGAAATCCGTCGGCACATATTCGTTGCTTTCGGGTGTTTGCATGCTTGGCATGCCGCTTTTTATGTTCCAGGTCTACGACAATGTTCTCGTCTCTCGTAGTCTTCCGACCCTTACGGGCTTGTTTATCTTTGCTCTAATTATTCTGATTGTTTACGGAGTGTTTGACCATGTGCGCCAGATACTGGCAGCCAAAGCAGCGCTTCGTTTTGAGGCCAACATGGCTGGCCTTATTATGGCAGGTGAACTGTCACGACCATCAGATGGTATGGCACAAACTGTGCGAGATTTGGGTGCGATGCGCCAGGTGCTTGCCTCACCGCCGTTGTATGCTTTGTTTGATTTGGCTTTGACGCCGTTTTTTCTGTTTCTTATTTTTCTTCTCCATCCGGTGCTTGGTCTTGTTGTGACTGGTGGCGCAGTCATTTTATTTGGTATAGGTGTATATGCAGACCGTGCAACCGCTGGCCTCAATCTGGAGCATAGTGAGGCTATGATTGCGTCACACCGCGCCCTTGAAATGCACATGGGGGCGCAGGAGTATATCCGCGGCCAAGGAATGTACCGGGAAGCGGTACAGAACTGGGGAAAGCATCACGGCACGCAGCTTTCTCGCTTTACGGGTAGTTTTAACGTAACCTCCAAGTTCGCAGCAACATCCAAGTCCATGCGGCAAATCGTACAAATTCTGATGATTGGTTCTGGCGCACTTCTTGTGCTTGCAGACCTGGCGACGGCCGGGGTTATTTTTGGCACCGCAATCATCGGCGGTCGTGCGCTTGCACCTGTTGAGCAAGTTGTAGGCGGGTGGCGTGCGCTCAAAGGCGGTTGGGAGACGCGCAAGCGCCTTATTGCGCGGTTGGCTGAGCTCTCATTACCCGAAAATCGTACCAAACTTCCGCGGCCTAAGGGGGCGATTGGAATTGAGCGTATTGCTTACTCACCCGGCCCGGGTATGCCGCCTATTATCCGCGGCATAGCGCTAAATATTGATGCAGGTGAAGTCGTTGCTATCATTGGCCCTTCTGGTGCTGGCAAGTCGACGCTTGCTAAACTGTTGGTAGGTTACCTCGTGCCGAATGCTGGTAAAATTACCCTTGATGGCCAAAATTTACATGCCTGGGACCCGATTGCCCGCGGTGTCCACTTGGGTTACATGCCGCAGCAAGTTGGTTTTTTTGACGGTGCAACAGTGCGCGAAAATATTGCGCGTTTGCGCATAGATGACCCAGAAGAATGGGCCTTGGAAGCGGCGAAAACGGCTGGGGTTCATGATATTATTCTCAATATGCCGCAAGGTTATGACACTGTGATTAAGCGCGGTCAGTTTATGCCGTCGGGTGGTCAGTCTCAATTGATTGCGCTTGCGCGCGCTTTTTACGGTAACCCTGCTGTTCTAGTGCTTGATGAACCAAACGCAGCCCTTGACAGTAACGGTGAACAGTTGTTTCACCGGTCACTTCAAGTTGCCAAACAAAAGGGCATCACAACACTTGTCGTAAGCCAACGCCCCAGCGTATTACAGTTTGTCGACAAGGTAATGCTGATGACTGACGGAGTCGTTAAAGACTATGGCCCCAAAGCAAAAGTAATGGGCTCTGGCGCAGTTCAAGCGGTTAAAAGTGACAAGCCGAATAACAATGTGCAGGCGGTGAAATCTGTACCTCAAGCTGATGAAAAACCTACAGCGAGAGAGGTGTAACATGGCCGACGATATACCGAAAACAGAACAAAACAGTGCGCCCGTTACCATTGATGACAAATTCGATCGTGCTGATCTCGGTCGGTGGCATGACGATGTAAATACAGATCGACGTCAAGTTCTGAAAATGGCGCGGTACATCCTTATCTTCGTGTTTGGATTCGGCGGCATTTGGGCTGCAACAGTCCCACTGGGTGGCGCCGTTATTGCCGGCGGACGGGTGATTGCTGAGGACCGCAACCGTATCGTTCAACACTTGGAAGGCGGCATTCTTGCTGAGTTGTTGGTCCGTGAAGGCGATGACGTAGAAAAAGGGCAAATATTGGCCCGACTTGATGACACTCAGATTAACGCACAATTAGATGCAGATCTGTTACAGCGCGCAATTTTCCGCGCGCAACTTGCACGCCGCCGCGCGGAAGTAACGCTCTCAGACACTATCGATTTCCCAACAGATTTTGACCCGCGTGTGGCATCTGATCCGCGCTTGCTAGAGGGAATCGAAAGTCAAAGAGAAGAGTTTAAATCTCTTCGTGAATATGGCGCTGCGAAAGTCGATAGCCTGCGCAACGCTATCATTGGTCAGGAAAAAGACGTTGAAGGCCAAAAAGAGCTTTTGGTTGCCTACGAAAAACAGGTTGGCCTGTTTCGCGAAGAATTGACAGATTTTCTGGTTCTTCTTGAGCAGGGCCACGTTACGCAAGTTAGGGTGAATGCGACAGAACGCCAAATCGCGCAAATTGATGCTAACATTGCAAACTCGAAAATCGCCATTGAGAAATCATTCAACAATATTGAAAGCCTCAAGAACCAGATTGAACAGGAACAGCTGGCTTATCTGAACACGGCCAACAGTGCGGTCGTTGAAATTCAACAGCAATTGAATCAGCTCGGCGGTCGCATTGATCGCTTTACCGATATGGCAGTGCGCGGTTCTATTCGCTCTCCTGTCGATGGCAGAGTGTTTCAGATTGCCAAACGAGCGATTGGGGAAGTGATCAGACCCGGTGATACCTTGATGAATATTTTCCCAAATGATGACCCTTTGGCGATTGAAGCTCTGGTGCAAATCAAGGACATTGAGCGGGTTGAACAAGGGCAGGACGTGAAAGTTATTTTTCCGACAGACCGTGCAAATCGCGGTGTACCGGTTGAAGGAAAGCTGATTTATTTATCCTCTGATGCTGTTGTATCTGAAGCGAACCCTGCGGGCAATTACGTGGCCCACGTAAAACTGAACGCAGACCAGAAACAGACGAATATGCTGCCTGGCAACATGGCAGAGGTCTATATTCAAACAGAGCCCAAAACGTTCCTTCAAATTGTTACACAACCTTTCACTCGGTTTATGTTCAAATCCTTTAAAGGTTAATCTTGGCAAAGGTTAAGCAGGGCGAAAAATCCATGCAAAAACTGGTGCTAACCCGTGATGCTTTCGATCGATTTTACGGCTCGACACGATTGATCGTTATGGCTGAGGGCGTCTACAAGCCGCTCGTTAAAATAGTCCCAGCATCACTGGATATATTGTTACTGAACCGTGCGGGCAGCCTTTACACGCCGCAGGAAGATGCCCCAAAAACAGCCGCTTGCCTTGCGCCTGTTGGCGCACCTGTTGGTTTATTGGGCTTTGTTGTCGATAAAAAAATGAAAGACAGCGCAGATGCGTGGTCCAATTGGTCAGCGGCTCAAACCGGGCGCGCGACTCCACCAGTTTGGTTGATTAAGGCAGGCGATACCGTTTCCGCCCTACAATGCCTTGCAGAAGCTGCGGTGACAGACGCCGATAGCAAACGCAATGCCGCGGCGACTATTCAGACAGATTTGGCGATATTGCGCCGGGATTTTGAGCGTTCACTTATCAACCTGGAGAAAGCACGCAGAATTATTCGCGGCGCAGGATATGACACGCGCTATTCCACTATGACTGTTCCTATTGGCGAAAAATCGGTTTGCCCCAAGGGCGTCACCAGCCCGCTAGCACCTTACATATTGCGCTACGGCTTGCCCGTTGATGCGGCCGGAGTGCTGGGCATCAGCCTGCACTGCGTTGTGCCAAAGGGCGAGTTAGCAGATGGCCATTTAACTGTTTTGATAAAAAGGTCGGTAGACGCCCGGGTTTTGGGTCGTGCTCAGGTGCCATTTTCATCAGTCTCAACGGGTTGGCTGTATTTGGAACTGGAACGCGGCCTACAGCGGTCTTTCGGTGACGCGGAATTGGTGTTTGAATGGGTGGTCAACACCGAAGGGGGCGTCCCAGCGATCAGCCTAACCGACGGAGAGCCCGTTCGTTGTGGAACATTGGCGGACGGCAAGGCGGCTAACTCTAACCAACCTGATCGGGCACTGCCTGCAATGCAAATTTGGTCGGGCTTCGCGCCAGGCGACCTGGCAGATGATCGCGAGTTTCTGGGCACGCCGGTTGAAGATCGCCGTGCGGCAGTCAGGAACTTACTATCACGGGCAAAGTTGATGGCGGGCGGTAGCGCGGAGGAAGATGTCGTCAGTGTTGAAGGTACCGCGGGTTGGGTGCAAACTCATCTTCAGGCGGGTGTGCCGGTTGGCTTTGTGTTTGAACAATTGGTCCCGGCACCGGCCCGCACGCTAACAGTAACCTGCGAAACTGCTCATGCATCAGCACCTACGTGTTACTATGCGGTTGCGGTAGGTGGCTCGTTGGTTCTCAGCGAAGATTATATGGCAGGCCTGTTGGAACAGGTGAAAGTCAGCGGGGCCCCAACAGGGTTTGATGCCGATACAGGCATCTTGTGGCGAGTTGAAGCGGTTGCGCCGGGAATGCGCTGCGAAATTGAAATTGATTTGTCAGTGATCGATGACGACTTGCCTGCCCTCCAACTTGCGATGGCGGTCATTTCTACTTCGGACAAGACAGATTATGGCTGGTGCCGGTGGCACGATGTTTCGGTCAAACTGGACACAATAACTGACCATTCGGTCGTCCATGGTGCCTCGACTATGGGGCAACCGCTGATCCAGCGAATGCGCTCGGTCAAATTCCCGGAAATCGGCGAGCGGCTGGAGTTTTTGGCTGGCCGGGCAAAACTACAAGCCTTGACGGATCAGTTGGGGTTTTCCCCGATGATTATCGCTGATGACAATGGCAGTCTTCAAACTCATCCGATCAAGCAGGACATGTCTGCCGTATTATACCGCTCAGGCGCTGGTGTTGGTACAACCAGGGTTGCCTGTGATGTAGAGACGGCCCATGAGCGCGCACCCGATTTTATGTATATTTTGGCGCTGCTTGATGCTGAAACGCCTGACAAATATGAGGTCTTCAAGGCTTTCGCTGGTAATTTGATGAGCGGCGAATTCTCCTCTGCCAGAGGCTATGATACTGAATACGGGCTTCATTATACGGCGCGACGGTTATCAGCGCTGCAGGTGGAAGCCTTGTCAGTTGATCTTGATGAACCGCTTGGGGTGGAACATGACATCATTGTCGCGGCGTTATCCGTTCATGATATTATCAGCTACGGCTGGTGCCGTTGGCTGTCTTTGAGTGTGGCAACCGTAATTGATACGCACCAGCAGTTTGACCTTAAATCTGTGGACGTATAAGGAAATCGATGTCTGATTTGGCAGCAATTGGCGTTGTTATTCCCGGATACGGGCACCCTCGATTCCTCGCGGAAGCTATTCACTCCGCCTGCAACCAGCAATGCGAAGCTCCGGTAAAAGTTGTGGTTGTAGATGACGGATGCCGATTCGTTGAAACGGCGGACACCGTTGAGGCCCTGATGGCGCGCTATCCTGGGCAATTGTACTATATGCGCCAGCCAAATACCAGATTGCCCGGTGCCCGCAATGCAGGCGTGCGTTTTTTGCTGGAGCTTGAGCCTGACCTGGACGTTGTCTACTTCCTTGATGCAGACAACCGTATCGAACCATACAGTCTGGAAGCGTTTCGCGATGCGCTCGGCGATGACCCCGCTGTTGGTTGGGCTTTTCCAGATATCAGCCTCTTTGGACAAGTTTGGAATGCAGAAGGTTTTGATACCCGAGAAACCGCTCCGCGCTATAGTCGGTTGATCCATCTTGTGGGCAATATATCCGAGGCGGGGTCGATGGTACGCGCAGACGCCTTTCGCAACGACGTCTTTTACGATGAGACCATGCGAAGCGGATTTGAGGATTGGGAATTTTGGCTTAGCATGCTCGATGCTGGTTATGTGGGTGTGCCAGTTCGTCAAGCTGGCTTTTCCTACCGCCGCCGCCCTGAGAGTATGCTTGCAGGCAGTCGCCGACTGGAAGATTCGTTGATTGCCTACATGCGCGAAAAACACAAAGGCCTGTATGCGCCAAGGAACTTGCTTTCCCTCGAGCATCAGGAAGCACCGGCATTTTCGGTCATTTGCGTTGATTCGGATGATGTTTTTCTTTTTTCCGATCCATTACTTGATTTTAAGTTGCTGAAAAAAAATGATTTTATTGAGAATATGCTACGTTGGTACAATGCTGGTCGCGAATATTTTTTTCCAGACAAACTGCTGTTTATGACCGTAGCCCAGTGGCGGCAGTTGCAGGAAAGTCCGGTATTTTTGCGCTGGCTTTTCTGGCAGTTTCGAGCCCAAAAAGCTGATCTTACTAATGTAATGTTCGGCGCTGCGCCGCGAATGACCGCTGAAGGCCGCCCATGGGGTACACCCAGTTCAGCGGACCAGATATTATCTGTATCGGCGAGTGGTCTTCGTGGTTTGTTAGATAATGGCGGGGCCCTCGAGACTATTTTTGATTTGCCTGCCCCCACAAAAATTATGATCGAAACGCCGCATGCACTGGTGGCGGAAACACCGTCTGAGGTGACAGATAAGCTTTACGCTATGGTTGTTCAACTGTGCCAGGCTACTAAAAATAATAGCAGTAAGGTAAGGCACATGCATCGCAGATACGAAGGGCCAAACCACGGCGAAATAAGAGCGAATTTACTGGAACCGCTCTGTGCATCGGATGAACAAGTACCAGTACCGGTTGCGCACAGCGGGCCGAGAATGGTCGTGGCAATGGATATGTCAATTGTCCGCAGTGATAGTGCTCTGTCGCGGGTCGGGCTACTGATAACCGCTGCTCATGCCGCAGGCACACAAGTGGCTATAGTATTGGAATTTCATGATAGCTTTGACCTGAATTGGCTGGAGCAGGTCGATTGGGCCGATAAAGTAAGTGACATATTCCCACTGTTACAGCGCGGAAACCATGAAGAATTTCGCATGTATTTGGGGCGTCGCATCAGCGCCCGCCTGCCAATGTCTTCCAAGGCTCATGTTTCGACATTTGCCCGGCTTGCAGACACCGTTGTTTGTGTGGGCGGCGCGGGGTCATTGGAGATGTTGGGTGAAATACGAGGGTTTGGCCCCGGAACAGCAGTGTGGCTGGAGCCTTGTTTCGAAGGCGCCCTGGAGGGTGAGTCCTTTGCCAAAATGTTGGCATACGAGCATGCGATCGATTTTGTTGTGTGCGACGATAGCATAATGGCATCGAGGTTGTCGGCCCAGGGTGTGCCGCCGGGGAAAATTATACCGAGCAGTGCTTTTTTCGACTCTTCGAAGGTTGTGATAACTCAGCCATAATACGGGCAGCAAAAATGCGGCGTAGCCACAGGGTAGAGTTGAATTTTCACGCCACAGGCTCTATAGCATGATAGCATTTGAAGATACGCAAATATGATCGGGTGAAATTGAGCGAACCATATAAAATTCAATGCCTTATCCCTGACCTACCCGAGCCGCAGGAAATCTTGCCCTACCTTGAGGAGATGCATGCTGCGCGGTGGTATTCCAATTTTGGGCCGCTGAATTCCCGCTTTGAAGCGGCGATGAAATCTTTCATCTGCGAAGGGGCTGGCGGGCCGGATTTTGAAGTGGTCACATTTACATCGGCTACAACTGCTTTGGAAGCAGCTCTTAGGTCTCTTGAGTTGCGTGAAGGTGCACGCGTTTTGATCCCCACGCTTACGTTTCCTGCTACCGCGACAGCTGTTATTAATGCGGGGTTTGTACCAATTTTGGCGGATGTTGACGCTGATAGTTGGGAGATGCTGCCGCACCATGCTCGGGAGACGATTGCAAAGCAGTCGGTTGACGTAGTGATGCCAGTGTCAGCCTACGGTAAGCCTATCCCAACCGCGGAGTGGGACCATTTTGTTGCAGACACTGGTATACCGGTTATCGCTGACACAGCCGCTGCGCTTGGACAACAGCCCGTGGGAAAGCATATTCATTTGGCTTTTTCACTTCATGCGACCAAACCCTTCAGTGTGGGCGAGGGTGGTTTGCTGGTAACACCGGACGCTGCGCTGGCAAGCCGGTCCAAATCATGGTCAAATTTTGGATTTTCCGGACCACATGGTGTGATTTCGCAAATTGGTACGAATGCCAAGATGGGCGAGTATTATGCGGCGACTGGTTTGGTGCAGATTGAACGTTGGCCTCAGGTTAAAGCGCGGCGACAAACGGTGCTTGATATGTACCGTGACGCGCTCGCGCCGCTCGGTAACCGAATCAAATTGCAAGAGTCAGCAAACACATTCATTCCAGCAACATTTGTTGTCCACACTGGCGGGCAAGCCCCGCAGATTGGAAAGACGATGGCTGAAGCTGGTATTCATACGCGTTTCTGGTATTTACCGCCGCTTTACGAACATCCGGCGCTGGAAGGCCTTGTTTCGGGGATTGATCTTACGAAGGCGTTTCCTGTGACGGAAGAATTGAAAAATAGCCTTATTGGCTTGCCGTTTCATGTATTTTTGTCTCAGCAAGATGTTGACGATATTGTCGCTACTCTTACACAGATTTTGTAGTTTTTATGACCGTTAAAAAACCCATAAACAAAGCACAAACAACTCAGCCGAAAAAGCCTCCGGCTAAGAAAGAACCAGCGCTCGCGGTGCAAATTAGCCAGTTTGATAAATTGGTTTCCGCCAAAGACCATGACGCAGCACATGAAGCCCTGATCAAGATTTTGAACATATTGGAGAATAGTTCTGAAAGCTTTGGAGCTAGTCTGCTTGAGGTAAACCCCTTAGTGGAAAAACAGGCAACGATTTTTTGCGCCGCTGTCACTCGCCTGTTGGCGGATAAAGAATTTACAATCAATGACGGGAAGTTTTTTGGCCTCACCGCATTGAAACGCCCACTGACACAGTCTTTTGAAATCAGCGGTTATCGTGGAACTGATCACTTGATTCAATTAATGGGAACGCCTGACGGAAAGGGCGGTACCACTCTTACACGGCAAGAAATCCTGAAACTTTTCATCGGCCTTTCAATCAACGCATTGTCGCCAAGTCTGGTCGACATGCTATTCCGGCAAATTCCAAACATTGCCTGGCCGCTTTGTATCGGTTTTTTATCGGAGCAGATTGTCTATTCTGAGAACGCCAGAACAGCGCGTGCAAGAATTCTTGCCGCATCGGACAAAATGAAGGAAGTCGCTCCTAACTTTTCGATGGTGCGGAACCTTGGCCCCGCTTATATGGGATGCAGTTACGACGAAGCTGTCCACAAACACGATATCAAGCATGCAATGAACAATCTTGTGCGGCGCTGGCTTGGTGAACAGGGTGTTGAAGATGCGAAATTGCCAGATGAGCGGCGGGCGGTAAAAAGACGTCCGACACTTTTGATAATTGCAGAACTGTATAGTTCCCAGCATGCTATGCACCACTGTTATGGCCCCTCAATAGCATCACTAAAATCGCACTTTAGAGTCATTTTGATGACGCCTACGGGTGAGATAGACGAAAACCTTACAAGCATGTTCGATAAGATTGATCCAATGAAATTCGATATTGCCAGTCCAAAGGCTTTTATTGAAAAGGCTAAGTCTTATCGCCCTGATATTGTCTATTTCCCAAGCATTGGCATGCGGCCAATGAGCATAATTTGTTCCAATATACGGATTGCGCCGATTCAGATGTTTACACCCGGACACCCCGCGACGACTAATTCAGAACATGTGGATTATATTGTACTCATGGAAGGATGTCTTGGCCATGAACGCAGCTATTCCGAAAAGGTGTTGTTGCGAAATAAACAACCATATTTTGAAATGAGGGCTGATGCAGTTACCATAGAACCAAATATTTCAATTGAACCGGCAATAGTAAGAATTGCTGTGCCAGCATGGTCTCGAAAAGTAGCACCAGGTTTTCTTCAAATTTGCTGGCACATTGAATCTGAAGCAAAAAAAAGTGGAAAGCATGTGGAGTTTTACTTCTTCCCCAATGCCGTTGGTGCATTGTTGCAAGGTTTTACCCGCCGCGTAAAATCGATCTTGAATGCGACAGTATTTCCACGTACGAACTACAATACATACATAGCGAATCTCAATAAATGTGATCTTTTTCTTAGTACTTTTCCATTTGGTGCGACCAATAGTATCGTAGATGCGACACTCCAGGGTCTTCCCGTTGTTAATATGATGGGCCAGGAGGCGCACTCGGTGAACGATTCTGACATGTTAAAATCGATCGATCAGCCAGATTGGCTAAGTGCGACCGACAAACAAACATATATTGCTGCCGCAATGAGACTTATTTTGCAAGATGCGGAGCGCGTAAAAATTTCACGTTCAATTTTGGCATGCGATCCGTCACAACACTTCTTAGTCGAAGTGGGCGGGAAGGTAGCAGATTTTGCAGATATGTTTTTTACCGTATACAAACAACATGATCGTCTTTCCCAGTCGACGCAAAAAGTGTGGAGACATAATGATTTAGCAGAAATTGAAAAGTAAAATTCTTTCAAACATTTATTTTGATAGTGGTTTGGCGGGTATGCCGATAACAGTGGTACCCGGTGCAACGTCGCTAGTTACCACCGCGCCCATGCCGACTGTAGCTCCAGCTCCAATTACTAGCGGATTTTTGCGGGATCCCTCTTTTATGATTGCGCCCGTGCCAATATAGGCACCGTCTTCAATCGTGACATTTCCGTTGCATGAAACTCGCGGAGCAAAGGTTACGAAGTCGCCAATCACACAATCATGTGCAATATAGGAAAAAATGTTGATTTGGCACCCTTTGCCAATTTTTACATCCGTTGTTACAAGAGTGTTTTGACAGAAAGTGCCGCCCTCTATTTGCTGAATATTGCTATTAACGTCGGCAGTAGAAGCAATGAGAGTCGTTGGTTTTATCTGGTTTTCAATGTAAAATTTCCAAATTTTTTGACGAACTTTTGAAGCGCCAATGAGGATATTGAAGTATAATTCATGAGCATGTCTTTTGTCGGCGAACTCGGTGCGAGAGAGTACTTCTATTTGCTCAATATTTTTTGGGGTTTCTTGATCAATGTCGTCACAAATTAAAAAAACCTCATCGAATCTCTTAAATGTTTCGTGCTCGCTGCCAGGTTTGACCCATTTTAAAACTTCACTTCCAAAACCACCGGTTCCTCCGTGTAAACCCAAAATACGACCCATCTTGTGTCCCCTCACTTAGCAGAACTCACCAAATATCGTATGGCCGAACATTTTCATTAACTCTGACTTAGTTTTTCGCTATCTATATTTGTTGCTTGGTCAATCTGTCCTGAACTTCAATGTTGCCTTCGGTACGGAAATTTTCCAGCGCTGCAGCTTACCAATAAGGGTGCAATTCATTGCTTGCTTCTCTATTGGGCTTGCTTATATTGATCTAGTGACTTCACCTGATAACAGGCATCCAACTTCACTGCAATGGTGCACCTGTGGATACATGTGATAGGCTGCCAACACATAGGGCTTTGACCTGAGTGACCTGGCTGATGATAAACGGAAGGTTTTGGCAAGTATGACGCGTCAGTTCGATGGATATGTCTTTATCGTAACCTATGGGCGCTCGGGCTCTACTTTGGTGCAAACCTTGTTGCAGTCGATCAGCGGGTATTTCATCCGCGGCGAAAATGCCAATTCCCTGTTGCCGCTGTTTCGATCGGCGTCGCGCATCGCGAAAGCGCGCGTTGAGCATGGCTACCGTGAAATAGAAGAAAAAGGGCCCTGGTACGGCATCAATAATGTTGACCCTGACAGGTATGCTGAAAAATTGATTGATGTTTTTCTGGATGAAGTTATTCAGCCGCCAGAAGGTGCCAGAGTGATCGGTTTTAAGGAAATTCGGTTTCATGAAGCCAACGGCGGAGAGTTTGAACGCTATCTAAATTTTATCGCCACTCATTTGGCTCCGGCAAAGTTCATTTTTAACCGCCGAAACTGGGAAGACGTGTCCCGGTCGGGATGGTGGAAAAACTGCGATCCAGAAATGGTTAGGGAAACGGTTCTTGAGGCCGACAGCTTGTTTGACGCTTACGTGAATAAATACCCTGAGCAGTGCTTTGTCGCCCAGTATGAAGACTATCAGGGTAATCCGGATTATTGGCGATCTATGTTCGAGTTTCTCGGCGAAGTTTACGACCCGGTTATGGTGAAGCAGCTTTGCACGCGCCAACTGAAACATTAATTTTTGTAATGGATTGTCTGCTTAACTCCCAGTGAAGGGGCGCTGGTGCAGCAAAGTTAGAACCGGGTGCTCGTATATCCACCGTGCAGCCTGACAGATACCCGCTAAGCCGCGCAATGTTGAGCTTCTGGCGCATAAGAATAGCTTCCTCGCTTACCCCATTATCTTCGCCCCATTCTCGATCTGAAATATTGAGTATTTCGATAGTATGGCTCAGGTTTTCCTCGTCACTGATCAGTTCATAACCGAAGAAGTGTTTGAAAAATGCGCTTTCTGTCTCGCTGCGCTCATAGGTTTCCCGCTCGTCAAAATCATGTGAATGAAAGACGGTAGCTTGAGGCGCATAAATTTTTTCAAACCCGGCATTGACTATGTCCCAGGCCCATAGTTGGTCCTCGCCGAACTGAACTTCGCGGTAGGGAATTTTGTCAAAAATGCTGCGTCTCATGCAGCTATTGTTGTCACTGTAGAAATGAAGCGCTTGTTGCCACTGAACATCTTGTTTTTTCCAAAGCTTTTTGTCCGTATTCTTGCCCATGGCAAGCGGCATCTTAGAGAACATATTGAAGTGATTATTGAGATCGCGTTTGGTGAAGGCAGATGCATCGGGATAAGCTAAATGCTTGCCGAAAGCACCCGCGGCTCTGGGGTGCCGTTCTATCGAGGTCACCAGATTATAAAGCCATCTGTCGTTATAGGGCAGGGCATCATGGGTCAGGTAAGCGATAAATTCGCCGGTGGTTAACTCCGCGCCCAGGTTTCTTGTTGCGCCGTGATTAAAATCTGCTTTGTTTATTGAGTGCAAACGCACATTTGGGTATTTGGCGACAGTTTGCAGCGTCCCGTCTGTCGAGCCGCTATCAATCACTAAAATTTCAAAGGGCCAAGGTGTGCGCTGGTTAACAACAGCATCCAGTACCTGATCGAGGATCGGCCCAGCATTAAAGGTAGGAATGACCACCGATGCTTTGGGCCCATGGTCCTGGCTTGCCGGGGTTGTTGGCTCTGGCGTGGCAAATTCGGACAACCGGTCGATCATGGCGTTTTCAACCATAGCGGCCGAGTCAGGCCAGGAGAAACCATTTACCCACTCAAGTGCAGCGGCTGCTTGGGCTTTTCGGCTTGCCTCGTCGTCTAACAGTCGTTCAATTGCATCGGCAATTTTTGTTGGATGTGCCGCAGCGAGCGAAACGGTGTTTTCAGGGAAGATTGCGCGGGTGCTTTCGCCGTCCAGCTCAACAATTGGCAGGCCGCAAGCCATCATTTCCTGTGGTACCAGCGAATAATTGGTTGCAGAAAACACCACGCCGATGTCTGCACCGCGGAAAATTTCGGCCAACGCATCCTGAGAGGCGACGCCGTGATCGACAAATTCGTAGGGCGCTAGGTCAAATTCAAGCGGTGCGCCAAAGAAATCAACCGCAAATTCAATGCCTCGACTTGCCAGACTTTCCAGCGCCAGCAATGCCAGTTCCACGGCGCGCCGTGCAGTAAAATGCCGGGCATAAACAGCAATTCGTAATTTCTTGTTGGTTTTGCGCTGTTCGGGCGTGAAATATATTCGTTTATCGGCTGCCAGCCAAAAATGGCGTGCCCAGCGACCGTATTTTTCTTCCATCAGCGCAGATAACCATGGGCTGGCACACAAACAGTCCAAGTCCTCATGGTAGGTCTGGTCAGCGACCAGATAATTTGCGCCCATGGGGTGAAAGCTGGGCTCAAAGTCTTGTACAAAATAGAAGCGGCGAATGAAATTCTTTGAGGCAATGGCCGGAAAAACAGTCCAGCAGTCGGTGGCAACAATAATATCGCCTTCTGCATCGGCCAAACCGTCTTCAACAAACTGAACCTGGCCAGAAAAATGTTGGAAATGTTTTTCTATAGTCTCATAAGCGGCTTCGGGTGATTTATGCAGGGTGGGATGTTTAATCCAAATTGTCTGCTTGTGCCCGGCAAGTTCTAGGAAGTGAACCATCCGGAAAATGGTCATATGCCCGCCGCCGCCAGCCGCAAAATCAGGAATTACCCAGTGAATATTCAGTTGGGCTGGATCAAAGCTGGTTTTGGGGGCTCTCAGCTCAACAGCTTCAAACTCTAGTAGGCTACGTAAGTTCTCCGGCACCGGAACTTTCGCATTTTTGGCCACTCTTGATCGTCTATCATGCTTGGCCGTCGGCAAACGTCGGCCTTCGGCAATCCCGATAGTCAGGTAATGTGTCAATGGTTCGATCGTGTCTCTGTCTATGTCTTTATTTTCCGACAGATAGGTCGCGCAGCAAAAGTTGGGCGACGGATTGTGCCCGAATTTGAGACCGTTCTTTATATAAAAAACCAAAGGAATTTCATCGCCGATGTCGTCGTGGTAGGAATCTTCATACCAATCCGCATGGAAAAAAAAGTTGGGCCTGCGCCGTTCACTCCAGCCGTGCTTGACATAATGAAACAAGGGATCAATGTCGGCATACCACAAATCGGAATAATATTTTTTATACCAGTCAGCATCAAACAAACCAGATTCGCCTACGAGGCGCAGCGTATCGATTAGCCCCTTGTCGGTGCCTTTTTCCAATGATGTCTGAAATGCAAAGTTCCCCTTAAAGCGCCCGATATTCAGATGATATTCCAGCGGATCAATATTCATCTTCGCAATGCTTGGGTATTGCTCCAGATAGAGTTGATTTGAGAATTTTCGTGAAGGGTTTCGTCCCTTTGTCCAACCTTTTTCTGCGTAATGCTCCAACGCCGAGCCAGGGTATTTTTTTGTCCCCGGCGCGTGTGCCCGGTAATACTTAGGATCGAAATAGGCGTTAGGCCATCTGCCTTCTGCTTCGCCGTATTTTAGATAATGCTCCAGTGGGTCTACACCCGCAATTGCTACATCCGGGTTGACTGACAAATACCATTCACGGTGGAAAAGGCCGGGACTGCCGGCCGCTGTGCCCGTCCGAGATTGCTGCTGCGCCCCGATTTTCAATATTTTTTTTAAGTTCATTGAAGCGCTCAAAGCCCTGATGAAATAATGCTGCTGGCTTTCGTCGTCAGAAAACCGTTTTAACTGGATTAGTCTATACGACTTTCTAGCCGGTAAAGGTTGCAATGTCTACACTTAAGTTATTACAGTTGGTCTGGATGGTCCAGCGATGGTGGCTTGATCATAACATCACCCTGATTGCCAGCTGCCGTTAGACGCGCCGGATACCACCTGTCAGAATTAATTTGCTGCGCCCACTTCAGACGCAGTCGGTCATGTTCAGCCTTCGCCCTGGCGGCTTTTTCCAGATTGGCACCGTCATAGCCACGGCTCACCGATTCCAAATGGTAAAAGGTTATCAGCGGCGAGTAGATAACTCGTCGACCAGCATCGGTAATTTTTAAGCAAAAGTCGACGTCATTGAAGGTCACCGGGAAGTTTTCACCGTCGAAACCACCAACTAGTTCAAAGGCCTCTCGTGTGCACCCGAGAAATGCCCCGGTGACTGCCTCGCATTGTCTGGTCAACGCTAGCCTGCCGTCGTACCCACCTGCCGTTGCCGGAAGGCCAGCGCCTTCGTGGATGGCAAGGCTATTGTCGTTAAGCACAACGCCCGCGTGCTGGACAGTCTCGTCTTCGTAAAGAAGTTTGGCGCCAACGGCACCCACTTTGTCAGCTGCCAATAGCCTGCGCAGCGTCAGATCCCATCCGTGGTCGATTGCAAGAGTGTCGTTGTTGAGGAATAGCATATAGTCTGCGTCCGTTGCGGCAGCAGCTGTATTGTTGATATCGGCCCAGTTGAAGGGTGCGTCGTAGTTCATTACGCGCACCAACCCAGAGTGCTGCGCTTGCACATCAGACAAATAATCAGCAGTTGCGGGCTCTTCGCTGGCGTTGTCAACGATGATAATCTCAACCGTATCTTTTGCCGCGATAGTTTGCAGCAGGCTTTCAACGCAGGGCTTTAGAATATTCAGTCCGTCTTTGGTGGGAATAACAACTGCCATTTTTTTTGCCGTGTCGGCTTCCGGCAACGCCAAGGGTAACAGGCTATGGTCGCTGCCCACTGACAAAGACGTTGGCACCGACAATAATATTTCGTCGATTGTCGCAAATGCCTCGTCGCCCCGTTCAGTGAAAATTTTGCCCCAGAGAAGGTCAGGTGCGGTGGATAACAACGGCGGATCAATTGTTTGTACCCGGGCTGCATAGGCGCGTGCATAATCGGGCTTTTGCGCCAGTATCAACGGATCGAACCGGTTGACAAATACCGGATCAAACAAGCCATTGTCAGCATCACAGTGGTCGTAACCAGCTCGGATTATTGTCGCTGACGGATGCTGCTCTGCGGCTGCGGCAAAGCAGGCGAGGGCGTGTTCGTCCAACATGTCACCGGCGTTTAAGCGTACCAGAAGGTCAAACCCTTCGGCATCAAGCGGTACGCCTTCGTCAACAACGCTAAAAAAGCGGTAACTCTGTCGGTCGAGGCTGCAGTGCGTTCGGTTGATCGCAGCGCGCGCACCCTTGCCCACTGTCACCAGAATGGACTGGTTCAGCGCATCCGCCTTTGCCGGTTTGGCCACGCGGGAACTGTCTTGGTCTCGCGCATCATCCCTCCGGGGGGAGGGGGGGGGGGGGGGGGGGGGGGGGGGGGGGGGGGGGGGGGGGGGG
>JAALKD010000100.1 GCA_011088215.1 Sphingomonadales bacterium | reverse complement strand
TTTTTTGGGCTTGGTCAGCTCGGATTTGTTTACCTCCGCCCAGGCAGGAAACTCGCGGAAGGATTTGGTTCTGGGATCAAGCGCGCCACGGAAGGTGCCGATGGCCACCTCATAGTCATTGCGGGTGTCTACCACCACCACATCGGGATCGCTGATCAAATCGTTCCAGTCTTTGGGCTTAACGTAGGTGCCAACGATCTGGTTAGGGTCAATGCCCGGCACGCCCATGGTGACAATCTCTTTCTTCAGGCGCACTTTCATGCGCGGGAACGGCGCCTCGTTCGCCCAGCTTTCCTTGTGAACAATGCCTGCGGGGTCGGCCTGTGCAAATTCGGGCATTGCATTCAGGAACGCCAGCACTGCGCGGATGCCTGCCTCCGGCCCGGCGACGGTGCCGTTGATGCCCTCACTTGCCAGCAGGATGGTGCCCTTGACGTCGTTGTCGACACACACCGCCTGGATAGGTGCCTGCAGGTCAGCAAAATGCGGGATGGCCACGAACTTATACAGTGCGGCAACCAGATACGGTGCGGGATTATCTGATACTGGCTGGTTTGGCATGGGTCAGTCTCTCAAATATTTGTCTTCTATGCGGTGCGGGTTATAGCCGGGCTGCGCTGGCTTGTAAAATGGCCAATTGTCGCGGCGTGATATCTGCAGTTGCAACGCACTCTCAATTGCATATACAGTTGATAATAAGTCTTATGTAACAATAGGTTAGTTGACGATTTATCTTGGCGTTCCTATCAAACATTGCTATGGTGCGAGGCAATCAACCTTGGGATTCCAGTAAACGCGAAAGGACAATGTAATGAAGGGCGACAAGGACGTTATCAGGCATTTGAATGTGATTCTGAAGAATGAGCTGACCGCCATCAACCAGTATTTCCTGCATTCGCGCATGCTGAAAGACTGGGGCATGACCAAACTGGCGGCGCAGGAATATGAAGAATCCATCGATGAAATGAAACATGCTGACCAGCTGATTGAGCGGATTTTGTTCCTTGAGGGCCTGCCGAACCTGCAGGACCTTGGCAAACTGATGATCGGCGAGGATGTGGCTGAAATTCTGGACTGCGACCTGAAGATGGAATATGCCGGGCACAAAGACCTGAAGGATGCGATCGAGCACTGCGAAGGCTGCCGCGATTATGTGTCGCGCGACCTGCTGGCCGGCATTCTGGATAGTGAAGAAGAGCATGTGGACTGGCTGGAAACCCAGCTTTCGCTGCTGGAGAAAATGGGCCTGCAGAATTATGTGCAGCTGCAATCCAGCCCTGACGCCGGATAAGCGGAGCTGATTAAACATAGTAAGCGACTACTTAAACCCGGGCTGGCCGATAGGCTATCCCGGGAAGCCGGATTGATTAATCATAAATTTAATGGGTGATGGAGCCTGCCAGTTATTCGGCGGCGAGAACGCGCTGGAACGGCAGTTCAGCGGTCACGATATCATTAGCGCAGTCAGCGCATGTGCCACAGCAAAAGCCGTTACCTAATGACAAATAAGCTTCTTCTGCCGTTTGCACGCCGTTCTCGCGCACTGCGGTTTTAATCTCTTTGTCAGTATAGCCATTGCACACGCATACATACATGTTTGTCACTCGCCGTTTTATGGCCGCCAGTTAATATTGCGAACCGTTATCAATATTAATAAGCATCCTCTGCAAAGAAATCAAGGCTGATATTCCGCTTTTTTGCGGTTCATTTGACAAAATTGTTCCTTTGGCGTGATTTTGACTGCCGCTATAGGTGAATTAAACGAAAGATGGGCGAAGGACTACGCAGAGCCATACGTGGCCTGCGAACAACACCTTGGCGCTTTTTGGCAAAAGCGTCACGCGCCGGACACGGCTTTGCCATGAAAATGTCAAAAACCGTCCCTATCTGATGAAGTAACAAGCCCGAGGTGCCTTAGCGATGCTAGCCGACCAGCAGCCGGGCCATGATAAAAACGAGACTACAAAAAACGACATAACAGGACCGTATATGCGGCAGGACCAGACAAACAGCGAGCCCCGGAACATCCCAATGGGCATGCCACGGCGCATCGCTCTATTTTCCGGCAATTACAATTATGTAATGGACGGCCCGGTGCGCGCACTCAATAAACTGGTTGGCTACCTGGAAGACCGGGGCGTTGAAGTGCTGGTTTTTGCACCCACAGCAAAGGCCGCTGCCTTTGATCATGTGGGCCAATTGGTATCCGTGCCGTCAATTTGCGTGCCCGGACGCGGCGACTACCGCCTGGCGTTAGGGTTGCCCGCTAGTGTGAAAGAACAGCTGGAAGCCTTCAACCCGGATCTTATCCATCTGGCTGCCCCCGACTGGCTTGGCCATTCGGCCCTGTCATGGGCGGAAAAACAGGGCGTGCCTGCAGTGGCATCGTTTCACACCCGGTTCGATACCTATTTCCGTTATTACAAACTGAAATGGCTGGAGAAATATATCACCGCTTTCATGCGGCGTTTTTACCATCGCTGCGAGCAGATTTACGTGCCGTCACCCTGCATGGCCCATGAGCTTGCCGCACAGAACATGTCCTCAAACATCGGCATCTGGAGCCGCGGTGTTGACCATAGCCTGTTTAACGGTGATCGACGCGACGCTGGCTGGCGACAGGCGCAAGGCTTCGGCGAAGACGAGATCGTCATCGCCTTTGTTGGCCGGCTGGTTCTGGAAAAAGGCCTCGGCGTTTTTGCAGACACGCTCGACCTGCTAGCGGAAAATGGCCACCGTGTAAAAGCACTTATCGTCGGCGAAGGCCCTGAAAAGCAGCGCTTCGAAGAGCGCATGCCAAACGCCATCTTCACCGGCCACCTAAGCGGCGAAGCTTTGGCCCGGGCGTACGCCTCTGCCGACATCTTCTTCAATGCCAGCATTACGGAAACCTTCGGCAATGTAACACTGGAGGCCATGGCGTCCGGCCTGCCACTTGTATGCGCTGACGCCACCGGCAGCCGCAGCCTGGTACATCGCGGTCAAAATGGCTATCTGGCCAGCGAGGTTAGCGCCAGCGCTTTCGCTCACGAGTTGGAAAAGCTTATCAACGACGCCAACTTGCGCGCAAAAATGGCTCAGGCCAGCCTACAGTACAGCCGCGATTATACATGGGCCTCTGTACTGGGGCGGCTGTTTGACCAATATTGCGGCGTGTTGGAACAACGCACCGCCACCTTGCCGACAGACAATCCAACACCCCCTGCCCGACGGCGTGTGGCCAGCGGGCACAAAGCTGGCAACCGAGCCACCATCTCACCCGCAGAATAAACCCAATCTCCGTGCTTTATGTGATTTAATGACGCCATGATAGCTGAAGGCCTGAAATCTGCGGTTAGCGCCGCGCTGGAAACCCGAGCTGGCCGGTGGTTGGTCAAGGCGTTGCAACTAACCGCACTTGTTGGCATTTGCTACTACCTTGCGCTCAAGGTCAGCGATATCGGGTGGCAGGAAATTGCCGCTTCATTGCCCACCTCCCCGTGGTTCTATCTTTTTTTTCTTGGCATCTATTTCGCCTACCCAATCGGCGAATGGTTCGTATATAGGCGCTTGTGGGGTCCGCCGGCACGCAAACGCTTTGACGTTTTCCTACGCATGCGCATCTACAACTTGGCTTTTG
Source organism: Sphingomonadales bacterium (assembly GCA_011088215.1). Taxonomy (GTDB): domain Bacteria; phylum Pseudomonadota; class Alphaproteobacteria; order Sphingomonadales; family Kordiimonadaceae; genus Kordiimonas. The sequence continues at coordinate 7,627 of JAALKD010000100.1, read as the reverse complement.
TGTCCTATTCGGGCGAGGCCTATCTAGGCGTTTGGGCCAGTCGCCGGGTCAAACAACGCAAGCGGCGAACAGCCTCAACCATTAAAGACAGCCAGATCCTGTCGGCGCTATCGTCCAACAGTCTGACGATCCTGCTGCTAGGGTTGTTGTTTGGTACCGGCCAACTAAGCCTTTTCACAGACGCTGACCCTTCATATCCGCTGTATGTAGCTATCGCCATTGGCCTCAGCGCACTTCTTATTCCGCTGGTGCTTTCGTTCCGGCACCAAATACTCTCAATAGGTGGTCAAACCGCAAAAGCAGTTTTCCAAATCCATTTGGCCCGGTTGATGATTATTGTTGTTCTGCAAATCGCCAGCTGGGCAGTGGTGATGCCGTCGGTTCCCATGGAAACCTGGCTGGTATTTTTAACCGGCCAATATGTGCTGACCCGCATTCCCTTTTTGCCCAATACCGACCTATTGGTCGCCGGATTGGGCCTAACCCTTCTATCCTATGTTGACGCCCCTGCGGCAACGCTCGCTGGCATGTTTGTAGCAAGCGGTGCATTGGCAACGCTTTTAAACTTTGGCCTGTTTTCAGCGCTCAGTCTGCGCGATATTTTAAGACGGCAACCGCAGGAAACTATAGTGCCAGACGAGCAAACGGTTGGTGAAACCACTGTTTAATGCAAACACAATTGAACGTAACAAAGAAAGCTCGCAATAAAAAATTGGCCGCTAGAAGTTTCTATACTGAATTCCTACTTCCTGCTTCCCATCTGTCAATTGGCGCCAGTGGCCCAACCGGACAATAATGTTCTTTGGTTGGTGTTCCTGTGAAGATTGAATACAGGTGATGAAAAGCCCGCATCTCGCAACCGGGCGTGGCGATAACAGCCGATACCGCGAAAGCAAGCCCAAGGTGGCCGAAAAGATACAGCTCCCACCAGTAGATTGCTTTTGCCAAAATTATTGTGCTTATTGAACCTGACTGCAGGTATTCATAGGTTGCAACACTGGCAAGCAACAGTGCACTTGCGGCGGCAGGCCGTTTCTTCCACGCACGGGAAAAACCGATGTTGACGATATAACTGACAAGAAACATACCCGGCACCAGGCCATTCCAAATGAGCGGTTTTATCGATCCGCTTTCGGTTAGCATTTCCCCCTGAAGTGACCACAGACTATAGACATAATAGAGGCATATAACTCCAAACACCAACCGGGTGAGGCGGCCTATTGGCCCCGGTTTGGTGAGGCTTCCCTGTTCTTCTAGTTTCAGGTCAGTCGTTGCCATGTCACACTGATGCCCCAGCCCCATCACAACATGCGCCGTCTTGTATCGGTGGGCAAGGGACTGTGCCATACGAACAGTAAACGCAGCAATCGCCGTGAAGCGGCTTAATGAGAACACCACAGCCCTTGCAATCATAGAAATACTGACAAGCATCAGTGGGCATTTTTTCTCTCTCTTTATGGCCGCATTCGGGGCATTTAAGGGTCGAATGTAACTCCATAGTTAGGTCCTCGCTGCCCTGATCATTCGCAGCAACTCTGGCTCGTATGATGGCAGGATGTAAGCGATAAAGATGAACATAAGACCAACCCCAAACAAGATGAGTACACGCCGGGAGGGTCGATTGTCATTCCTGAATGTGAATAACAGGCCAGCAATAATAAGAGCCAGCGAGCCGTAGAGAAATTCATCTTTGTAGCGCGCAAAGATACCGAGCTGCGCGATGAAGGCACTGCCGACACCCATGTTGAACAGTAGGATTGGCAAAACACAACACGATGCCCCGATAAAGGCACCTATGCCGCCAAGGATACTGCTGCTTGCAGCCCATGTACCTGAGTGTGTGGGTTGTTTTTCATTTTCACCGTTCATGCATTCATGATAAAGTCTGTAGTATATACAGACTCAAGGGAAAAGTATGGCCTCTCAAAAACGTGAATACACGCGCGCTAAAATTGCCAAAGCTGCTAAAGTCAATCTGGAGACTGTACGCTTTTATGAGAAAATTGGCTTGCTGCCCAATCCTCCTCGAGCAGCAAATGGTTACCGCACTTATTCATCTGAGCATCTGAAACGATTAAATTTCATCAGGCGTGGGCGTGAGCTTGGGTTTAGCAATGCGGAAATTGGCAACCTACTGAAAATGATGGACGGCAATTATGCCTGTGATCAGGTGAAAAACATTGCTCTTGTCAATGTGTCAGTGATTGCCAATAAAATTGCTGACCTGACTAGAATGAAATTAACGCTTGAGGCAATTGCAGCTGAGTGCAGAGGTGGCCAAACGCCAGAATGTGCGATTATCGACAAGTTGCTGGAAAGTTAGAGCATCATTGCCAAAAAAACACCTGAAAAACGACAGCTTTCAGGCGATATCAACTGGTTCAATAGCAAGCACCGAAGAAATTTCGATTCAGGCAAAAGCTGGCATAAATCTATAACTGCTGTAATATTGTGTGAGTATCCGCAGAACGGATTGAGAATGAAGCGTGCTAAGCCCACATAACAAAACCATGTTGAAAGACGCCACCTTCGGCGAGTTCGAATTAATTGAGTATCAATCGATCGACCGCAGGTTCCCGATCGTGAACTTTTTTCTCGACCTATGGCGCGACAAAGGCGGTGAGACCAAATCCGTCACCCGGGCCGACATCAACCCGATGGAAATGAAAAAATACCTGGAACATATTGTCTTGATGGACATCGTTCACGACGGCGACAGCTGGAACCTGATGGTACGGTTGATCGGCAGCCATGTAACCGCATATTACGGTGAAATCACCGGCAAGGATATTCGGGACATGGGCAATACCAAAGCCATTGAACGGATTTATTACGCTGCTCGCCATATCATGGAAACCGAACGTCCCATGTTGACTATTTTGCCAGCTTACTCAACCGACAAATCCTATATGGAGGCAGTTGCACTTTATGCGCCACTGTTTGATAATGATAAGAATGTTGCAAAAATTTTGGTTGCTGTGAATGTTTCAGCCTTTGGCACCGGATAGCACCGATAGTCACCTTTCCAACCTGATACCCATACCCGCACCAATTTACCGAGAACAACGCCATGACCTCAGATAGCCCGCTTCAAAGTACGACAGCCACCGACAAGGGGGAGCGCCTTGATGAATTGGAGATTAAATTTGCCTATCAGCAGGAAACCATCGACAGCCTCAACGAAACGGTAACCAAACAATGGGAATTTATTGAGAAACTGCGCCGACAGATAAGCCGGCTGGAGGGCCGACTGGTTGAAATGAGCGAATGGCAGGGCGGCGACAACGAACCACCGCCACCGCATTATTAAATGTTGTCCAAGACCCACCACAATAGGTTTATTTCCGCCCTGATACTTGTTTGCCTGGGCTTGTTATTGCCGCAGCAAGCCAGCGCGCAACCCAGCCCGCTATCCGACATCGACTGCGCCAATTACAGAGCGGACATGGGCGAAGGCCTTTACCGAACCTGTTTTACCTACACAGGTGAAAACTGGACCCATGCAGATGTGGCGGCAATTGCCTTCGAGAGTGAAAAACCCATCGCGGTAATTCCGGTTCAATATACCGCGGGCCCTGCGCAACCCGGCGCAGAGGTAAACGGCAAGAATATCGGCCTGGAGTGGAACCGGATCACCCAGGAAGAATTGGCAAAAAGACTTGAAAGCGCCGGGTTTCTTGTGTTGACACCAACCATCCAGATGTACGGTGAAAGTTGGGACGGTTTTCAGGGCCTGGAGCATTTCATCGCCGGCGTGCACAAGGGTAACAAGAACGTTCAAACCATTCTGTTAACTGCCGACTCGCACATTGCAGTTGAGCAAAACCCCTTCCCTGGTGCGCAAATGCTGGTCACTGGCGTTCACACCCGCGACCGGCATTGGGAGGCCACTATTCAGCGCAACATAACGCCCTTTTACGACGCAAAAGGCTTGTCCAACATAGGGGCCAGAATACGCGGCGGACTGTCGGACAAGGAAGGGTCGTCAAAGGCCTGGCACCCGCTGATTGAACGCGCAGCAGAATATGGCCCCACCGTCGCAATTATGGAGGCGGCACAGGCGGTTCAAATTGTTGAACAGGCCGGGTCTATCGCTGCAGGACGACAATGGGCCACCGCCTTGTTTGACGGAATTGTCGCGGGCATGATCGAACACGCCCGCAAATCGAAGAAGCCCTCGCCTGCTAGCAACTAGAGCATTCAGATGCCGGAAATTTGATTCCCGTAGGTTTTGCAGCCAATCTTTGATGGTGTAACAATTGCCTCATCAACCATTTGGAAGGGGAAACCAGTGAGATATTTGCATTCTTTTTTAACGGTCTGCCTGGCAACAGCAATCAGCAACGGCGTGTTGGCTCAGGATGCGCCTGGCTATGACTATACCACTAAAGGCACGCAGATTTTCCAGGCCCCCGGCAGCGACTTTATTGCTAAAATACTGGTTGAGGCCGCCAACCTGGGCAGCGAGGAAGTCAAGATCGCGGAACTTACCTTCCCGGTTGGCTATTCAGGCAGCGGGCATCTGCATGGTGCGATCGAAATTTTCTACGTTCTGAAAGGCCGATTTGGCCACAGCGTAAACGGGGTTGATGCCATCCTCGAGGTCGGCGAAATTGGTATTGTTAAGCCCGGTGATACCGTCACCCATTCGGTGCACGGCAACGGCGCAGCCACAGTACTAACCTTCTGGGTGCCGGGCGGCACGGGTGCCCCGGCATTCGCCGGCATGCCGTCTCGGCCAATTGAAAATTAGTGGGACCAGTAAGCTGACCTAAAACAGTATCATGGCTGCGACTGCCAGTACCGGCGTCACGATAAGAGTTCTAATGACAAAAATCTGAAACAACTGGAATACGGTAACAGGCAGGCCAACCCTGATCATCACGAGCCCTGTTTCGGTCATGAAAATCAACTGGCACAGCGACAGGCCCGCCAGCACAAATCGCATCGGCGCGCTTGACAAGTCGCTGGCAATAATGGCGGGAATATATTGGTCCATAAAACCAAATATGAAGCCCGGAGCCACCCGCGCCGCGTCGTCCACCTGCAACAAAGACAACAACCATGCAATCGGCAATGAAATCCAGTCACCGATCGGCGAATGGAAGGCGACCGCGGCAGTTATTGTGCCCAGCGCAATCAACGGGCCAATAATACCAAAAAGCTGTTCGAACATCATGATATTGCCGAGACGAGCCAGCTCTTTCACCGGCGGTGTGTGAGCGGCAGATGAAATAGCGTTATCCAGGCTACGTTTTAGCAGTGGCCCCTCATTGGCCTGACGCAGGCGTTCAGCGTTCGCCGAACCACCAATAAAGGTTGCCGGAATACGTGAAATGGGGGGAATGCGCGGAGTAATAATAGCACATATAATACAGGCCAGAATCGCTGTCATGTACCAGATGAAAAACATATCGCCGATCTTGCTGACCTGTGCGATCACCAGCGCAAAAGGCAAGGACACCACGGAGAAATTAGTGGCAACAACCACTGCTTCGCGGCCATCATAAAAGCCGCGACGATACTGCTGTCCGGTTACCAATATACCGATGTTGGAGGCTGATATAAACGACGCTGTTGCGTCTACTGCAGCGCGACCCGGCAGGCGAAATAACTTTTTAAACGCAGGCGCAACAATGGTGCCGAAAAAAATCCATTGCGCCGTACTCTGTCAATAGCGGCATCAAAAAACATGCAGGCAACATCACGATGGAAAAGGCAATTGCCAAATCACCCACCAGTATTTGACCAGTATCTTCAAGGCGCAGCACTTCTGGACCAAACTCAAAATACACCATGAGAGCAATAGCCGCGCCAACAACCCGCAGCAAGAGCCAACCTGCCGATGTGGCGGACACTGCATGAAGCATCGGGTGCTTGGTTTCCCAATCCGGTTTAAAGGCAAGATGATAGGCACCGGTCAGCGCGGCTATAACGCTGATCGTCACCATCAGTTCCAGCAAAATAAACCCAAATTGCGCGTTAACCCAATCAGAATACAAGCCGAACAGAATGGTGAAACCGCCTTCTGACGGAAACGGCACCAAAAACAGCAGTAAACCGATAAGCGATGGGATCAGGAATCGCAGAAACGGTTTCAGACCTTTGATATCGGCCTTATCGTCCGCGTCAGCTGTCCCAGTTTCGCTAGTGTTCATTGCATCGCCTCCCCATGTCATCCAGAGCCTAATATATTATTTCGGCGCTGTCTTCATTTGTAAGACAGCGCCGACGCATTGGTTTAGTGCTTCCGGTGAACAGCTATTTACGCGGTGTCGCCTTGATTTTATAGACTTCGGTCCAATTCTCGCCGCCGTCGAACGACATTTCCATCGTCCAGTCCCAGCCTTCGCTTGTGGGGGTAAAAAAGGTTATGCGCCGCGGGGGTGTTTGCTCTGGCGTGACCCAGTGCATGTTAATGTTGCCGTTTTCATCCTGCTTGGCGCGAATATGGGTGAAGCCCGGAGCGTTGGTCGCGGTCCATGCAATTTCCCATTGTTCAGCTTTGGGATCATAAATGCGCAGATTGGTGCCCACACCCGGTGGCGGACTGCCTTCCGGCCCATTTGGCATCCAGAAATCCTGTACCGCTATACCGTCGCCGACACAGGTGAAATTCCAACGCGCACCATTGCCCGGTTTCCAGGTGACACCGTCTTTTTGCAGGCCCTGGTCTGCAATATCCCAGTCGCCCACATAGCGGCCAAACTGCTCCATTGGCCCGGTCATGCAACCGCTCGTCTTTTTCATCAACACGCTATCAAGCGGCCCTTCGTCAGCGGTTGCCGACAGCGATACAGCCATCAGCGACGCTATAGCTATACTTTTGATCATTTCGCCCCTCCTACACCAAGTTTCCCGACAACAACACTATCGTTTAGCAGCACCCACAGAAGCGGAAAATAGACCAACCGTTCGTTGCCTGCGCAGTAATGGGGCAAATGCGGTTTTCGCAGCAACAAAGGCAGGCGCCGCCATCGACCCTTATCGGCAAGTGCGCTTATGGCGCGACGCGCGACGTAGCCTTGATTTTATAAACTGGCTGCCATGTTTTACCGGCGTCGTACGACATCTCCAGCAACCAATTCCAGCCCTCAGCAGTAGGCGGGAAAAACGTAATCCGGCGTGGTGGGTTTTGTACCGGTGAAATCCAGTGCATAACAATGTTACCTTCGGCGTTCTGCTTGCCAGAAATATGGGTAAAGCTGGGGCCGCCCGGCCCGGCCCATACGGTGTCCCATGTGTCCTTCTTCGGGTCATAAACCCTGAAATTACTGCCAAAACCAGACAGGAAAGCATCGCCGTTTGGCTGGTTCGGTATCCAATAATCCTGAACCGCTTTGCCGCCGCCAATGCATACAAACTTCCAGCGTGCGCCGTTGCCTTTGGCCCATGTTTTACCGTCAGAGGATATTGTTTGTTCGGCAATATTCCAGTCACCCACATAGCGCCCAAACTGGGCAACTGGACCATTCAGGCACGCGCTGGCGTGGTCCAGCAACAGGTCATCAAGCACATCGCCGGTTGGCGGTGGCGCACCCGATTGGATGACGACAACCTCGGGCTGGTCTCGCGGCCGCTCGGTATCCGGTTTTTCCGCTGCATCCTGCTCGAAAGCGGCAACAGG
>JAALKD010000018.1 GCA_011088215.1 Sphingomonadales bacterium | reverse complement strand
CACGCTGCGCAGTGTACCGGACAGGGTCATCTGCGCCATGGCTGCAAGATCCTCCGGTAGGGGTTTGACCAGAACCAAATGGCTTGTTTTGCGTTTGCCCGGCAGCATTTTGCTAGCCAGCCAGCTGCACGCTGCTGCTGCTGCTGTTTTCACGCTGGGGATAGTGGTGATATAACGCCCGCCCGGTTTCAGGCACGCTGTTGACTGCTTGGGACCAGAACGGCCGATGACATCGTAAGCCACATCAAATTCTGCGGCTCGGTCCTCAAAATTCTTATCCCGGTAATTGATCACATCGTCAGCGCCCAAATCGGTGCACAGCTCGGCATTGTCTGGCCCGCAAACCGCAACCACCCGCGCACCCATGGCCTTGGCAATCTGCACAGCGTAAACACCCACGCCGCCAGATGCGCCGTTAATCAGCACAGTCTCGCCGGATTGTACCTTGGCTATAGTATGCAGGGTTTGAAAGCTGGTTAGCCCAGCGCAGGGCATCGCCGCTGCGTCTATGTGGCTGACACCGTCTGGTTTGGGTGCAATGGCCGAAGCGTCTATTTTAACAAACTCGGCGAAGGCACCAAACTTACCGCGCAGCGGCTGCATGCCGAACACCTTGTTCCCAAGCGCGAAATTGGAAACCAGGGCGCCCAATTGCACAATTTCACCGGAAAAATCACTGCCTAGCGTAATCGGAAATGGTTCCAATGATTTTCGCGCCTGATACAGTCCGCGCATGGTAAGCCAATCGCGCGGATTAAGTGATGCGGCCACCACTTTTACAATAACATCATTGGGCCCTGGCGTGGGTCGATCGACATCTGCGATATGCAAAACGCCAGACCTGCCATACTGGTTGATAATCGCCGCTTTCATTTGCTGGGTCATGGGGTAATCATGCCTGAATAAAAATCGAGTACAACCAAATAAATGGGCTGAAATTCCGGCCGGGAAAGGTTATCTGTTGGGAATGGCCTCAACTTATTGTTAGGCTTGGCATAAAGGATCGAATGAAAAGGATATTGGCCGTTGATTCGCCAGTTTGAACTAGTGGACCGGGTTCGCGCTTATGACAAAAATGTCGACGAAGCGTTGCTGAATCGCGCTTATGTATTTGCTATGCAGGCGCACGGCACCCAAACTCGCGCGTCCGGCGACCCGTATTTCTCGCATCCACTTGAAGTTGCCGGCATTTTAACCGACATGAAGCTGGACAGCGACACCATCGCTACGGCTTTGCTGCATGACGTGATCGAAGACACGGTGGCCACACGCGAGCAGATCGACGAATTGTTTGGCGGCAAAATCGCCGAATTGGTAGACGGTGTTACCAAACTGTCAAAAATTGAGCTGCAGGCGGAAAGCGTTCGCCAGGCTGAAAATTTTCGCAAGTTTCTGTTGGCCATGTCCAACGATATTCGGGTGCTCCTGGTCAAACTTGCGGACCGGTTGCATAACATGCGCACGCTTCATCATATCCCAAAGCCTGAGAAACGACGCCGGATTTCACTGGAGACGCTTGAGATATATGCACCGCTCGCCGAGCGACTTGGTATGCATGTGCTCAAGGACGAACTAGAGCATCTTTCGTTCGGCAATCTGGACGCAGAAGCCATGGAATCGATTACCGCTCGGCTGAATTTTCTGATTGAAGAGAGCCCTGACCTAGAAGGCGAGATGGTAGCAGCCTTGCAGGAATTAATGGACATGTCTGGTATCAAGGCTTCGGTATGTGGTAGGATAAAGCGCCCCTATTCGATTTGGCGGAAAATGGAGCGCCAAAACATCAGTTTTGAACAATTAAGCGATGTGATGGCCTTTCGGGTTGTGGTTGCCGACGTTGATGAATGTTACCGGGCATTGGGTATTATTCACGGGCGTTATTCTACCATTCCCGGTCGGTTCAAGGACTATATTTCTATTCCCAAGCGCAATCATTATCGCTCGGTGCACACGTCTGTAATTGGCCCTAAAAACCGCCGGTTAGAGGTTCAAATTCGTACCGAAAAAATGCATGCGGAAGCTGAAATGGGTGTGGCGGCACACTGGCAGTATAAGCAGGAAACCGAGAAAGTTGATGGTACGCAGTATGTATGGGTTCAGGAATTGCTTGAAATTTTGGAGCATACTCACGACCCAGAAGAATTTCTGGAACATACCAAGCTGGCCATGTTTCAAGACAAGGTCTTTTGCTTTACCCCGAAGGGAGAGTTGATTTCCTTGCCGCGCGGATCGTCGACTGTTGATATGGCTTACGCCATACACACTGAGGTGGGAGACCACTGTGTCGGCGCCAAAGTAAACGGGCGCATGGTACCGCTCCGGCACCAGTTGCAAAATGGTGATCAGGTGGAAATCCTGACATCCAGTGCTCAGGAGCCATCCCCGCGCTGGGAGACATTTGTTGTAACCGGCAAGGCGCGTTCTGCGATAAAACGTCATATTCGTCAGGCTCGCTACGAAGAATTCCTCAGCCTCGGCAAATCCTTGCTGGAGAAGAATGCCCAACGCAATGGTCTTGACCTGACACCGGCTGTGCTGGCTGAGGCAGCAAAAATCCTCAATCTCAACGATGAAACTGCGCTTTTTGTTGCAGTGGGTGAGGGGTCGTTGGCCGAGGAAAAGGTTCTTGAGGCTGGTTTCCCCGGGTTTGAGCATAATTCAAGCGGTGAAAAGCTGCCGTCGGTGCATGAGAACTGGGAACAGGTTTCCAAGGGTGCGGGGCCCATTTCCGGCATCAGCGCGAAGGCCAAAATCCATATGGCAGATTGTTGCCATCCGGTGCGCGGCGACAGAATTGTTGGTATTAATGCCGTAGGTAAAGGTATTGATGTTCATTCGATTGATTGCGCGACCTTGGCAGAATTTGATGACAAGCCTGACCTTTGGCTGGATTTGGGCTGGCGGGAAAACTCAACAGACGACAGCTATTATGTTGGCCGGTTACGGCTTGAAGTGATCAACGAACGCGGCGCGCTGGCGTCGATTGCTGCGACGGCATCGAAAAGCGGTGGTAACATTTCGAACCTGGAAATTCATGACCGCGATCCTGAGTGTGTGATTATGGTGATCGATGTTGATGTACGCGACGTAAAACATTTGAACGAGGTCAGCCGGGCGCTGCGAGTTAGTCGTGTCATCAGCCGGGTTGATAGAAGTGGTTAGTGAGTTTTTGTCAGCTAAAGCGGCCAGGGTTCGCTTTAACCATTAAATTACCGTTTTCACCGATAAAAGCTTGACGGACGGCCGGGTAAACCCTATCCGCCAAGCAGGACTATACGGCTTATCAGGAGGCGATTTTGGATCAGAATCAGGTACTGGATGAATTTAGGGCGGCAGGGGCGCTTCTAGAAGGGCATTTCAAGCTGTCGTCCGGTTTGCACAGTCCGGTGTATTTGCAATGCGCCAAAGTGTTGATGGACCCTTCCAGAGCGGGTCGGTTGTGCGCAGCATTTGCTGATCAAATTCGCGCAACTGGTGTGGCAATCGACCTTGTCGTAAGTCCGGCAATGGGCGGCGTTATCGTTGGTTATGAAGTGGCGCGTCAACTGGGTGTGCCGGGCATATTTACCGAACGTGTTGACGGCGAATTTGAACTGCGCCGAGGCTTTGAAATACCTACTGGCGCCCGAACTTTGATGATGGAAGATATCATCACAACCGGTCTGTCGTCTCGTGAGTGCATTAAAACCATCAATGAGTGGGGCGGCAACGTTGTCGCTGCCGGTTGCCTGATAAACCGCTCCGGCGGTAGGGCAGAAGTCGGTGCGCCGATAACTGCGCTGGCAACCATTGATGCTCCCACCTACAAACCCGAAGACGTGCCTGCGGCAATGCAAGCGATCCAAGCTGTTAAGCCCGGAAGCCGCGGGATGAAAGCCTGATTGACCTGAGCCATGCTGTTTCGTCGCCGACATAAACTGACGCTATTGGCCAATCTGCGTGGATGGGTTTGGCCGAAGTCTGGCTGGCGAAGGGCCGGGATTTATGTTTGGCATCGTTTGGCACGCTTGCCGGGAACCCCGCATAGTATCGCCGCTGGGTTCGCTTGCGGAGTTGCCATTTCCTTTACGCCGTTTCTGGGGCTGCATATCCTGCTTGGTTGCGCATTGGCCTATATGGTGCGCGGGAATATTCTGGCGACCGTCATTGGTACCGTGGCCGGTAACCCGTGGACGTTCCCGCTGTTTTACGCGCTGACAGGTACCATTGGGGCGGCAATCCTCGGCAATGACATGGTGGCCGAAATTCCGGTCTGGGACTGGGACGCCATTTTTATGTCTCCTGCGGACTATCTACTTAAATTCCTACCGGTGGTTTTTCCGTTAATTGTAGGTGCGGTTCCGGTGGCGACCGCTGTGTGGTTTCTGGTTTATTTGGTTTTCAAAGGCTTGATTACCAAGTATCGTGCCGGTCGCAGAGCACGCGCCGCCGTGGCCGCGCAACCAGAAGAAAAACCAGATGATCAGCACTAACCACAGCAAGAAACTACGCCTGGGCGTTAACATTGACCATGTCGCCACTATTCGTAATGCGAGGGGCATTCGCCACCCTGACCCTGTGCGGGCGGCCGGGTTGGCTGTTCGGGCGGGTGCGGACGGTATCACCGCGCATCTGCGCGAAGACAGACGCCATATCGCAGACGAAGACATCGCATCGCTAACGGACGTGCTAGCTGTACCACTTAATCTGGAAGTGGCGGCAACTGATGAAATGCTGGAGATTGCTCTGCGCCACAAGCCGCACGCTTGTTGTATCGTGCCGGAAAAACGTCAGGAACTAACTACCGAAGGCGGTTTGGATGCTGCCGGGCAACACAACCGTTTAAAGCATTATGTAGACGAGCTTGGCCGCGCGGGCATCCGGGTTAGCCTGTTCATCGACCCGGACAAGACTCAACTTGATGCGGCTAAGGCGCTGGGGGCGCCGGTAACTGAGTTGCATACCGGAAAATACTGCGATTTAATCGGCGAAGCGCGCGATGAAGAACTTGAGAGAATCCGCGAGGCCAGTCGTTACGGTACGTCGCTCGGGCTTGAAATGCATGCGGGGCACGGTCTTTCGTTTGAGACTGTCACGCCGATTGCCGAAATTCCGGAGTTGGTGGAATTGAACATTGGGCATTTTTTGATCGGCGAAGCAATTTTCCACGGCCTGGAAGTATCAATCGGCGAAATGCGCCGCCTGATGGACGAGGCAAGGGCCTGAACATGGCCAAAAGCCAAAAAAAAACAGCAGCAGCCAATCCGGAGATCGCCGGTTACGAATTTCAGCGCACCAGTTTATTAGATGAAGCGTTGACGCACCCATCGCTGTCCGGCAGCCATAATTACCAACGCTTCGAGTTTTTGGGCGACCGGGTTTTAGGCTTGGTGATCGCAACCTGGTTGCTGGAAGAATACCCCAAAGAGGCCGAAGGCGAATTGAACCGGCGTTTTACCGCGCTGGTGCGCCGCGAAACGCTGGCGGAGCTGTCGGTAAAACTGGGTATTGCCGAGCGCTTGCAGGTAACACCCGGGGCCGAGGCCGAGGGCACAAAAACCAAGGAAGCAATTCAGGCAGATGTCTGCGAAAGCGTTATTGGAGCACTGTATCTGGACGGCGGTTTTTCTGCTGCCGACAGCTTTATTCGCAAGCACTGGAAGCCGTTGATTGGTGTGGGTGTTGCGGTTCACAAAGACAATAAAACCCTGTTGCAGGAATGGTGTCAGGCGCGCGCCGTGACTTTGCCGCGGTATATTGAGATTGAACGGTCGGGTCCTGATCATGACCCGATTTTTGTTATCGAGGCTGTGGTGGGCGGCGTTGGTGACGACCCTGTTACAGCAAGAGCCAGTGGGCCTGCGAAACGATTGGCAGAACAAATGGCCGCAGAAAGCCTCTATAAAAAATTGACTGGAGAGAAATAATGGCGCCAGACGTCGAAAATGTTAAGGGCGCCGAACATAAATGCGGATTTATTGCCATTATCGGTGCGCCGAACGCGGGCAAATCAACGCTTTTGAACCAGCTTGTTGGAGCGAAAGTGGCTATCGTTACCCACAAGGTTCAAACCACTCGCACCCGGGTGACAGGTATTGGCATGCTCAATGAGACCCAATTGGTGTTTATTGACACGCCGGGTATTTTTGAGCCTAAACGCCGGCTGGACCGCGCCATGGTCAACGCGGCATGGAAAGGGTCTGCTGATGCGGAAACCACCGTGTTGATGATCGACGCCAAAAAAGGCGTCGATGATGATGTCGAGCGTATTTTGAAGGGGCTGGAAAGCACCAGCAAAAAGGTCATTTTGGTTCTTAATAAAATTGATACCGTCAGACGTGAAAACTTACTGTCGTTGGCGGAAGCCTTTGATGAAACAGGTCTATTCACTGATATTTTCATGGTGTCTGCGCTGTCCGGAGACGGCTGCGTGGACCTGAAAGCCCATTTGGCGGGCATCGCTCCTGTTGGGCCGTGGATGTACCCAGAGGATCAGGTTTCCGACATCACCATGCGCTTGCTTGCAGCCGAGATTACCCGCGAGAAGGTTTATCTGCGCCTGCATGATGAGTTACCTTATTCAATTACGGTCGAAACTGAAAATTGGGAAGACCGCCCCGACGGTTCGGTGCGGATCGAACAGGTCATCCATGTGCAACGCGACAGTCAGAAGGGCATTGTTATCGGTAAGGGTGGATCGATGCTGAAATTATTGGGCCAGATGGCACGCGAGGACATGACCGAGAATTTTGACCGCAAAGTGCATTTGTTCTTGCATGTCAGAGTGACCGAGAAATGGGCTGATGACCGCGGTGTCTATAAGGACATGGGTCTCGATTTCGTCGAATAGTGCGTCACTAGCATTGTAAAAAGGGGTTTGCCGTTGGAATGGCAGGATGACGGCATCGTACTTTCGGCTCGCAGGTTCGGCGAGCACGATGCCATTGTTGAAGTTATGACCCCAAATTACGGACGCGCGCGTGGTTTTGTAAAGGCGGGCATGAGTCGTCGCAGCAAAACCAACCTTCAGCCAGGCAACTTGCTAAAACTCAATTGGCGGTCACGCATAGAGAACAATCTCGGACGTTTTCAACTTGAACTGGTGCGCAGCCCGCTGGGCAGTCTGATTTCCGACGGTGCGCGGATGTCTGCTTTGGCTGCTGTAACTGCAGTTGTTAGTAGTGCTATGCCCGAAAGAGAAACCCATGCCATGGTTTATGACGCCCTTTCAGGTTATATCGCCTTGCTGGAAGCTGAAGACGGTTCGATAGCGCACTGGGCTGCTGCGTTAGCACAAATTGAATTGGGTATATTAACCGAACTTGGTTATGGACTTGATTTAACCGCATGTGCAGCAACTGGCGGCACAGAAAATCTGGTTTTTGTGTCGCCCAAATCGGGCCGGGCCGTCAGTGCTGCAGCCGGTGGCCCATACAAGGAAAAGTTGTTGGCATTGCCGTGCTTTTTGCTAGGCGAGGCAGAGGCCACCCCCACTGTTGACGAAGCTTATTCCGCACTGCGGCTTACCGGTTATTTTCTTGAGCGTAATGTGTGGGTTGTTGCGGGTGCAGGCCAACCTGACGCCCGCGAACGACTTATGGCTAGTCTGTCAAAACTTGGCGCCAGCGCGTAATTTAGCCCTTTCAACAACTTACATTTTTTCTGTGGAAAACCACAACATCTTGTGGCGTTTCGATATGTGCCTGCTATAAATGGCGCATGACTGAGTTAGCCCCAGAAAATATTGTTGAAGCACCCTTCGCGGAAGCCCTGAGCGAACGCTATTTGGCCTACGCCCTTTCCACCATCATGTCGCGCTCGCTGCCTGACGTTCGAGACGGCCTGAAACCTGTACACAGGCGGCTTTTATATGCCATGCGCATGCTGAAACTGGACCCGAAAACCGGTTACAAGAAATGTGCGCGGGTTGTCGGGGATGTGATTGGTAAATATCACCCGCACGGTGACCAGTCGGTTTACGACGCACTGGTGCGCTTGGCGCAGGATTTTTCTGTGCGTTATCCGCTGGTGGACGGACAGGGCAATTTCGGTAACATCGACGGTGATAACGCGGCTGCTATGCGCTACACCGAAGCGCGGATGACCGAGGTCGCTGCCGTTTTGATGGAGGGGCTTGAAGAAGATGCCGTTGATTTCCGCGCCACTTATGACGGCGAGGAAGAAGAGCCGGTTGTGTTCCCGGGACCGTTCCCGAATTTGCTGGCCAATGGCTCTAGCGGTATCGCTGTGGGCATGGCGACCAATATTCCGCCGCATAATGTCGGCGAATTGATGGACGGCCTTCAGTTGCTGATTGAGGGGCGGCGCGACAAATCGCTTGAAATAACCACCCAGCAGTTGATCGACCGCATTCCCGGGCCCGATTTCCCAACCGGCGAGCAGATTGTTGAGCCGCGTGAAAACATCATTCAGGCTTACGAGACCGGACGCGGCAGTTTCCGCGTGCGCGCCAAATGGGAAAAGGAAGAGTTGCCGCGCGGGTTGTATAACATCGTCATCACCGAAATTCCCTATCAAGTTCAAAAATCCAAGCTGATTGAGAAAATTGCTGAACTAATTTCCGAGAAGAAACTGCCGATCCTGACCGATGTGCGCGACGAATCCGCTGAAGACATGCGTATTGTTCTTGAGCCAAAAAACCGCACCGTTGACGAAAAAATTCTGATGGAAAGCCTGTATAAGCTGACAGAGCTTGAAACCCGTTTTTCTCTGAACCTGAATGTGATCGCCTCTGATAACCGACCGCGTGTGCTGTCGCTTCGGGAAACGCTGGAAAGCTTTCTGGATCATCAGGTTGTCGTGCTGTTGCGCCGCAGTCAGTTCCGACTGGCGAAAATTGAGCGCCGGCTTGAAATACTGTCTGGCTATTTGATTGCCTATCTGAATTTGGATGAAATTATCCGCATTATCCGCGAGGAAGACCACCCCAAAGAAGAGATGATGCGTGCCTTCAAGCTGACCGATACGCAGGCAGAAGCGATCCTGAACATGCGGCTGCGGGCACTGCGTAAACTTGAAGAAGTCGAGATCAGAACAGAGCACACCAAGCTTGAAGGTGAGCGGTCAAAAATCAAGGCGCTAATTGCCTCGCCGAAGCTGCAATGGCTTGATTTGGGTGACAAGTTCGCTGATATGAAAAAACGCTTCGGTCAGGACACAGACCTCGGCAAGCGTCGCACTCGCTTCGGTGAAGCGCCTACTGTTGAAATTATGCCGATCGAAGCCATGATCGAAAAAGAACCGATCACGGTGGTATGCTCCAAGCGCGGCTGGATACGAGCGCTGAAGGGCCACACCAAGCCGGAAGAAGAGTTGAAATACAAAGAAGGTGATAGCGAAAAATTCCGCTTTCACGCTTACACCACTGACAAGGTGTTCCTGTTCGCATCCAACGGCAAAATATTTACGCTAGGCGGTGACAAATTGCCAGGCGGGCGCGGTAACGGTGAACCAGTGCGTCTGTTGGTAGATATGGACGCAAGCGATGAAGTGATATCGTTGCTACCCTTCATGCCGGGCGGCAGGATGATGGTAGCGAGCTCCATAGGCAAAGGATTTATTGTTGAGGCCGACAATGCGGTTGCGATGACCAAGGGTGGCAAGCAAATTGTTAATCTGCCGGGTGAAGCGGTTGCAACCCACTGTATCCCGGTATCAGGTGACAGCGTCGCGGTGATAGGTGACAACCGCAAACTGTTGGTGTTTGGCCTCGATGAGCTGCCGACCATGAACCGCGGGCAGGGTGTGGTGTTACAGCGCTATAAAGACGGCGGCATGAGCGACCTGATAACCTTCCACCGCGATGAGGGCTTAACATGGCCCATGGGCGGTAAGGGTGACCGCTGGCGCACCGAAACTGAGCTGGCGCCCTGGACAGGCAAACGCGGCAACGCAGGCCGCTTGCCGCCAATGGGCTTTCCGCGCAACAAGAAATTCAGGTGATAGGGGTTTCCAAATGAGTAAAGAAAACCTGCAGCGCTGGTATGATTTTGTTGAAAATCATGATCAAAGCGCGCTTAGCGACATGCTGGCAGACGATGTTGTGTTTCATTCGCCGGTTGTCCATACGCCGCAGGAAGGCAAGGCCATCACCTTTGCCTATTTGGCGTCGGCGGGCAAAGTCCTTGGCGGCGATGACTTTGAGTATGTCGGCGAATATCTGTCCGAGAGCGGTGCTGTCATTGAATTTGTCACCACCATCGACGGCATCAAAATTGATGGCATCGATATGATCACCTGGAACGCAGACGGTAAAATCACCGAGTTTAAGGTGATGCTGCGCCCACTCAAAGCCGTGAACAAGGTTCACGAATTGATGGGCCTGATGCTACAGAAAATGGGCAAATAGCCTTAATCTAGTTAGTGCTGATTATAGCCCTTCGCGGTAGGTGAAGCGCCCACCCATCATGGTGCTCAGCACTTTCACATCTTTCAGTTCCTGAAGCGTAACCGCGCGAATATCTGTTTCCAACACAACAAAATCTGCATATTTGCCCACCTCTATGCTACCGACTTTATCTTCCATACGCATGAACCACGCGGCATCGATTGTATAAGCTTTCAGCGCTTCATCCAGTGTCATTGGCTGGCGGTTCGGCGGGAAGGGGATAGAAGCCGGGTCGCTTGGATCTTGCAGGGTAACAGCCGCCTGAATTTGAAACAGCGGGGCCAGCATGGTGGCAGGAACACCGGGGTAATCCGGCGATATGGAGACCCGAACCCCTTTTTTGGCCAGATCGGAATACAGGCCCAATGACCGGTTCACCCGTGCCTCGCCCAACAGGCTGTTAAACAGGGTATGTTGTTGGCCGAATGTATTGTAAAACATCGGCGAAGCATTCACCGCGATATCCTGATCAATGATGCGCTGAATGTCGTCCTTGTGAGTGAAAGTCAGATGATGAAGCTGATTGCGGGCATCAGTGAAACCTTCTGCCCGAACCTTTTCGAAAGCATCAATGCCCGCGCGCGTTGAAGCATCACCTTCCACATGAATAATCAGATCAAGGTCAAGTTTGTTGGCCTCCCGGGTCATCACAAGCGTGCGCTTGGGCGACACGCCGAATTGTCCGCGGTGGGCGGTTGTTCCTGCGTAGGGTTCAACAAAAGGCGATGACTTGGTGAAAATGATGCTTTCCGGGTGGATTTTCACGCCCTTTATGCCCAGTCGGTCGCTCCGGTATTGTTTGGCCATGCGGGCGGCAAATTGCGCGAACTTAACCGGGTCCGCGTCTTTCGCTTTCAGCACAGGCATTGTAAAGGTGCGAATGTTCAATTCTCCGCGGTCGTCCATTGCCTGCAGGACAGCCATCGCAGCTTCGAAATCAGTCTTTGATCGCTCATGATAAGGGATTGTGGGTGTAAGGATGCCGGTCATTTGCGCAGTGGTGACCCCGCCCTTTGTCGCAATTGTCATCAGCTTGGTAGCGCTCGCTGAGATCATTTTTTCCGCATCCCACAGTCCCAGCGCCAGATAGGCTTCCATCCACTGCGCTTCGATGCCGACCCCTGTGGGGTTGCCTTGTTCGTCGCGTATCCAATATGTGGTGCCAGGGTTCAAATCGGGCGTGTCGGCAGTGATGTTGGCAGCTTTCAGTGCTGCGGTGTTTAACCACCCCTCGTGGGAGGTAAACTCAATCAGGACAACCGGACGGTCCGGTACAATCGCGTCCAGATCGGCGGCTGTTGGGAACCCGCCCAACACGCTGGCAGACCATCCAATACCCGTAATGATCGGCAGCTTCGGATGGCTGTCTGCATAGTCTTTAACTAATGCCAACGTTTCCTGTTTGGTGGTGGCACCATATAGGCTTAATTCCATGTTCAGCCAGTCAGCAGCAACCAGATGATCGTGGGCGTCGACAAAGCCCGGGAGCAGCATTTTACCCGTCAGGTCAATGACTTCTGTATTGTCTGATATGAATTTTTGTGCGTTTTTGGATTTGCCGACGAATATTATCTTATCGCCCCGGATGGCAACTGCCTCGGCCTCGGGGTGGATTTCGTCCATGGTTTTAATGGTGCCGCCAATGAAAATTGTATCAGCATATTCTTGGCTGTTGTCCCCTTCCGAGCAAGCGACTATCAGCGTTGCAATGGAGCAAACTAAAACCAAGCGTATGAATTGTGTCATCGATAGCTCCCCAAACCACGGCTCTCTCCGATAGAATGCCACAGATAGACCGCGCCACAAACCCATTGCTGTGCTGGCATCGGTGCGGCAATGGAATTTGTGCAGAAAAAAAGGCGCTCAGGAGACCGCCTTTCAGGTTTTGGGGAAGGTTTCTATCGTTATTGGAGCCAGATGGTTACATCCATCAGGTGCCTAAACTGGGAAGTGCTTAAACAGGGCCCATGTAAAATGCGTTTAGCTTATTGCCGTCCAGGTCGCGGAAATATGCCGCGTAAAAGTTACTGTCATCGCCGCCGCGCAGGCCTGGCTCGCCTTCGTCCGTCGCGCCCAGTTCCATGGCTTTGGCGTATATCGCATCAACAGTTGCCCGGTCGGGCGCAGCAATTGCTGCCATAACGCCGTTACCCACTGTTGCGGGCGCGCCGTCCAACGGGTTTGTCAGGCCAATGCCGCCGGTTGGTGCGTTGCTCCAGGCAACAAAACCATCATCGTCAAAAACGCGTTTTGCGCCGACAATTGCCGCCAACTGGTCATAGAAGACTGTGGCCTTCGACATATCATTAGTGCCAAGTGAAATATATCCGAGCATGTTTCCCTCCTTGCTGATGCCATATCAATGATATGGAGCGGAGGGACCGCCTCGCCAAGGCCGAGGACTGCATAGCAATGCTTCAGTATTGAATAGCAGGATTGGTGCTATCGCGCGAAACCCTGCAATGCCAAAAATTCTTCGATTTTATCGCCGGTTATCAACCCAGTTGCACGGGCTGTTTCACGTCCATCGTCGAACAACACCATGGTGCCGGTGTGGCGGAAGTTATATTTCTGGATAAAATCCAGATCGCGTTCGAAATCAACCCTGATTGCACGCACATTGGGACCTCGCCCTTCGGCGTGCAACGTGTCCAGCGCCCGGTGCTGCAATAAGCAAGTAGGGCACCATGAGGCATAAACCTCAAAAAGCATTGGTTCACCGCGGGCCATCAGTTCCTCGAAGCGGGGTGTTGAATATTCTTCCCAGCCTGGCAAAACCGGGTCCGACGGGCGCAGGTTCATATAGATCAGATTGCCCCACAACAAGATAGCAACCAGTCCGACAAAGCCGACTTGAGCCCAGACTTTTTTGAACAAAGATTTATTCGGTGTTTGTGAGGTTTTTTCCATGGCGAATGGGTAGCAGGACCGCGGCCCGGCGGCAACCAAAGGGTTGTAAACTTTCTGTTAGGTCGCAGGTGTCTGCGTTTGCTAGCCGTGGAATAGAAGACCCGGCAACCAGGTCACCAGTTCAGGGAACAAAGATATCACCAGCAAAGCGATGATTTGGATGACCACAAACGGCATAACACCGCGGTAAATTGCGGTGGTTGGTACGTCTTCGGGCACCACGCCGCGCAAGTAAAACAGGGCAAAGCCAAACGGCGGGGTCAGGAAACTGGTTTGCAGGTTCATTGCCATCAAAACACCCAGCCAGATGGGGCCGTATGTGCCATCCATGGCCAACAGTGCAGGGGCGACAACCGGAACAACCACGAAGGTGATCTCGATAAAATCGAGAAAGAAGCCCAGCACAAACATCAATATCATTACCAGCAGGATAGCGGTGAACTGTCCGCCAGGCAGGCCGTGCAACATGGCCTCGATGATCTCGTCGCCGCCGATGCCGCGGAACACCAGCGAAAATAGCGATGCCCCAATCAGGATCGCGTAAATCATGGTGCTGATACGCACGGTGGACCGCATTACTTCGCCTAATACGCCCGATTTATGGGTGCGCCACAGTGCGTTGGCAAGTCCTACAAAGAACAGCAGAGTTAGGCCAACTGCGGCCCAGAAAGCGAACTGGTCGGCAGTGGGTACAACCTGTCTGCCCATGCGCAGATCAAATCCGGCAGCAATTGCCAGCAGCAATCCAAGCGCCGCGATACTGACCAGAACAACAATGCGCATTCTGGCTCCCAGCCGCGCAGCGCCCAACAGGATAGCACCGACCGCGCCAACAGATGCCGCTTCGGTTGGGGTTGCTATACCTGTTAAGATTGACCCCAGCACTGCAACGATTAAAAACAGTGGCGGGAGCAAGGCCAGAAACAGGCGCATATAAGGGCCGTCATCGCTCTCGGCTTCATCGCGTGGAATTGCCGGGCTGGTTTCAGGTCGGAAAATAGCCATGCCTATCTGATACAGAATATACAGGCCAACAAGGGCCAGACCGGGTATCAGCGCACCGGCGAAAAGCTCGCCCGCACTCATGGGTACAGGCGAAAACATACCCTTGTTCAACTGCGCCTGCTGCCAGGCGTTCGA
This sequence comes from Sphingomonadales bacterium, assembly GCA_011088215.1. Classification (GTDB taxonomy): domain Bacteria; phylum Pseudomonadota; class Alphaproteobacteria; order Sphingomonadales; family Kordiimonadaceae; genus Kordiimonas. Next base: position 40,139 of record JAALKD010000018.1, on the reverse strand, counting down.
CATGACGTCGGCCAGCAAAATAAGCACGATTGATGGCGGGATAATTTGCCCCAGCGTGCCAGCTGCCGCGATTGATCCGGTGGCTAGCGAGGTGTCGTAGCCGCGCCGCATCATTGTGGGCAAAGAGAGCAGTCCCATGGTGACAACTGTTGCCCCCACGATGCCGGTTGAGGCAGCGAGCAACGCACCAACGATGGTTACGGAAATGCCTAACCCGCCGCGCAGGCTGCCGAATAATTTGCCCATGCTTTCCAGCAATTCTTCAGCCACATTGGATTTTTCCAGCATCACGCCCATGGTAACAAATAGCGGTACAGCAAACAGTAATTCGTTGCGAATGACGTTACCAAACAATCGGTTAGGCAGGATTTCCAGAAAACTAAAATCCATCAGGCCAGTGGCAATTCCAATTCCGCCAAACAGCAGCCCGGTTCCAGCCAAAGTAAAGGCAACCGGAAAACCTGACATCAACATACCCACAAGGGTCATGAACATCAGCAGCGTTAGGATGACCGATATGTCCATTAGCGCGGCTCCCCAAACAGGGCCTTGCCGTGGCGTAGCAAGTCAGCGGCGGCATGTAGCGTAAGGGTAAAAGCAAACAACAACAGGGTTGATTTCAGAATGTAAACAAACGGTAGGCCGCTGGATTCGACACTGGTTTCCAAGATTGCCCAGCTGTCGGTGACATAGGGAACGCTAGCGTGCCAGAATAAAACCAGAAACGGCACCAGTAAAAACAGGGTGCCGTAGAAATTAACCTTGGTTTTGCCGCGTTCGCTAAAATTGCAATAAAGAAGATCAACACGCACATGTTCGTCTTTGAAAGCCGTATATCCCGCTCCGCCCAGGAACATCAGCGCGTTGATATATTGCAGGCTTTCCTGCAGTTGCACGCTACCCGAGGAAAATACATAAACCAACAGCACGACGGCAAACTGAACCAACACCAGAAGTAGTGGCAGAAGGGCGAGAAAATCACCAGTTCTAGCGGAAAATCCGTCCAGTTGCGTGATAAGTCTGTTGATCATTCGACGCTTTATCCGTCAGACAGATTGCGGGCGTCCATAAAGGCTTTCTCCGCGATTTCGCCCCAGCGTCTGCCGTTGGTGCGGCCGGCCATATAGCTATCGAAAATTCGTTTTGAGAGCTCGTCGTGGTTGGCTACTTCTGCAACAACCTGGTTTGAAACCGAACCCAGCTCACTCAGGATATCATCATTGAACTTTAACAGATTAACGTTGTGTTCGTTTATGAGTGTGTCCAGCGCGCGGGCGTTATTGGCGTTAAACTCAGCCAACATTATGTCATTTTCCGCGGCGGTGGCTGCTTCAATCCATGCCTTTTCAGTGGCCGACATATCGTTCCAGAGGTCGAGGTTCAGCCCCAATGCCAGCGCGGTACCCGGCTCATGAATGCCGGGATAGTAGTAGTTTTTCACGATGGAATAGAAGCCAAAAGCCAAATCGTTCCAGGGGCCAACCCATTCGGTCGCATCGATATTGCCCTGACTTAATGCTTGAAAAATCTCACCGCCTGCTTTGGTAACCGGCGTCGCACCGACCCGCTTCATCACTTCGCCGCCCAAGCCCGGCATGCGGATACGCAGGCCCTGAAAATCTTCAATCGAGTTCATTTCCTTGTTGAACCAGCCGCCCATCTGGGTGCCTGAATTTCCGGCAAGGAATGCTTTGACATTGAAGCGGGCTGATAGTTCGTCCCACAAGGGTTGGCCGCCCCCAAAGCGGATCCACGAGGTAATTTCCGGTGCGGTCATGCCCATGGGCACTGTGCAAAAGAAATTAAACGCGGGCGATTTGCCCTGCCAGTAATATTCGCCGCCGTGATACATGTCGGCTTTGCCCTGTGATACGGCGTCAAAGGCCTCCAGCGGGCCGACAAGCTCGCCGCCGGCATAAACTTTTATCGTCAGGTTGCCGTCCGACAGCGCTTCAATCCTGCGCGCAAGTCGTTCGGCACCCGTGCCAAGGCCCGGGAAATTTTTAGGCCAGGTGGTTACCATTTTCAGATTGCGTTTTTGGCTAACGATCGCCGGGCCGCCCTCATTTTGCGGCGCGTTTCCGCCACTGTCGCAGGCGGCGACAACAGTTGCTGCACCAACGAGGCCGGCACCGCGAATGATGTTGCGGCGGCTGGGTGCAGTCTTTCCAGTCGAAACTTGGGCACTTTTATTTTTGTTTAACGTCACGGCTTTGTCTTTGCGTGTCACGAATGTGGTCCCCACCTTTCATCCAACCATTCAGGCATCGGTAAAAATGTGAACGGTATATTTTTCTGTTTGATGCGGCCACATGTGGCTGACCGTCAAATTCGGAGCCAGTATAGAGTCAGAAAAGCCCATAGCAAGTAAAGAGCAGGCCCCAAACGTACAAAGAGCAGCTATTTGCGGCTAAACTTCTTGTGAAGTGGGTTCAAACGGGTCCCAACCGTTGGGCCCCAACCGTTCCAACGGTTTGAAACGGGCCTTATAGCTCATTTTGGGGCTGTCTTTGACGTAATAACCCAAATATACAAATTCCTGATTCGCCTGCTGGCTGCGCAAAATGTGGTCATGAATCAGATAGGTGCCGATCGAGCGCCGTTCTTCGCCTGGGTCGAAAAAACTGTAAACCATCGAAAGGCCATCGGACATCTGGTCGGTCAGGGCAACGGCAATCAGCTCCTTGGTTAGGGCGCGGCGATATTCAATTGAGACAGTATTGACCGGGCTGGATTCCACCATGTCTTCGAATTCTTCGCGGGTCATGCCGGCCATCGAGCCATCGCCGTGACGCGCTGACAGGTAGCGGGATAAAAGCTCGAATTGCTCGTCTGTTGCTATTGCGGGCCGAACGTCAGATGTCAGGTCACTGTTCAGTTTAGCGATACGGCGCAGCGATCGGCTGGGCGTGTAAAAAGGTGCAAGCACTCTGACAGAGACGCATTCAGCGCAATTTTCGCAGGCAGGCCTATAAACAACGGTTTGACTGCGGCGAAACCCAACCTTGCCCAGCGCTTCATTTAGGGCGGCGGCGTCTGCGCCTTTCAATTCGGTGAAAACCTTGCGTTCTTCCTGGCCGTCAATGTATGGGCAGGGCGATGCTGCCGTTACGTAAAATTTTGGGAACTGTACGCCTTGGTCTGTCATTTTTTTGGTTCACTCATGATTAGAGTAAACCATAATACCAAGGCACAAACAAAGTGAATGTCACCCACATGATCACAATCAGCGGCGTGCCCACACGGACAAAGTCGATAAATCGGTAGTGTCCTGGTGCCATCACCAGCAAGTTGGTCTGGTAACTCATCGGTGTGGCGAAACTGCAGTTTGCGCCGAAAATAACTGCCAGCAAGAAGGGCATGGGGTCCACCTGCAGTTCGAGCGCGATTGAAACTGCAATCGGCGTGAACAGCACCGCTGTGGCATTGTTCGAAAGTACATTGGTCAGCAGCGCGACAAGGAGGAAGAACCCTGACAGGATTACCCATATCGGCGCGCCCATCATCAGTTCGAGCGATGAATGCGCCAGCCATGCAGCGCCGCCGGTACCCTGCATGGCAGTGCCAAGAGCCAGAGCTGCGCCAACAATGGTGAAAACCCGGCGGTCGATGGCTCGGCTGGCTTGCCGCACATTCAAACAGCGCAACACCATCATCATAGTCGCACCGATCATGGCAGAGACAACAATCGGCATAATTTCAAGGGCGGCGGTAAAAACAACGCCGGCAAATACCATCAGAGCGCGCACTGCATATTCTTTCATCGGCACGTCAGAGGCCGACGATTCCATCAATAGAACATCCTGGTTGTCGCGTAGGTCCAGCACATTGTGGCGTCCGCCCATAACCAGCAACACATCACCAGCTTCCAGCCGCAGAGCGGTCAAGGCTGCACGGATCATCCGGCTGCGCCGCTGCACACCCAGCACCGAACATCCTGTTTCCGCCCGAAAGCCCGATTGCGCCAATGTGCGGCCATCCATTCTAGAGGCAGGCGCAATCACCGCTTCTGCGATAACCCGGCGCTGTCCTGCCTGTTCGTCGTCGCTGTCATCGCCCCCGGCGTCAGTCACCAGGTCTGGGGATGCATTCAACAGCTCGGTCATCACGCTGCGAGTTGCAGCTACCATAACAATGTCGCCGACACTCAACGTGATGTCGTCGTAGGGTGGCAATAGTTTCAGGTGCCCGCGCTGAATCATGCGCACGGTCACGTCCTTCAGGCCGGGGAACATGCCCGCAATGGCGCTTTGGCCCACCAGGCCATTGTCCGGGGCCAATTCCATTTGAAATAGAAATTGTTTGCCGCCACTTCCGGCCAATCGCTTGGCAATACCGCTGCGGTCCACTAGTAGCTTTGGAGCAACAAATATTACATAGAGGAAACCAACCGCTGCGAGCGCAGCGCCTGGCACGGTAAAGTCAAAAAAGGCGATGGTGCCGCCGTGAGATTGTTCGTAAGCGCCCGCGGCCAACAGGTTGGTGCTGGACCCAATTTTGGTCATGTTGCCGCCCAAAATTGCGGCGAAACTCAGTGGCATCATAACCTGCGCCGATTGCTTGCCTAATTTGTCTGCAACTGCCGCAAGGATGGGAATAAAAATCACCACAACCGGCGTGTTGTTCATAATGGCTGAAATCAACATCACCACCGCCAGGCTGGCAACCAACACCACATTGGGATGAGTTTTCCCCCAGCCAACCAGCATATGCGCTGGTCCGTTTAAGGCCCCGGTTTGCACCAGGCCCTGGCCGACAACCAGCAGCGCCATAATGGTGATAAGCGACGGGTCAGCAAAACCTTTCAGGATGTCGCGGTTGTCCAGAACATTGTTGCCGTCGTCGTCCAGTACCGGCATGACAGTGAACAGCAGCAAAACCAGCGCTACTGTCGCAATTGACGACAGTTCAAGCGGAATCCGGTCATAGGAATAGGCGCCAATCGCTGCAATAACGATCGCAAAAGTTAGCCACATTTGCAGGGTAGGTTCGATTAATTCCACGGATGCCTGACCTCGGTTCCAATCTTCAACAATCGTTATTGTTAACGATCGGGGCCTAGTTGAACAAGAAGAAAGGGCAATGGTTGCAGATAGCCTGGTACTAGTTGCCGCCGGTCAAGTTCGGAGGAACCACAGGAGCCTCTCGCAGGATAAGGATTGTAATCCTGCGGTTTTCGCTACGGGTTGGCTGGTCGGGATACAGGGGCTCACTGCCTGCCTTGCCAGTAACTTCGAAGAATCGATCGCTGGTAACACCGGACTGGTCCAGTACCTTTAATGCAGAATTTGCGCGGTCGGCGCTTAACGACCAATTGCTACCGCCTTGCGGTCCTGTGAAGTTGCCGCCGTCGGTGTGGCCCTGTACGGTCACCCGGTTTGGCAGCGCCTGTATCGAACCACCAATTTCATTGATCATGTCGCGGGCATAATTATATAGCTCGTCCGTTCCCTGGCGGAACATGGCGCGACGGTCCTTGTCTATCAACTGAATTTTCATACCGTCTTCGGTAATTTCCATAATCACCTGATCGGACATGTCTGACAGCGTCGGTGACTGCTGGATGGCAAGGCGTAGTTGCTCCTGCATCTGCTCGAAGGTCATGTCCTCTTGTTCGCGGATGCGGTTGGCCAGATCAATCACGTCTTGCACGTCCGGATCACCACCACCTTCCACGTCCGCGCCGTCATTGTCGCCGCTTGTCGGGCCGGTTTTGGGCCTGCCAGGGTCAGATATCAAGACTGTCGGTGAGGGGTTCGAACCGGTCGAATCGTCAGATGGTGGGTTAATCGCATCAACACCAGAGCGACCAGAAACCGCCGCTGTAGTAGGGGAAAAGTAGTCTGCCAATCCAGCCAGTGTTTCTGGAGGCGCTACATTCAGTAGCCACAACAGCATGAAAAATGCCATCATCGCAGTGGTGAAATCGGCATAGGCAACCTTCCAAGCACCGCCATGATGCCCTCCGCCCTGAACCTTCTTCACCTTCTTGATGATTGGTCTTGGTTTGTCGTCGTCGCCCGCCAAGAATTTATCCGCTTTGCTTGTTCAATCCGTATTGTCAGGGATCACTATTGCAGCAGATGGTTAACAACTGGTTCACATTTGGCGGGCTGTTGCTTTTCTTTGTGTATTTAAATTGGTGTAATTCACTTTGTGTCGGGCACCAGCGTTAAAACCCCTTCAACATCGTCGGGGATGGCGGTTTCGGTGGATATCTTGAAATACTCCACATCACGCCATTGATCGAACAGGTCATCATAGTGCTTTGAAAGAGGGTTTCCAGACTGACCGGTTGGTTGCACATAGAGCGAATTTTCCAGATCAGACATGTCGAAAATACCGCGGTAACTGGGTCCGAATGTGGACTGATTCAAGTTGCCGGGATTGGCACTTACACCTGCCACATTTACAGTAAACCGGCCACCACCAATTGGTGTCGTTAGGCCAAAAATGTCTTTCATTCCAGGTATTTGACTCATGGGACGGTGACTTTGGTGCAGGGTGTGGGTCGTACCCCACCGCCAGTCCTGCATGTCGTCGCCGTGACGCGCGGTAAGTTCCTCGATGGTTAGTGCCATGGCGCGGTTAGCCAACGCACGGCAGGTCTCAATTTGACCGTCTGTTGTGGTGTCGTCGCACCATGCTATTGAATTTTCGCGTGCCAGCACTGGCAGGGCGTAATAACCGGTATTCCAGCTTTCTTCAGTATGCCCAGAGTGATCTTCTGCAGCCCAATAGAGAGTGGATTTGAGTATCCGCGGACGCTGGCGAGTAAAGCTCGTGTAGAGCTCGCCCAGCTCGTCCCCCATCAACTGCGCCTGATAGTGCCGCAGCCATGTGTAGAATATCAGCGGTTCAGACTGCTGCGTACCCATTGTACCATCCCGCGCCTCAAGCGCCGCCTTTACCGGCGTGTCTTCCAGATTGGCAGCAATCCACGGCGTCAGGTCGCGGGCCATGTCAGACACAATGTCGGCATGCAGGTCAGCGAAAGTCTCGGGCGTATGTTTTTCGGTGGCTTTCAACTGGGCGCGGATGCGGTTGCCGCGGTATGGCAGCGCCACGTCGTTGGTGATGAAATGCGGGTACTCACCGTCAATAACTTTTTCGTTCGCGGTGGCAATAATGCCGCCAGCCGGGTTAAAGCGGGTTGGCAGTTCGCCGTATGGCAAGAAGCTTTGCCAGTCGTATTTAGCGTCCCATCCGGGCGATGGCAGGGCGCCGTTAATTTCGTTGTCGGTGCGGCGCACGGGTACCAGTGCCGGTGCGTAATAGCCAATATTCCCCTCGGTGTCGGCATAGACCATATTTTGCTCTGGCCCGCGGTAGAAACTGCCCGCAGCTTTGAACTCCTCAAAGTTTTTGGCTGCCCCCAGGCTTTGCAGTGCCACCACACCAGTGTCGGTGGGCAAAAGCGCTGTCCACTGCAGTGAAATCACATGCTCGTCGTCCAGAAATTCTTGGCTGCCGCTATAAATGTCAGAGACAACGGGACCGTGCCGGGTTTCCCGCACGTTAAGCACAATGTGGTCGCCGCCGCGTACCTTGATAATCTCTTCGCGACTTTCAAACTTCACAGGCCCGGTCGGGGTCAGATAGCGGTTGTCGCCGACAAGTTTTTCAACAAACAGGTCCATCACATCGGGTGCGGTATTGGTGAAGCCCCACGCGATATGGTCGTTGCGCCCGATAACAATGCCGGGCGCGCCGGGGAAACTGACCCCAACGATGTTGGTTTTGTCACTGCGGTTATGAAGCCGGGCCAGATACCATATGGACGGGGTGGTTAACCCAAGGTGCGGGTCATTGGCCAGCAACGGCATGCTGCTTGTTGTGCGTTCGCCCGAAACCACCCAATTGTTTGACCCATATCCGGCGGGCTTCTCTGGGCCAATCGCTCTAGCCGCCGCCACGATCGGAGATTTGTTATAAATTGCGGCCAATGCTGGGTAAGACCGTGGTTCCTCGCCGGGGTAGGAGGGGAATATGGTCGCAACTTGCTCGGGAGACAATTTTGCCAATAGGCGTGCGCGGGCGATTTCCTGGCGTGCGTTGCCGGACAGGTCAAGCCACATCATTTTTTGCCAAACTAGTGAATCCCGTGGGGTCCACGGTTCGGGCGTTATGCCGGTCAGGTGAAATTCAGGTGGCAGTGCACCGCTGCGCTTGCTCACATAAGCATTTACACCGGCGGCGTATTGCTCAAGCCCCTCGACAACCTCCGGCGGAAGAACAGCCAGCGCGGTTTCCGCGCGCAGGGTAAAGCCCAGTGTTCTGAAATATTTATCGAATCCAATGCCTGCTTCGCCCAGTACCTCTGCAACTCGTCCGTTGCCGATGCGCCGGTTCATTTCCATTTGCCATAGACGGTCCTGCGCGTGGGCGTAGCCCAGTCCGAAGGCCAGGTCATTTTCGCTTGCCGCGTCGATATGGGGAACCCCGTTGCTGTCGCGGGCGATGGTGATGGTATCGCTGGTGCCGGCAACTTCGTAGGTGCCGCTGGTGGGTGGCAGGCTGCTTTTAAGCCAGCCGAAGCCGATGGCAACAAAGGCGACCAAAAGCGCACCGACAAAAATTAGCCAAAACTTCAGTGTTTGCATCAGAATCTCGCCCCATCAGTTGGTGTGCTCTCCCCGGAGACACGTATTTGAATGGTTGACTATATGGCGATTTTTCTGTGGGGCCAACCTGAGATTTTTTGTGAAGGTTCAGGTTATTCAATTGTTGGACAGAAGGGGTTGGCTGCACACGGCACTAATAACGGCGACTTCACTGATTGGTGTGTCGACGTGAAGTGATTTGAGCTGGTGGCCTTGGTACAAAAGTTTAGCAGGGTTAATTCAAAGGACGTGAAAAAATGTTGAAGATAATGAAAATTGCGATGCTACCGGTGGCGGTGCTTACGTTGCAGGCGATGCCAGCAAGTGCAGGTGCCGAAAACATATTTGCGAGCAACGTGGCCGACGAAAAACCAGCTGCTGAACTGGTCATCGCTGTTGGCGGGTATGATGCCACGCTTTACTTCGCTGGTGGATTACCCAAACCTGGCAAGCCCGAGATCAACTATGTTTACGAAGGGCAGGTTTACTATTTTTCCAGCTTCGAGAGTAGGCAAACCTTTGTCGATAATCCCACGCAGTATGCGCCGCAGTATGGTGGGCACTGTGCATTCGCTATGTCAGACCACAAAACTGTAGCCGCCAATCCGGCGGTTTTCGCTGTTCAGGACAACAAGCTGTTCTTGTTCGAAAACGAGATGAAGTTGGAAATGTGGAAAACCAATAGCCGAAAATTCCGCGTTGTCGCCGACAAACGCTGGGAGCTTGAGGCGAAGAATTTCTCCAAATATACCGCTAAATTCTGATTGATTGGCACCGCGAGTGATCCTCGGGCAGCGGCGGACAAAAGCGCCGCTGGACAATCACGCCTCGCTCGCCTAAGCAAAGAAAGCTGCACCATTAAAATGTGCGGCTTTCAGCGTTTCAGGAGAAGATTAATGGCGAAGGTTGCATTCATTGGGCTTGGGGTGATGGGCTATCCGATGGCTGGGCATTTGGTTGCCGCCGGGCATAGTGTGACGGTTTACAACCGTAGCGCGGGCAAAGCTGACGCTTGGCTGGAAGACTATGCTGGCACAAGCGAGCAAGAAATTTTCGCCGCACCCACGCCCGCTGGTGCTGCCGCAGACGCCGATTTTGTTTTTGCCTGTGTTGGTGCCGACAAAGATGTTGAGGCCATATGCATCGGCGAGGAAGGTGCATTCGCTTCCATGAATGAAGGCGCTGTGTTTGTTGACCATACAACTGCTTCAGCGGACTGTGCGCGCCAAATGGCAGCCGCTGCAGCCAAGCAGGGTATTGGCTTCATCGACGCGCCAGTTTCTGGCGGGGAAGCAGGCGCTGTGAACGGTGTATTAACCATTATGTGCGGCGGCGATCCCACCCATTTTGATGCGGTGGCTCCGATTATGGCAGCCTACGGCAAAACAGTGAAACTGCTGGGCGGACCAGGCTCGGGTCAGCTGGCAAAAATGGTCAATCAGATATGCATCGCTGGTGTGGTGCAAGGCCTTGCCGAGGCGCTTCATTTCGGCATGGAGGCTGGGCTGGACGCAAAAGCGGTTGTGGAAGTGATCAGCAAGGGTGCAGCTCAAAGCTGGCAGATGGATAACCGCGCTGAAACCATGATTGACGGCAAGTTTGATTTCGGGTTTGCAGTAGACTGGATGCGCAAGGATTTGGGCATTGTGCTGGAGGAAGCCAAACGAATGAACATTACCCTGCCGATCACTGGGCAAGTAGACGAATTTTACGGCGAGGTACAGGAAATGGGTGGCAACCGCAACGATACCTCCAGCCTGATCCGACGGTTTAGAGAGTGAGTGAACAGCAATCCAGTTTCATCAGTGACTGGCTTTTGCCGTCGACAGTAAAACGTGCAGTTATTGTTGGGGCAGTTGTTGGAACTTTGCTTAGTCTGATCAATCAGTGGCAGGCGATCATCGGTGGTAGCGCGCCGATTGATTGGTTGAAAGTTTTCCTGACATATCTCGTGCCATACGGAGTGTCATCATATTCGACCGCAGCGAGTTTAAGAGACAATAGAAAAAGCTGATTTTTATCAAGAAACTTTGAGTTTGATTATGATAACTATGAGTTTGATTCCGAAATTCACGATTTAGTCGCGCTTTTTGGGTCAGAAAGGGCTTTTTGGATCAGAAAGGCAGGAAATTATGATTTTCAGGCAGTTATTCGATCACGAAACATGGACTTACACGTACCTGTTAGGTGACGAGGCAACCCGCGAAGCGGTGATGATTGACCCTGTGGTTGAGCAGATGCCGCTTTATGTGCGGTTGCTGAAAGAGCTGGACCTTAAGTTAGTACACGGTATTGACACGCATGTGCATGCTGACCATGTCACCGGCCTTGGTGCCTTGCGCGAAACCTTTGGTGCGCGTTCTATTCACGGCTTTGGCTCCACGGCGACAGGCATTGACCGCTTTGTTAAAGACGGCGAAGCAGTGACGTTCGGTAAACATGCATTGGCTGCGATTGCTACGCCGGGCCACACCGATGACAGCTTCAGCTATCATCTAAAAGACAGCGAACGGAGCATGGTTTTCACTGGCGATACACTGCTTATTCGTGGCAGCGGACGCACGGATTTCCAAAACGGTGATGCCGGTATGCAATACGATAGTATTTTCAATAAGTTATTGACCCTGTCAGAAGATACCATTGTCTACCCAGGGCATGATTATCGGAGTGTTTGTGAAAGCCGTATCAGTGAGGAAAAGCAATTCAATCCGCGTCTTCAGGTTGCTGGAAAAGCTGAATATGTTGAATTGATGGGCAATTTGAAACTGGCCAACCCAAAATTTATGGATGTTGCCGTTCCCGCCAATCTGGCGGCAGGCGTCACTTACACCGGCGAGTATCATATTTAGGCGATTATTGCCCCATTATGCGCTTTTGAGTTGACAAGTAGTCCACACCCCTATAATTCCCGCGTCTTAATGAATGGTCAGGGCAATAGTGACCCTGTCCGCGCGAGCATCATAGTGCCTTATCGATTTCGGTCTGCACACGCTCGTGGCGCTTACAAAAAGGAGCGATTCGCATGACCAAGCGTATCCAAGCGAAGTATAAACTCGATCGCCGTATGGGCGAAAATATCTGGGGCCGTTCCAAGTCTCCGGTAAACCGTCGTGATTATGGCCCCGGCCAGCACGGTCAGCGCCGTAAAGGCAAATTGTCTGACTACGGCATTCAGTTGCGTGCCAAGCAGAAGCTGAAAGGTTACTACGGTAACATCACTGAGAAGCAATTCCGTCGCTATTACGACGAAGCTGTGCGCCGTAAGGGCGACACCGGTGAAAACCTGGTTGGTATTCTTGAGTGCCGTCTCGACGCACTTGTTTATCGTGCCAAATTCGTACCAACTGTGTTTGGTGCCCGCCAGTTCGTCAGCCACGGTCATGTTCTGGTAAACGGCAAGCGCTGTAACATTCCGTCTCGCCAGCTGAAAGCAGGCGATGTGGTTGAAGTTCGCGAAAAAGCCCGTGCCATTCCAATGGTGATTGAAGCAGGCCAAAACCCAGAGCGCGAACATCCTGAATATGTTGCTGTTGAAGGCTTTAAAGCAACTTACGTACGCGTACCAACCCTCGACGAAGTTCCATACGCGGTTATCATGGAACCTAATCTGGTGGTGGAATTTTACTCTCGTTAATAACGAGACCAAATTCACAATGAATTGAAAGGCCACTGGTGTTTTCCAGTGGCCTTTTTTGTGATAGATTTTGGCTGTGTGTCATCTGTGGGGGAAAATGATGCGTTGGCTTGGAATTCTGCTTGGCCTATTCGCGGCGCTTGCTGCCAACGAGGCCGCCGCTCAGGAATCATCTGTCCTGAGTGTCGGTGTAACTGGAAGAGTGTCCGCAGAAGGTTTGGAAAGCCCCACGGTTGTGCTTGGGATTTCATCGGTCAGTAAAATGATTGTTAAATTGGCGCAAGCTCCTCTTAGCGCTGAAGCGGTCTCAGGTATGATCGCTGATACAGATGTTGACCTGGCCCATCTGCTTTCGCTGAACATTCTGCGCGAAGACAGCGGACTATATTATATTGATTTTAATTATACGTCGGCACGCGATCACAAGATATTCGAGGATGTTGGGTATCGTTATGCTAGAAGCCTTGCGGAAGAGTATAAAAATGAATGGCGGTCCTTTGCCGGTCTATTTGACACTTATCCAGTAAAAACCGTTCCACGCGAGATGATTGCTTATGCGATTATCGGCGCTTACTCACTAGACTGGGACGGTTTGAATATTGCAGCAGAAAATGAATACATGGCATCGACGCCAGAAACCCCGCGCGGCAGATATATTCTCTGGGCCAAGGAAAAAAGCGATGAAGTTTCGCTGGCGCGATTGTATTGGGGTAGCCATAACTCTCAATTCGGTGGCCTGACTCTGACAAGTTTTGGTGATCATGCGGCAATTCCGCGATTTGGTTTTCCGGATTTTGCCTGGCGCATGAATGCGTATCTACGCCGGCTCGGGCAGGCGCCTCTTTTTATCGGCGTTGATGAGCCGCTCCGGGAAACCGCCAGTAATTCCCTTGCCACATACGGCGACCTGATGATGGCAGATGTGACCCGAATTCTTAAGGCGTTGAGGCGTGGTGCGGGGACAACAGCGGATATAGTGAAGGCGAGCGAAGTTCCACTAGAACGGGTGGCGCCCTTATTGTACTGCTTGAACAAATGCGCTATATCCGCAGCGAGGACGAAACTGTGCGGTTGATTGCGCCGGTTTTCCTTGAGGAGGATGCGGCAATGATGGCCGAAATCATGAGGAAAAGTCGGGGCATTATGACGGATTGGCTTCGGGAAAATTACCGACCGTTGGAGCAGGACCTTGGACAGTTGACCACGTTGCGAAACGGGATTTCGTACCAAAGATATTTCAGCCAAATTTGGCACTATGTTTTCGGATATACCAATCGCGAACTTATTGACGCTGGCTTGATGGCCGACCCCTATGAGGAAGGGCGTCAATATAAAGGTTTTCTCCCGATGGCGCAGATAAACGAGGCCCTGGACTTGGGTGTGCGCCGTTAAGGGCCAATGCCCGGGGTGCGAACATCCGGAACAGGTTGCTGTAGACAACTAAAAGCCACGCACGTCGCGCACCAACCCTCCACAAAGTTCCGTACGCGGTTATCATGGAATCTAATCTGGTGGTGGAATTTTCTTCTCGTTAATACCAAGATAGGATGAGTATTTTGGGAAGGTCGCCAGCATGTGTTGACTACCGTTCTTTTTTGGTTCTAATTTTTAGTTGTGAGGTAACCGAATTTTTGCAGTACGCCTACCACTCCGAATGCTTCATACATGGAACAATTTAGATGAAGGAGGAGCTGGTTGATCTGCATGCCAGGCTGTTCACTTACTAGACGTAAAAGTAGCTCGGCTGTTTTTGGTGTGGGTATTAGTTCTGGCACCAGCTTAGACATTTTTAGTTGTGTTAGGGCTTCAAAGGCCATTGGAGCAGGTTCATCGTTTATGTAAAGGCGAGAATCTTTAGTGAAGCGCTCGGAAGGGTAGGAAGAAAACAGCGTAGCGGGATCCAGTCGGCGAGGCGAATTCCTCGGCGCCGAATTTATTAATCTACTGTGCTCGTCTTGTGTTTTTGCGCGCGTCCTGATTTCGCTCATTTCTTTCCAAAGCGATTTGTATTGAGGGAAAACAACTGACCAGTCATATACTGACTTTGCCCGCCTTTTACCGTTCTGTCCGAGCTCCTTTCTGAGTTCAGGTGAATTTGCAAGTAGCAATGCCTTTTCAGTAAATTGCTTAATCGAAACATCCGTTTGGTAGCTCGCGGCGATACAATAACGCTGATAGTTTCCGCTAGCCTCATAAATCTCTGCCAGATTATCCATGTTACTCGGCATTGCCGTAGGGATTTTAAAGCCTTCTACGCCATCTTGGCACAGCTCGGAGTACCCGTCCCAGTCAGTAATGATAATAGGTAAGCCGCTCGCCATCGCCTCAGCGGGGGTAAGGCCGAAAGTTTCTTGGATGTTATCGGAAAGTGACACAAAAACATCCGATCCGGCCAAGCATTGATGTTTTAATACTGGGTCTCGGCCGTCAATGTGAAGGTATCTGATATCAGGCGCTATGCTCTCTCGAGCTTCTAACATTGTTTCTTCAATTGGGGGGGTAGCAAACCATCCACATTCTATTAGTGTTACCTTTTTTCCGGATTGTTCCGCTACTCGTTGCAGGCCAGCATACATTGGAAAAGCATGTGCTTTCATATAAGTATTTAGTCTGCCGAGATAAAGAAAAACAATTTCATTGTCTTCAATTCCAAACGCTTTTCTGCCCGTTTCTTTGTCCTCCTCGGAATACTCATGGTCAGAGCAATGAATGCCGAGAGGAATAACTGGCGTTGCACAGAGTTGTTGTACTTTGGTGGCACCAAGCTTCCACTGCAAATATTCACTTTCTGCCGCAAATATCTTCTCAATGGTGTTTTTTACAGAACGCGAAGTACAGATTAAGGCGTCCCAAGGCATAACCGGGCCGGTTACACAGTCAGCCACTAACTCGGAAACACCGTGAGAAGCGGTCGTATGTGTAACGCCGAAAATAGAGTAGCTATCCAAACCATGACGCAGGCGCATCTTTGCTGCGGCAGGTATGTTGGGATCAGGCAGATAGAACGTTGAAGCTGCTCTTAGAAGGCTACCATTATTTCTTTTGCAATGGTGGGTAGTTATGCCGGGCTTAATATCGTTGACAATCCGTTGAAAATTGGCCGCGCTTTGCGGCGAATTGGTACAGGCCAAAAGTGATTCAGTTTCTGTATCCAGGTCATTGACAACAGACCTCAAAAAAGCGTGCCCCGCGGACTGTCGGCCCATCAATTTTTTGCTTTTCATGTCGTAACCATCTGGCTCGAAAAACATTGCTAAGACAGGAGAAGTTTTGTTCATTTTTGGTACCATGAATGGAGAGAATGAAGTCCGCGCAAACGGGAAGTTTGTTATTCCCATTTTTTGAACAAATAGGCAAAGATGTAAAGAGAATTGTTGTGGCTCCGTTTTTACTGACCAATTGTGGCAGGGAATACTCGATTAAGCTGCCGATAAGGCACTGAGTTGCGCTGGAACGGCGAGGACAAAAATGTTGCAGCTAATGGAACTGTGTTGATTTGAGCGTATTTATTGAGCACTTGTGAAAGCAGTTGAAAGTAAATGCGTGTGAACATGAAGATATGGCTGATACCATTAAGTATGGTGGTAAAAATACTTACATGTATATGAGCGCGGATGGCTTGCGTTTGGGACAGTTTGCCTTTGGAAAAGAAGAGTGCGGGTTCGAATAAGACTTTTTGTTCATTGACTGAATCAGGATGTTCCATTGGGCGGACAATTTTTACTTTCTTTTGAATAGCCTGTGATTTTCTCTGGCTTTCTGGACAAAGGCAGAGCTGCATGCCTATTCTCTGATTTAGTTGAGGGAGAGCATGTGTGACAGAGTTGAGGCGAGCAACAAGTGTCGCTGAATTTGTGGGTAAAATGGAATATTTTATCAGCCCGGAAGGCTTCGCCAGGGCTGAGGCCTTTAATGCGCGTTCTGACGATATAATTGTCTCTACATACGCCAAGGCAGGCACCACATGGATGCAGCAAATCGTGCATGGCCTGCGCACCAACGGCGACATGGACTTCGGGGAGATCTGTGATGTGGTGCCGTGGATTGAGCTGGCCCACGATGTGGGCTGGGACATTGTCGGCGAACAGAAAGCTAGTCCCCGCGCATTTAAAACCCACTATGAATACGAGGGTGTGCCGAAAGGTGCGCGCTATATATGGGTGGTGCGTGACCCCAAGGATACCGCGGTTTCCTTCTATAATTTCATGAATGGTTGGTTTTTGGAGCGGGACGTTGTTTCCATTGATGATTTTGTTCAGGATTTTTTCCTCGAACGCCCGGCACCGCGTGGCTACTGGAACCACCTGATCGGTTGGTATAATGCCAAAGAGAAAGCAAGAGAAACCGATGATGTGCTCGCGCTGACATTCGAGGATATGAAAGATGATCTGTCGGGTGCCGTTAAGCGGGTCGCGGGCTTCATGGGCTGCGACGACGAAAGTGCCATTGAAATAGCAACACACCAGGCACATTTCTCCTTCATGAAGGAACATGAGCGCCAATTTGATGACCATCCGCTGGCGCAGGCACGCTGTGCCGCGCTTCGGTTGCCGGAAGGCGCGGGGTCCAGCAAGGTGAAAAGCGGCAATGTTGGCGGCCACAAAAACACGCTGAGCGACGAGACAGCCCAAATGCTTGATGCCAAATGGGCGGAGGTGGTGGAGCCACAACTGGGTTTCGCTGACTATGCTGCGCTGCGTAAGGCATTAGCCCATGATTAAGGCGATACACTGAATGGCGGTGTATGTGGACAATGCCATGATCCCGTTTCACGGGCTTGCCATGAACCATATGCTGGCTGACAGCAGCGAGGAATTGCTGGCGATGGCCACCAAAATTGGCGTTGAGCATAAGTGGCTGCAATACGAAGGCACCCACCGCGAGCATTTTGACATCAGCGCCGAACGCCGCGCGCTGGCGCTCGCATTTGGTGCTATCTCCATCACCTACCGCGAAAGTGGTCGCATTACGTACAGGCGACGGCAAGTTATGCTTCGGGCAGCGGAGTAGGATGTACTTATTGGAGGGCTTCATGAACACAACAGCGCAAGAACAGTCGCCATTATATGCTTTCTATCTTTCCAAGCACCTCGATATGCCGTTGCACAAAAATACACAAGCTCCCCGAAGCGTCGCACGATCAACAACTATATCGCCTTGTTGCGAAGCGGGAAGTCACACCCATTTGAGGAGAGTTAAATGCAAAAAATATGTCGTAATGACCGGCAACGATTCGGGAGCAATTGAGGCCGAAGTCAATGAATACATGCAGTTCGGGTGGAAGCCTCAGGGTGGAGTGATGATGCAAATCCTTAATGGAAAGTACATTTTTGCTCAAGCGATGGTAATGAATGATGCAATCAAAAATGACCCTGAAAGCGGTGACTAAAAGAGACGAAAAAGTAAATATGAAGCCTAGATTTTTAAAATTCTTAAAAAGACTGTCGGGATTGATTTTCGTGGTTTGGCCTGTCCTGTTTGTTACAATGATCTTAGTTATGGAGCCCAAGTCTTTCGACAGTCTTTGGGGCGTGTGGTTGGTTTTTGGAATATTTTCGTTAATTGCGTCCGTGTTTTTATCACTTTTATGGGTATTTTTGAGCTGGATTGAGCAATGGCTTATGTCAAGATTGCAGTAGGCAACATGGGACGATGGGGATGCTTTGAGAATGAACTCAGAAGATGATATAGATAAGTATTGTGGCAATTGCATTTATTGGCATGGCAGCAGGGAAAAAGGCATGCCATATGGCAACTGCCATGGAGCGGCACCTTCTTCTTATTTGAACGGTAAGGCGGTATGGCCTGAGACAACAATTTCCGATTTCTGTGGTTCGTGGAAATATAATGAGTTAAATTATGAAGAGTAATAACTTCCGACTCGCAACTGCTTCTCTAAGCTGGGTCAGAGACACTTGCCGCATATAGCGCATCAACATGCACAAGGGCGGCGTCGACCACCGGAAAGCCGGGCTCGAAGCCATAAAACGCCAAACACAGTTGGGTGTTCGCAAGCATAACCGCTTTAAATGTTTCTGTGATTGAGGTAGATTTCACGATCGACATCTGGGTATTTGAAGCTGGAAAAAACATGAGGAAAACCGCATTAGCACTTTCGTTGACGATCACAATGTCGGTCAGTGTTTGGTCCTCGGCAATCCAAAAAGATTCATCAACCATGGAAGAAGTCCTTATTTCCGACGCCCGAGAGTTGATCTTCCAACATGGGGACAGCGTTTGGCCAGGCCTTAGTGAGGCACCGTTCGGCATATTGCTGATCAACAAAGATCAGGAAACTCTTTATTGTCATGAAGGCGGATATGATAATTTCGAGCCGGCCATATTCTCAAGCAAATTGGGATGCGAAAGATACAAACGCCCGCGCGTTTTTGACGAAACTTTCCTTGCCAGTTTCCCGGCGGTTGGAGGAGTACCCACCATTGTCGTTGGAACGCCAGCGGCGACCTCGCGGACCCCGCATCAATGGAGCTTGACGTTGGTTCACGAACACTTTCATCAGCTTCAATTTTCTTGGCCCGGTTACTACACAGGCACTGCTGCTCTGGGGCTGGATGGTGGTGACCAAACCGGTATGTGGATGCTGAATTATTCATTCCCCTATGACAATGTGGAGACTGCGGGAAACATCGCAACCATGGCGCAAGCACTTGCCGTGGCCATAGAAGCACGTGGATCTGCCAGCTTTCAGGACGCTGTTTTTAATTATCTGACGCTACGCGCGAAGACCGAGAAAAGTGTCTCATCGAGAGATTGGGCTTATCTCGAACTGCAGCTGTGGCAGGAGGGTGTGGCGAGATGGACCGAGAACCGCATTGGGCGGGAATCCTCTATTCTCGCAGCGACAGCGTTGGAATCAAACCTGTTAATTTTCAATAGCTTACAATCAATTGACCTTGCGAGGCAGCAGCGTTCAGCTTTCTACCCCATTGGTGCCGCAGAAGCCATGATTTTGGAAGCCTTGAACGTTGATTGGCGCTCTCGGTACTGGTCAGAACCGTTTCAAATGAAGACTCTATTTCAAAACTTCAAAAACGTAGAATGATACCTCGAGCCGGCTTAGTCTGTGTTGGAGCTGGCAAACGCTTTCTATCATTGCTCTTGATTGGAAAATAACCGTTGTCGGGTGTGCCGAGATGCAAACTCTTGGCTTGTAGCGGCTTCCTTAAATGCGATCAGTAGTGGATGCCTCAAAAAGTGCATCAACATGCACAAGCGCGGCGTCGACCAGGGGAAGCCGGGCTCGAAGCCATCGAATGCCAAACATAGGTCGGTGCCTGCCAGCATAACCGCATCCGCGCCACGGCTGATCATTTCGCGGCTGATGCCAAAGAAAAAAGCGCGCTGCTCGTCGGTGCATTTACCAGATCGGGCAAGGGCGAAATATTCCTCGCTGACGCGCTCGAATACATCTTCCTGCGGTGCAATAACCTCGGCGCTGGTGATACCGCCGTATAGCTTGCTTTTCATCACACCGTTGGTGCCCAAAAGCCCCACGCAGCCAATGCCGTGGGCGCTGAAATGCTCATTGATCGCGGGAATGGCGTTAATCACCGGCAACGGCGAAGCCTTAATCAATTGCTCGATACAGAAATGTCCGGCCATGGAGGTGGTCGCAATTGCATCGACCCCGTCGCCTGCAGGCGCCCGACATATTTCATATAATCATCGACCTGAGCGTCGTAGTCACGCTTGACGAAATTGCCAATCAGCGTTTTGGTATCGGCATGGACAATGGTCAGATCCATCACCGTGCCCGCTTCAGCATGGCGCTTTACAAGGTTCCGATAGTAAAATTCTGTCGCTGCCGGACCAATACCGCCAATAAGACCAATATGCATGACCAATCCTGCCCAATTATTGTTTCTTCTGTGCAAAGAATAAGAAACCCGGACACAAACTCAAGCAAGAGCTTCTATCCGGGTTGGTTAGTTGATGTATCAGCAGTTTTAAGCGCTTCTGAAAAGACGGCCTTACTCAGGCTTGCGGAACTTGGCGACAAAGCGCTGGCTGCTGTCGCGCCCGCTGGTTAGCTCGCGGAAGGGAATATTTTGCGGGTCGTCCGGGTTGGCGAGAACATCGGAGCTGCCCACATATTCAAACCCTGCGTCCGTCAGGTCGGTGATGGCATTTTCAAGCGATGCACGGTGCCAGCCCGCGCTGTCGGCGCGCGAGGTGCCGTTTGGTGCCTGATGCTCGATGATCACATACATACCGCCTGGCTTCAGCATCTCCATCGCTTTGGCGAAAAATGTCTTTGATGTGTCTGGTGTACCGTCGCCAGAGGCGGCGCTATAGTGCATGTGATGATAAATTAACGCTGTGAAGACCATGTCAAACTCGCCCGCGGCTCCTTCATAGTCGGTTATATTGCCGGCGAAGGCGTCCACATTACCCAGTTTTTCATAGCGCGGTCCGAGGGCGTCTTTCAGACGATCCCATGAGGCCGTGCGGTTTTGCGCAACAACCATGCCGCTCCTGCCAACGGCGTCGGACAAGACCGCGGTGTAGTAACCGGTTGAAGAGGCGTGGTCCCACACTTTCATGCCATGCTTTACCCCTAGGAAATTAAGAACCTGATCTGGTTTGCGTCCAGCATCGCGGGCGATGTCGCCTGCCGGACGTTCCCGCTTCATTTTTTCGCCTGCGGCGTGGTGGTCAGCAAGGCTGGTAAAGCTGAGGCTGAGCACTGCTGCGCCTGCCAGCAGCGCGGCAGTGGTGGATTTCAAATGGCGGATCATCGGTTGTCTCCCGTCGTCACAATTGTGATTGGATCAATGTTATAAACTCTCATTTCCAGCTAAGCGCGCCGCGCGGCTGGCTGCAACACCAACTTTTGTTATAGAATATCGCTGTTTTGCCGCATTTTCACAGCGGTAACCGTTGAAATTGAAAGGCTTGCGGGCGCTTGAGCCGCCAATAAGCTGTGGGTGTTCACGGAAATGTGTACTATGATATTGCTGTATATTGTGTCGCCACAAGGAGACCGTTGTGCCAATTCGTCCAGTTAGAAACAAGGATGCGACAGGCTTGATCAGCCTGATTGAGCGCTGTTTTAGCGAGTATCCTGGCGTGGTGGTGGAACCCGACGGCATTGACGCCGATCTGCGTGCCTATGCGACCGCGTTGGAGCAAAGCGGCGGCGAAGGTTTTGTGCTGGAACAAGACGGCCAGATTGTTGGACTGGTTTCAGGCGTTTTGCTGTCAGGCGCGCGCTACCAACTGAAACGCATTTACCTTGATGCCAGCCTGCGCGGAAGCGGCATGGGCGCAAAAATGCTGCGCCTTATTGAGGGCAGGGCACGGACGTGCGGCGCAAGCTCGATAGAATTATGGTCTGACACTCGATTTGAACGCGCCCACCGGTTTTATGTCCGCGAAGGTTACGCCAAAACTGGTGCGACCCGCGAGTTGGGTGATTTATCGGAAAGTGTTGAGTATCATTTTACCAAAACGCTTTGAGGGTTTTCCATAACCATTATGTTGGCTGGTCCGCCTGCGTTTGGTCGACCAGTAAAATAAAGCTTTGTTCCGTCAGGGTTCCATGTGGGTTGGCGTGCCTGAAATGCACCTGTATCGACTTGCGTGGCCCCGCTACCATCATGGTTCATAATATACAGCATACTGCTGCCAGTGCGGTTGGATACAAAGGCGATGGGGCCGCTGGGCGACTGGGCCGGCGTGAAGTCATGCCCCCGCATGTGCGTCAATCGTTCGGTTGCGCCGGTCGCTAGCGTCAGCCGGTAAATTTCGTCATTGTCGCCAGTAGTGTCAGCGCGGGAAAAATAGATCAGGTTTTTGCCGTCCGGGGTGAAGCGCGGCCATACTTCGCGGTAGGGGCTGTTGCTTGCAAGTGGCTTCCGTTCACCAGTGGTCAAATTTTGCAGGATGATATCCCAGTTAGTGGTGCCCGCCGCCGCCAACTGCGAGAAGGCGAGCCATTCACCGTCTGGCGAAATGTCTGGCGCCATATGCGCCCGGGTTGTGGTGCCAGTATCAATAGGCTGCAGGCCGCTGCCGTCTGCATTGATTTGCCAAAGTGTTTCGGGTTGGTCGGGTTGTTTTTTGGCGGCAAAAACCAGCGATCTGCCATCTGGATGCCAGGCGGCTGGGCTGCTAACGACCATGTTGTCGACCAAGGGCACTGTCTTGCCGGTTGCAATATTTAGCACCCAAAGCTGGTTGCTGCGATCGCCTTTCGGATCGCTAAGATAGGCGATGAAATTGCCCGCAGGTGACAGCGAAGGTTCACGGTCCTCACCGGGATGGCTGGTAAGTGCAGTTATTTTTGGCTCGGCGGCAAACGCGGACGTTGTTGCGGCCAAAACAACATAGCAAAATATGCAGATCAAAGCTTTCATGAGCAGTAGCTTACGCATATCCGTCGAAAAGATATTTATGATTTTCGTTTAGACCAATGTTTGGGGTCAGCGGCAGTTGGCTGTCATCCATCCTGTGACGGTTCGCATCAGGGCAAATCGGGTCCATGAAAAGGAATGGTCGCCTTCCATCAGCACATGGGAAAGTTTAACCCCGGCCGCTTCATAGGCCGCAACTTGCGGCAAGTGGTTTTTAACCGGATCAACAGCTGTGTCCTGTTTGCCGGCAATCAAAAGAACGGGTCGATCTTTGAACTTTGGTCCCAGCAGGAAAGTATCAAATTCTGAGCCTCGTTCGGCAATTTCAGCGATCACTGCCTTGCTGCCTTTGTGATTGAGCATGCCTTGCGCATCCACATAGGCGGCGAAGCCCGCAAGTTCGGCCTCGGTTGCTGTTGCCCGTGGGCCCAGGTTGGCGGCTGCAATGCCGGTAACGCAGGTGATTGAGGGGTCGGCGGCACCCGCCATAACCGCAGCAAAACCGCCCATTGAGTGGCCAACAAGGCTGATGTGGCCCGTATCGACGCGATATTGGGCGGCGATATTATCCTCGCGCAGGTATGTCACCGCTGAGGCTACATCTTCCACCACATGGCCAAAGCTATAGTCGCCCTCGCTGCCCCATGCGCCGCGGTAGTGAAAGAATAGAACGTTAAACCCGGCGCGGCGCAGGCCCTGTGCCAGGTCAAGATTCTTTTCATTCCCGGGAAAGCCATGCAATAGCACCGCGGTGGGATGTGGTCCTGCGCCGTTCGCCAAATATATGTGGCCGTTGAGCTTGGAGCCATAACTGTCGAACGACAGTTCTGCCACCGCAGGCGGATATTCAGCATCAATGGTGGTCGGGTCCATCGTCAGCGGGTCAAAGTCCTGCGCTATCGCACTATTGTTTGTCAGCAATACTGCCGCGCCCAATGCAACTGTTCTAAGCCAATGATTCATATGCCTGTCCCCACTTCTAATACGAATGGCAGGATGGTTCACAGGTAGCAAAGGCGCAAGCAGAATTGTGATAAGCGGGCAGGGCCGTACTTTATTGCTCGCAGTAGGCCTTGAAGGCGGTGAACATTTGCTTCCAGCCGTCTTCTGCGCCCTCCGCCTTGCTTTTGCTGACGTTGCCGAGCAGGGCATCGGAAACGGCAAGGCGGCACCCGCCGTCTTCCTCGATAATTTCCAGCTTCAGCATGGAAGTGGTCGGCCCACCCCAATCTGGCGCCACGTGGCCAACAAGGTATATCGATTTGCCCGGCACGCACATTTGCACGCGGTACCATTCCAGTGTTTCGCCGTTGGTGCCTTTTTCCACCAGCACTCCGTTTTCACCCAACGACAGCGATACCTTTGAGCCTTCACCCAGCGCGCGAAAGTCATTCATCCACCATGCATCGATGTGCTCGATCAGGTTTGACCAAAGCTTGTCGGCTTTCTGGTTGATAGGAACATCAAACCCATATTTGAATATTTTGCTGTCCAGCATTTCTACGTCAGTCATTAATCTACCTTTCCGATAATTTCTTCAGGTCCGCGATGGAGGAGGTGACGGCCTTCACATGGCGTGTCACCCACGGGCTACATATCCGCTCCAGCGGTTCGGTGTTGATATAGTTCCAGCGCACGCGCCCCTGCCGTTTGACGGTGATCAGGTCAGCCGCCTCCAGAATATCAATATGGCGCAGCACACCGGTACGCCCGATCGCCGGGAACAATTTCACCAGGTCACCGGTTGATTGCGGTCCGTGCATCAGACTGTCCAGTATCTGCCTGCGCCTGCCATCTGAAACGGCTTTCCATATCTGGTCATCAATATTTGAATAATATGTCATAAATATGTGACATATTATTCAAATATTGATGACCCATCAGATGTCAACAAAAAATGTGATCATGGATTAGGAGAAATGCACACCAATTTCCCTTGCGAAGTTGGCGTCGCGGTCGTAGGCTCTGCGCCTTAACTTTAACCGTTCCGAGGGGAGCCTGCGCCGCATTTGGGCAGCAATGGCTGAGAGTTTGGCGACGCATATAGCCAAAGACCCTTAGAACCTGATCTGGTTCACGCCAGCGTAGGGACAGGAGCTATACCCATGCCTGATTCAACTCATCCAAAATCCGAAAACGAATTTAACATCACCACTGGCGCATTGCCGGGCTCGCAGAAAATTTATGTGAAATCGGAAAACCGAGACGATGTTCGCGTGCCCATGCGGGAAATTCATCTGCATCCATCCGCCAACGAAGTGCCGGTGCGGGTGTATGACACCAGCGGACCCTACAGCGACCCAACTGCCGAGATCGACATTTACAAAGGCCTCGAAGAATTACGGACCGAATGGATTACTGGCCGCGACGATGTAGAGCGCTACGAAGGCCGCGAGATTAAGCCGGAAGACAACGGCAATGCCGGCGAGAAATATCTAGCCCCTGAATTTCCTTTTAAAAAACAACCACTTCGCGCCAAGGAAGGCATGAATGTTACCCAGCTGCATTATGCGCGGAAGGGCATTATCACGCCTGAAATGGAATTTGTTGCCATCCGCGAAAACATTGGCCGCAAGGCACAGGCCGAGAAGCTAGAGCGTGACGGTGAAGGCTTCGGCGCGGAAATTCCGGACTACATCACCGGCGAATTTGTCCGCGGCGAGATCGCCCGGGGCCGTGCGGTTCTGGTGAACAATGTGAACCATCCGGAAAGCGAACCCATGATCATTGGCCGCAATTTTCTGGTGAAAATTAACGCCAACATCGGCAATAGTGCGGTTACATCGTCCATCGCGGAAGAAGTGGATAAAATGGTCTGGGCCACCCGCTGGGGCGCCGACACGGTGATGGACCTTTCCACTGGCCGCAACATTCACAACACCCGCGAATGGATTATCCGTAACTCGCCTGTGCCCATCGGCACCGTGCCGATTTACCAGGCGCTGGAGAAGGTAGACGGCATCGCCGAAGACCTGACTTGGGAGGTTTACCGCGACACGTTGATCGAACAGTGCGAGCAGGGCGTTGATTATTTCACCATCCACGCTGGTGTGCGCCTGCCGTTCATCCACCTCACCGCCAAGCGGGTCACAGGCATTGTGTCGCGCGGCGGCAGCATCATGGCCAAATGGTGCCTTGCCCACCATAAGGAAAGCTTCCTCTACACCCACTTTGAGCAAATCTGTGAAATTCTCAAAAAATATGATGTGGCCTTCAGCCTTGGTGACGGTTTCCGTCCCGGCTGTATCGCTGATGCCAACGACGAAGCCCAGTTCGCTGAGCTGGAAACACTGGGCGAGCTAACACAAATTGCGTGGAAGCATGATGTGCAGGTCTTCATCGAAGGGCCGGGCCATGTGCCAATGCATAAAATCAAGGTGAATATGGAAAAGCAGCTGGAGCACTGTGATGAAGCGCCTTTCTATACCCTCGGCCCCCTCACCACCGACATCGCGCCGGGCTACGACCACATCACGTCCGCCATCGGTGCGGCGCAAATCGGTTGGTACGGCACCGCCATGCTGTGTTACGTGACGCCGAAAGAGCATTTAGGATTACCCGATAGAAACGATGTGAAAGAGGGCGTTATCACCTACAAGCTGGCTGCCCACGCCGCTGACTTGGCCAAGGGCCACCCGGCAAGCCAACTGCGTGACGATGCGCTTTCCCGTGCGCGCTATGAGTTTAGGTGGGAAGACCAGTTTAACCTGAGCCTTGACCCGGAACGCGCCCGTGATTTTCACGACCAGACCCTGCCCAAGGAAGCGCACAAGGTGGCGCATTTCTGTTCCATGTGCGGGCCGAAATTCTGTTCCATGAAAATCACCGCAGAGGTGCGCGAATTCGCCGCCAAAAAAGAAGAGGCAGAAACTGGCATGAAACGCATGAGCGACGAGTTTAAAAAGCGCGGCTCAGAGCTATACCTGCCTGCGGATGAGGTTAAAGAGGACGACATCCAAGCGGCGGAGTAGATGGGCGCAGCTTAAGCCAGAAAATTCAAGGTCGTTACCGTAAGCTGGTGGCGGCCTTATTGCTTGGTGCAGGATTGCGTTTTCTGCACATCCAAAAGTACGTCGGTATGATGGTGGCCTGTGATGCGTGGTATTAGAACCCCAGAAAATTTAAGGCACGATTGCCCTGCTTCCCTGAGCAATGGCATTGGTTGATCAAGGATAAGCTGCACGGTTATTTCGTCGCCGAGCTGTGTGCCGGCAAGCTGCGGAACTGCGTCCGCCAGCGTGTTTTCAAGAAGCAGAATGCGGACAGTCTCGCGGCTATCAGTCTGTGGCGCTTCGCCGTAGCCGGGAGGGCCATAAAAGGTGCGTAGTTCCACTTTACCAGTTAGCTCAACCAATCGGCCTTCCATAAATTCGAGGTCGTCGGCACCGGTCGCTTGTGTTCAGGAGACCAGAATCGTGGCCACCGCACAAAGTATTTTCAGGGTTATCCGATTGACTGTCATAAGACATTTCCTTGTTGCCAGCCTTTGTAAGGCTAGATTTTGCCGGAAATATGACAGGCATGCGGGATCGGCATGAAACGCATGAGCCCAGAACCATCAAGAGTTCAAAAAACGCGGTTCAGAGCTTTACTTGCCTGCGGATAAAGTAAAAGAGGACGACATTCAAGCGGCGGAGTAGTTGTCTTTCATGTAATAACATTGCAATATTGAAGCCGGGGCAATGCTGCCTCGGCTTTTCGTTTGGGGCTGGAGCAATGTTAAAACTATTTACTATAGCAATTGTGACTTTGATAACGTCGTCCAATCTCTTGGCACAGGATGATCGACAGCTTGAAGGTAATTTGGAAGTCGCCGAGTTTTACTCCTTCCAATCAGATATTCTGAGTGAGAAACAAACTTTTTCTGTTTTTCTTCCTCCCTCTTACAACGCACCTAATTCAATTGCGACATATCCCGTAGTTTACGTACTCGATGGCTACAGCACCCAGGCATTGGCAGTTGCCTCAACAATGAGAGCCAATAATCAAATGGGTGCGCAGGTACCTGAAGCTATTATTATAGGCTTACCAAGTAACAACCGGACCAGAGATTATACACCTGTTTATATCTCCAAAGGCAGAGATGGTGTTGATACCCAGCGATTTGAAGCCAGTGGGCACGCGGAAAGATACCGAAAATACTTACGGGAAGAGCTTTTCCCACTAATCAATAAACACTATCGAACCAAGCAACACCGTATATTGGTTGGGCATTCTTTTGGCGGTCTATTCGCACTCAATGATTTGTTTAGTCAGGGTAGATTATTTCAGGGTTATGTTGCAATCGACCCAATTTTTTGGATTGGGGATAGGTACTTAGATAAAATGGTGACAGATGCGAGTCGTGATCAACTTGATTTTGGGGGAAGTTTATACGTGTCAACTGTGCCTCACAATGACGATGGTTCGGACGCAGCTTCGGCAAAACTTCTTTCCGATCAAGTGCAGATAAAAAAGTCGCCGAAATTTTCGATGAAATTGCACGATCATTCTGGCGAAAACCATCAGTCTATTCAGCCGGTGAGTTACAATGAAGGATTACGTTTTGTATTTGATGGTTATGCCGCGCCAAGCGTTGAAAAAGTTGCAAGAAACCCGAAACTTTTAACTAAGCATTATAAAGCATATTCAGAACGTATCGGCGCGGTCTACACGCCGGATCGGTCGTATGTGACCATGGCAGCTTATAATGCCCTATATGAGTTTAAATTACCTACTGAGGCATTGAAATTGTTTAAAATGAACGTCGAGGCGTACCCAAATTCTTCAGGTGTGTGGACAGGATTAGGGGACTATTATGCTCATGTCAGAGAGGTGAAAATGGCTCGTGAGTCATTTGATAAGGCGCTTTTGCTAAATGGAAATAATGCATATGCTTTGTAGCGTTTGGAGGAGCTTGGATTCGGTTCCCAGTAAGGATTGTTACATCCTAGTTAAGGCACATGCGTTTATGAATATCAAAGCTAAGATGTTGGTCGGAGTTACATTTTTATCATATATATTAGATGTTCCCGTTCTGGCTCACCCAATATGCCCAGTTGGTACCTTCGCATGGACAGAAACGCGGTTGTTTTTTGGCCGTGATATCGGTGATGTGGGCGAAGTTACACCCGCACAGTGGCGCGATTTTGCGACGGCGGAGATCATCCCGCGTTTCGGCGACGGTTTCACGGTTCTGGATGCCTCGGGCTATTGGCGCGGCGAGGGCTGCAAACCAGATGAGATAGAAGCGGGGGACGCAGAGCTGGCAGGCGGGTGCGAAAAAACCAAACTGTTGCTGGTGCAATACCCACCAAGCGCAGAGGCCGATGCCAAGTTGAACGCCATCGCCAGGGCCTATATTGATCGCTTCAAGCAAGAAGCGGTGATGCGGTCAGACAGCGCCGTTTGCACCCGGTTCATTACGCCTAATTAGGGTCAATCCCGGTCTTTCCTGCGGCGCCTAGAAGGCTGTGACAATCATGGCATAGGTTGCACCCGAAGCCACCTTGACATCTTTTACCTTGGTGTAAAAATGCTTGGTGCTGGGCGGGATATTGTAAATTGTTCCGGGGCCGGGTGATAGCTGGACGTGGTCGTCAGGGCCGCCATTAACACTGATTAATAGTGTTAGAGAGGCTTGATAAGCCATGAATTGCACCTGTTTCGGCATATTGGTAGCGAAACGCACCGCAAACATATCTTCGCTGACGCTGCCGAGCGGCGCGGTTACGGTATTGAGTAAAACAGCATCAATGTGACCTTCGTCGCGCATACCTTGAATAATTTCTTCGGATTTTGACATGAAAACTCCCCCTTTATGTCAAGTTTACGTCGCGTATTGCGATAGAAACCTATCAAAAATTTAGAAAAATGCAATTAATGAGAGTATTTCAATTCGTATGTTGCCTGTGAACGCGGCATTTCTGCCTGATTTCGCTGGTATTCACCGCCCCATATTCCCATATATGCCAGTATAGATCACCTTAGAAAGGGCACCCCATGACCGATGAGCAGCAACGAGATGGCAGCGAAATAAAGCCGTCAAAGATGAAGCCGGGCGCTTACGTCGCAGTTGGTATCGGCGTGGGCGTGGCGCTGGGTGTCGCCATGGGCAATATTGCTGTTGGTGTAGCCGTGGGTGTCGCTATCGGTGCTGGGTTGGCGACGAACGAACATCGCAAACGGACCGCTGAAGACGAGGGCACGCCGGGCGACAAGTAACAGATCACTAGCCTTTACTCTGGCGTATCACCCGCATCTGCGGGTTCGCTGATAGGTTCAGGCGCAGGCTGTGGCACAAAATCCGCTGCCAGCACGTCAGCGCCGTGTACATAGGGGTTTTTATTGCCTTGCAATAGCGAGATGCGGGCATCCCGAGTGACTTCCCACATATCGCCGTTGGCACCAACCGCGTCAGCTTCATGCCAGCCTTTCAGCATGGTAAATGTGTCTTGGGTCAGGGTAAACTTATATGCGCGGGCCATGTAGAACCACACCCGGGCCACATCGCCGCGAATGTCGGGCTCGGGCTCTGCCACCTTGGGCATGCCGGGCTCGCGCGCCACTTCGAAGTTGCAGCGGCCATACAGCCGGTGTTTTAGCGTCGCGGCTTCGGTTGCGGTTTCGTCCGGCTCAACAATGGGTGAAAGCATGCCGTAGGGGTGGTTGCTGCGGTCACCGTTCAGCTCACCCACCGAGGGCGCCAGGTTATGCAGGTCAGCTTCTGCATGCTCAAAGTCTTCGTCCACCTTGGCGCAACATTTTCGGCCCTTGAAGCTTTTGCCTTTTGAGGTTTTGCATTTGGTGTTGCCGTCTATCCAGCAGGACAGGCGGCGGCCAAACAGGGATGCGGGCACAATATGCTCCCACTCCAGCCGCCTGCCGCGGGTTTCGCTTTTGCGCACCGTGTAGCCGCAGCCGCTGGCGTCGAACAGGCCGGCACGGGTGCCAATTTTGCCGCCAGTGCCGGTTTTGTTGGCGACAAAATCACAGCCGCAGTAAAGGGTTTTTTTGTGGTCCACATAAATGGTGTCGCGCGCCAGTTTCTTGGACCGGGAGAATGTTTTGATTGGTGACGTGGGGCCGATTCCTAACGAGGGCTCAGGGTTGGGCTCAGGGTCTTGTGCGCTGAGAGGCAGCGCCAACAGCGCCGCCCCCAAAAAACCTGCTATGGGTCTTTTCATCATGCAGCCCCCGGGTTTTTATTGTTGGTTTGAGCAGCCGTTGCGGCGGGCTTTCTGATCGCGGCCAGTTTTTTTAGCAGATCAAACCAGAAAGGCGCGCCCAGCGACACCGCCAGTGCGGTTAGCAACCAGCCGGCAATTTTTTTCAACCAGCCTTCCAATGACAGGTACCAATCAGATGAATGGTGGGGTGCTGCCGTGTCCCAACCAATGGGGAAGGGCCGCAGCTCAGCCTGAACGGCCTCAAAATCGGCCAGTTCGTCTACTGTTTCTGCCTCCGCAACAAAAGCGGCGGCATTTTCAGCGATTTGCGTGCGCATTGTATCGTCTTCCCACAACGCCCCGGCGATGGTGATGGAATCGGCGTTTGCCGCAACTGTTACAATTAGCGCGGCAACAAAAGCATATTGTTTCATTGCGGCCTTGAAGCGCAACGAGGCTGTCTCCATCATGGTGTCGAACCAGTCTGCGATCAGGGCTTTCATCGCCTTTACATCGTCTTTTTTGTCATCGATTATTGTAATTACCGACTTTTTGAGGTTCGATTCCGGCAGTGCTTCAATGATTTCAATGAGTTCAGTTGCGCTTGTGATGAGTGTTGGGGCAGGCTTGGCCGTTTTGCCAACCTTGTCGGACTCCATACTGGCCTTGCCAGCCTCCAGCAGGGCATTGACGAAGCTTTTGGATTCTACCCGCGTGTATTTTTCGCGGCTGTCGGTTTTGAACTGAAACCAGTATTTGCCTGTCATTGTCTGGATGGTTTGCATGGTGCCGGTGCTGTGGAAAATATTCGATAATGTTTTGGCTTCATCACTTTTCAGCAAAGCTTCAAGGCTTTTGTTCAGATTTCTGGATCGAAGGCGCAGCAACCCCGCCAAGCCGTCCGATACCACTGTTACGATCAGCGCCAACAATAGATACAGAAATATCAACCCAATGGTGACATCAAGAATAGGATCCATTTGAATTCTCCCCGAATATTGCACCCTGCGGTGCGTCCCACTTCTAAATACAACTTTTCAGGGAATATATACACAACTAGTGTGCGAGATGGCTGTGATCATGATCACATGACCAACATTCTAGAATTTTTCGGTGGATGTTGCACAAGCCAGAATGCCGATTTATTGTTGGTTTTTAATGACTATACGGAGCGCTGAATTAACAGATGAAACAGGCCTGTTTCGGGGACGTGGGTTCGTGGAATATTTGCTAACTGCTTGAAAATAAGGGATTGGTCCCCCATATAGGGTGTTGGGCACTCACACCATCGCAGGCATTTAAGCCTTCTTATCGTTCGGAAATTAAGCGAGGAATTTACCATGGAAACATCTTATATTGTGCTGGCAGTTGTGGTGATTGCTCTGTCTTACGTGGGGGCAACCTACAATAAACTTGTGGGCCTGCGGGTTCGCAAAAAAGAGGCGTGGTCTGACATCAGTGTTCAGATGAAACGACGTTATGATTTGATTCCCAATCTGGTGGAAATAGTCAAAGGCTACGCCGCTCACGAAAGCGAGACCCTGGAGAATGTTATTGCTGCCCGCACGGCTGCTGTTTCCAATACCGGCAATCCAGCGGAGCAGGCAGGCAGCGAGAATATGCTGACCGGTGCGCTCAGGCAGCTGTTAGCGGTCTCTGAGGCTTATCCGGAACTGAAAGCCAATACCAATTTCAATGACCTCTCGCAAAAACTGCATGCCATTGAGGATCATATCCAGAAGGCACGGCGGTTCTACAACGGTAATGTACGCCTGTTGAAT
This sequence comes from Sphingomonadales bacterium, assembly GCA_011088215.1. Taxonomy (GTDB): domain Bacteria; phylum Pseudomonadota; class Alphaproteobacteria; order Sphingomonadales; family Kordiimonadaceae; genus Kordiimonas. The sequence continues at coordinate 7,598 of JAALKD010000018.1, read as the reverse complement.
GTAGCGGTGCAGGAGTTTCCTTCCAACATCGTGGCCGGATGGTTCAATTTCGCCCGTGCAGAATTTTTTGAGCTGGACGAAGCTGAGGCAGACGCAGTGGCCGAAGCTCCCAAAGTTTCTTTTTAGCGTCTCCGCCCCTCACTCTAGTTCGGTTGTTTCCCACCACTTGTCAGGAGAAATACGCATGAAATCCGCCTTTTCAGCTGTGTTCGCCTTCGTTTTGTTAATTGTTACGGTTCCCTTGTCAGCCGCAGAGGAAATTCGCTCCTATAGCAGCAATATTGTTGTGCGTGCCGATGGGGTGGTTGAAATTACCGAAACCATAACCGTGAACGCTGAAGGGCGAAACATCAGGCGCGGTATTTTCCGCGACTTCCCTACTGACTATGAAGACCAATACGGCAATAACATCAAAGCCGGTTTCAAAGTGATGTCTGTGCGCCGAGGTGGCAGTAGCGAGCCATATGATGTCTCAAATTATGCCAACGGCAAACGGGTGCGCATTGGCTCGGCGGACCATATACTCAGTCGAGGTGAACATACATACGAAATCATGTATGAAACCACATGGCAGGTCACTCATCTGGAGGCCACTGACGAGCTGTATTTCAATGCCATTGGCCATGGCTGGGCCTTCCCCATAGAGTCGGCGACCGTTAGCGTGCGCGTTCCCGAAGGCGCGGTGATCGACCGGGCAGAAGGGCATGCGGGCAGTTTTGGTTCAAAGGCATGGCAGATCACACCTGAGCGGATCGCGAACAATATGCTGGTTTACCAATTGAACCGCTCGCTAGGGCGCGAGCAGGGCTTTACGATGCTGCTGGAATGGCCAGCTGGCTTTGTCGTCCGTCCAACAGGCATGGATAATGCCGAGCGGTTTCTGCGCGATAACCTGCATGTGTTCATCGGCAGCATTGGCCTGTTGCTGTTGCTGGCGTATTTTTACGTTGCGTGGAGCAAAGCCGGTCGCGATCCCAAAGCCGGTACTATCATTGCGCGTTACGGCCCGCCCGAAGGCATTTCACCGGGGTTGGCAAGGTCGATCCGCAAATTGGGAGCAGACCACACCGCCTACACTGCTGCGATCGTAAATATGGCGGTGAAGGGTTATCTGACCATCGACCAGACCGGCGACGATGTGCGGCTGGAACGCACTGGCGGCTCCGTGGCCCTTTCACCGGGTGAAAAAACATTGGCGAAATATCTGTTTCGGGGTTTCGACAGCGTAACAATGGGCAGTAAACATTCTGAAGACGTCAGGGAAAGCTATCTTGAGTTTTGCGCCAAGCTCAAAGACGGTGAAGGTAGATTTTTTAGTTTGAACAGGCATCTGTTGGTGGGTGGGGTATTAATTGCGGCTGTTGCCGAACTGGCAATGTTTATCAATGAGCCAACACCGACCCATTTTGTTTTCATTGGCCTCTATATACTCATTTGTCTGGTGTTCGCATACTTGCTGAAGGCGCGGACCCGTTACGGTCGCAAGATTCTCGATATGATTGAGGGTTTCCGTGATTATTTGGAGGTGGCAGAAAAAGGTCGTTTGAATTTCCATCATGCGCCTGAACTAACACCAGAGATTTTTGAGGAATATTTGCCTTATGCCATCGCGCTTGATGTGGAAAATGAATGGGCAGATCAATTCGACAGTGCCATGAGCCGAATAGGTAAGGCGGAAGCGTACGAGCAACCGCACTGGTATCGTGGTCGGCGCTCTACCAGGTTTCGGTCTCGCGCCTTTGTTGGTGCAGTGTCGGGTAGTTTGGCCAGCACCATTGCTTCTGCGTCGTCGCCGCCCGCATCGTCTGGCTCTTCGGGTTTTTCAGGCGGCGGTGGCGGCTGGTAAACGCGTCGCAGGCCTATGTTATTTCCCAGTGGTGTCGGTTTTAACGCGGTATATTTTCCCGCCCCGCCCGCCTGAGAATGTGGTGGTGACATACAGCGAATTCCGGTCAAACTCGCCGCGCCCGAACACAAGGCTTGCAGCCCCAGGGATATTTCCAGCAATTAGCGTGAGGTTCTCGCTTGCCGGGTCGTAGCGCCACACTTCTCCCGCTGGGCCGTTGGCAGCGATGTAAATTCTGCCTTCTTTATCAATGGCCAGCCCGTCATTTGCCGCCATGGGGCCAGTGCGCGCCACCAGTTTTGGTGCCTTTGGGGCAGGGTTTCCATCAGCGCCCAATTCAATCGCCCACAGGCTATCGTCACGGATGACAGGCCGAATGCTTTTGAAAATCTGAGCCACATAGAGGGTTTTCCGGTCATGAGACAGCACGATACCGTTGGGATGATTGACCGCTGTTGAGAACAACCGCAGCCCGTTTTCTTCGTCAAAGACAAAAATTTCGTTGGTGGCATCATCAGATATCAGCACCGAGCCATCATCGCGTACGATCAATGCATTGGGGTCACCCAGGCCGGTGATGTAAGGCGTTTTCTCGCCTTCCGGCGTGATGCGCCAGACAACACCGTCATTGTTGCGTTGTTGGCGGAATGCGTTGGTGGGTCCGAAATCTGCTGCAAGGATGTCGTGCTCGCCGAAGGCGGCCAGGCCCAGGTTGCTATCCAAGTCGGTTAGCTTGCGGCTGCTGCCGTTGAGCATTACTTCCCACACTGCGCGGTTCCCAGCGACAAAAAGCCTGCCTTCATTGTTGAAAGTAATGCCTTCGGTTCCGCGAAAAGGTTCATCGACGAAAATTTCGGCCACGACTGGTTCGGTGATTCCGCGGCCAACCTGCGCGAACACCGATGGGGCCAGCAAAAATACGGCGGCCACGGCGGCAACAAAAACTTTCAGCATTGGCAGGCTCCTTGATCATGTGTCGGTCAATTGGTGATAGATAATAGTCGTAGGCCAAAGAGGTTCTTAACAGACATTAAGAGGCATTAAATTTCGCTGTGCCGTCGTGGGCGTTGCTGCTACCTGCTGGACGCCTTATAGTCTGTGAGTTCAGCAACAGCCGTAACAATTGGGGCAGTTAGAATGGCATTTGACGAGGATATGGTTGCACGCATCCGCATGGGTTTTTTGGCATTGGAACGCGAGTGGGAAGAGCGCAAGATGTTTGGCGGCCTGTGTTTTATGGTCAATGGGCATATGACTGTTGGTATTTCCGGCGAAGGCCAAGCCAAAGGCGGTGTCGGCGAATTGATGGTGCGCTGCGGAGAAGTACGCGCCGCAGCGGCGCTGGATAATCCCGAGGCTCGGCTCTGCGATTTTACCGGTCGGATCATGAAATCGATCCTGCTGGTTGAGCCCGCTGGTTTTGAAACTGATGATCAGCTTGCGCATTGGCTCGCGTTGGCGCTTGATTTCATTGACACAGAGCCGCCTAAGAAGAAAAAGCACGCTAAGAAACGCAGATCCGCGGTAATAGAGACGAAATAACAAAGGAATTCCAGGTGGGTTCAGACAAAAATAACGGCGCGGCTTTTCAACTGGCGCAGCTTAATGTCGCTGAGTTTTTAACCTCACGCGATGCACCCGAAGTAACGCCGTTCATCCACGCCCTTGATGAAATTAACGCGCTGGCCGAGGTGGCAGATGGTTTTGTTTGGCGGCTGCAGGATGATGTGGGTGATGCCATGAGTTTTAACCCCTACGGTGATGGCACAATCGTCAATATGTCGGTTTGGCGAGACCGGGAAAGCTTGTTTGCATTTACTTATAAATCTGCTCACACCGGCATTATGACGCGACGCAAGGAATGGTTTAAAATGCCTGCGCGGAGCCACTTCGTTCTATGGTGGGTGCCAACCGGACATATTCCTACAATCGGTGAGGCGGTCGACAGGCTCGAAATTTTGCGCTCCGAAGGGCCATCACCGCTGGCATTTACCTTCAAACAACCTTTTGATTCGATTGCGTGAGAATGGAGAGGTAAGAGTATGTGGCGTGTTTTTTTTGTTTAAATTGTGGATTATTTGTTAGTTTGACCGCGAACGAAGAATGATTGGTATAGAGGATGAGGCCATGGCGACATTATCGGAGCATAGGGTTTGGGATCGGACAACCAGGATTTTTCATTGGGTGAACGTGCTGGCAATTCTTGTTTTGATTGCCTGCGGCGTGGCACTGTTGAATGCCGGTTCGTTGGGTGCAACCAATGACGGAAAAATATTGTTGAAGACCGTTCATGTTTACGCCGGGTATGTGTTTGCTGTTAATTTGGCTTGGCGATTGATTTGGGCGTTTATCGGCGGTCCCTATGCGCGTTGGCGCAATCTTTTACCATTTGGAAAAGGCTATGCGGCAGCGTTCAAAGCTTACATGTCTGGCGAGAAAATCACATATGTTGGCCACAATCCGCTGGGGAGGCTTGCTATTTCAGCGTTGTTAATAGTTCTAACAGTCCAGGCAGTTACAGGTTTGGTGCTGGCGGGTACGGATATATATTATCCACCTTTTGGTGGAATGATCGCTGAATGGGTTGCAGCGCCTGGCGTAGATCCGTCGGCTATTCTTCCTTACGATCGCAGCTTGGTTGACCCCGAAAATTACAAGGATATGCGGGCATTCAGAAGTACATTTTTAGACACTCATGTGAGTAATTTTTACGTGATTCTCAGTCTTTTGATTTTGCATATTGGTGCTGTAGTATGGACTGAAAATCGACACGAGGGCAGCATTATTTCTGCGATGTTTAATGGCAAGAAAACATTATCTGGAACCCCGGACGACACAGCCGAGTGAAGCGGCGGTCACTGGCTGGCTAGGCGAGGTTCTCGACACCGATTTTTTTCTCCGCTGATGCAGCCCAGATAAAGGTTTGTAGCAACTCGGATAAAAGGGTGGTTCCTGCAGTGTCGTTTAGGAACATGGTCTCCTCATTGAGAGCTGTCAGCAATTTGTCACGGCGGAAATATTGCCAGCATTCATGGCCTGCAGGCAGGGCAGCCGCAAGCGTGGCCAACTCGGGTAGAATATTTTTTGTAGTTTCCCGTTGTTCATGGAAACCCTCGGTCTGATCCAACCCCACATCAGTGCTTAATGCGTTCACCGGATTTGTCGAAATTTTGGCCGATTCCCGCATTAGCTTCTTTTTGGACACGCCGAGCTTTGCCGCGAGCACGTCTCCGCCGCCCCCTTCGAAAACATCGGGCGTAAATGGGACTTCGATCATTTCGCGGCCGCCCATTTGATCAATCAGGTCAATGATAAAACCAACTTCAGTTTTTTGAAACGCAAGCAAACGATTGAAAATGCTGGCTAAAATTGGGTCGATCAAGGGGTCAAATGAGCCACACAACAGGTTATTTTGGCGTAGCTGTAGCCCCAGGTTTCGCCGCCTGCTGTCGCGCTGGATATAGTCGTTGCCTAGCGTCGAAGTCTGCTCATTAGCGGTTTGCATTTGCTCGATTAGGTTATTTGTTGCTGTCCTCAGAAACTGCTTTTGGAACAAGGAATGCCGCGCGCTAAAAAGAGAAGTAATCTGATAGGCCCATTTGACGGCAACTTTGGCGTGGGTGCTGGTGCCAGCTTTCCAATAGGCAGCCAGGCAAGCGCCGTAAATGGGATCATTGGATGAGAACTTCCCGAGTGCGATTAAAGGACGGGACCAAAACAATGCTTTTGGTGCTGTATGTTGCAAGCTGTTAGCTCGCATCCGTTGGCGGTCAGTTTGGATGCGGAATGCGGTTTTTGTGCGGGTGGTTTTTGGGATTGTTTGAGACAGATTAGGTAACCCCTGCGATCGGAAAGCCTGGATGCGCGCCGCTTCCACTTCATCGGCATCATCTAGGTGATTGTCGTCTGTCTGCGAGGCCAGATCAGCGCTGTATTTTTCTGCCAGTTGGCAAACGATTGCGCTGTCCGAAGAAAGATGCTCAGAATGGGAAACTTTGAGGTTCGACACATCAGCGCCGACAGCGGCGGCTAGGAGGACCCGCGAATATATTCCACCGTCCAATTTAATATGAACATTCTGGTCCCTGCCGCTTCTGACAATCGAGGATAAACTATCGGTCAAACGGTCTGCTGCCAAATCAAGCAAATCGTTGTATGTTGTGGTGTTAAGTTCCGGCTGTTTTGCGGCGGTCACCAAGCGCCAATTTGGGCCGATACCGGTGACCAGTTGGCCCGGCGGTATCAGTACAACTTCGCGAAAGCCGGTTCGGTTGCCAAGACCAACGCCAAGCGCGCAACTTGTTGCCGCAAGCTTTGAGGACCGGGTAAGTGCCAGGCCCATTGCATGAACGGTTTGCTCAATAAGGTAGCAATTATTGCTGACAATCAGGGTATCGCCCAGGCCGCAAATAAAGATGGGGTAATGCGCCAGTGGATCTGCAGCAACTGTAAAGGCCTTCGTGTGAGGGTTAAAGCGCATGAGGGCAAATACGCCGCGTAACGCGTTGTTGTTTATCGGATCAAGGCAGGCATCCAGATAGGCATTTGCGGTCTCAATCGGAAGGCTGGCGACAGACCCGGATGAAAAGGCAGCGCCACTACCAATGCCGAAACCGTCATAGCACAGGGTGGTTGTTTCGTTTGTTTGGTGCCCGTTAGCGGCAACAAATAGCCCGCTGAATTCAAAAAAACCAAGCGGCCCATCAATGGGACACATCAACGGTGCCGATATCAGGCGTTTACGAATATTGGCTGCATATTCATCAACGTTTGGTGAGGATATTAACAGAAAATCCAAAAATCTAGTCTCATCGCTGGTTACTACATTCAGGTGTCGCTGCCCCCCGCGTCACCTAGTATAGCCAGATACCATGGAGCACTAAATTGGCATAGCACGATATGAATATCCGATGAAACTAGCAGAATAATGCAGGTTGGCTTTTTAGGGCGAGATAACGAAAATATGTTCCTAATTTATGGGACTTAAATGTTGGAATAGTGCTAAACTATTGTTCACATAATAATTAAAGGTATTTTTGGTCACTTGGTGACCCGGCGTGAGGCAAAATCGCCGAATGAAACAGTAATTGATCGGGAGGGCTATATGATCAAAACACTTCGCGGCACGCTTGTAGGTGCTGCAGTATTGCTGACTACAGCATGCGGAAATTCTGGCGACACAGGCGATACAACAGAGAAAGGCGCGGTTGTTGATGCAGCGTCTGCCAAACTGGAAGCTGTTCTGGCGGCGCAACCAGCAGAAGTTCAGGCACGCTACAAATATCGCCACCCCAAGGAAACTATGGAATTTCTGGGCGTAAAACCAGGTATGATAGTGGCCGATACGCTTGCAGGCAGCTACTACAGCAACATTTTGCTACCATATTTAGGCGATGAAGGAGGCTTGATTGGAGTCAGCTATTCAATGGCGCACCGGGCATTGGATTATGCAGATGACCCCGAACGAATGGCGCGCTATCAGGCTTGGCCCAAGACCTATGTTGAGGAGGCAACGGCGTGGCGCGGCGAAGGCAAAACCAAAGTTAATGGTTTTTTGTTCACAGAAATGCCTGAAGAGGTAAAGGGTACCGTTGATGCGTTCCTTTTATTTCGGGCGATGCACCATTTGAATAAATACGAAGATAAAATCGGCACTCGCACTCAGGCCTTTTCCGAGATTTATCAGGCACTGAAGCCAGGCGGTATTGTTGGAATTGTGCAGCACCGTGCCCCCGCAGGCAGTAGCGACGAA
>JAALKD010000099.1:7854-11407 GCA_011088215.1 Sphingomonadales bacterium | reverse complement strand
CCCCCCCCCCCCCCCCCCCCCCCCCCCCCCCCCCCCCCCCCCCCCGCCCCGCCCCTACCCGACGCTCTTCCGAGCTCGGGGTGCGCGCGTGTGGGTCAAAACGCCCACGCACGATCTGTTCGGTTTCGCCGATATACAGATAACCACCAAAAAGCGCCAACCCGTGTGGGTGGCCAAGTCCGGTCGCGAGAACTGTGCGTCCATCCGATGCACCGTCACCGTCTGCATCGCGGTGCAACAAAATAATTTCGCCCGGGCGCATGCTGGTCGCAAGGATATCGCCAGAACTGGTCACTGCTATGGTGCGCACGTTATTAACACCGCCAGCAAACACACCGATACGGAACCCTTCCGGCAATTTGAATCGTTCTTTGAGAACGCTTTCGCTGGGAGCATCAAGCTGTTTGCCCGTGATGAAGTCCAGCAACGGGCCATTGATCGCCATATTTGCCGGCCAGAACAACCACAGCCCAGCCACCGCGATAGCAACAACCGCCAAAAACCACTTCACAATCTTCACAACCATGCTGCTTCCTCTACAACTTCCATTTTATACGTGGGGAAATACCAACCAGATTTCACACAAAGCCGTTAGTTGAATAAGCTACTGAACTTTTCCCGTAGAGCTTTCTTTTGCACTTTGCCCATGGTGTTTCGCGGCAAAGCATCGGTAACATACACATGTTTTGGCACCTTAAAGTTGGCCAGCCTATCTTTGGTAAAGGCTACAACATCGTCCGCACCAGGTGCCGATGCGGGATTAGAAGGCACGACCACCGCAACGATTGCCTCGCCGAAATCCGGGTGCGGCACACCAATTACGGCGGATTCAGCTACATCTTCCATTTGGCCAATCATATCCTCAACTTCCTTCGGATACACATTCAGCCCACCGGTTATAACCATGTCCTTGCTGCGTCCAACAATGCTGAAATAGCCGTCTGAATCTTCGGTTGCCTGATCACCGGTGTTAAAGAAACCATCGGCGGTGAAATCTTCTGCGGTTTTTTCCGGCATCCGCCAATAGCCCTTGAACACGTTACCGCCTTTAACCTGAAGGTTGCCGATGTCCTCGTTTGCACACGGCTGCCCATGGTCGTCAACCACACGTGCGGTTACCCCTGGCAAGGCTGGTCCGACCGCACCGGGTTTACGCACACCATTCAATGGGTTCGAGCAATTCATTCCGGTTTCTGTCATGCCGTATCGTTCAAGAATGATGTGACCCGTTCTGTTCTCAAAATCGATATGTGTTTGCGCCAGAAGCGGCGCTGAACCAGAAATAAACAATCGTATATTTGAACAGTGTTTAGGTGAAAAATCAGCGTCAGCAAGCAAGCGCGTATAGTATGTGGGAACCCCCATCATGCATGTGGATTCGGGCAAAAATTCAAGGGCTTCTTTTGGGTTGAAACCCGCAGCCCAGCGCATAGTTCCACCGGCCAGAAAAACACAGCCAAGCGCGACAAACAGACCGTGCACATGAAATATGGGCAAGCAATGAAACAAGCGGTCTGTGCTGGTGAAGCCCCATGCCTCAACGAGACATTCGGCATTGACCCGCAAATTATCGTGCGAAAGCATTATGCCTTTGGGCTGTCCGGTTGTCCCTGACGAATACAGCAAAGCAGCAACATCTTCGCCGTCCCTTGGTACCGTCTCAAATTCTTCACTGCTGACTACGGCTTTATCTGTGAGCGAACCATTGCCTGCCGCATCCATCGTTTCCAGATGCTCAATTTCCGCTGCACCTGCCAACTGTCGCATCATCCCAAGTTTTTCGGGGTCACACACAACAAGTGATGGCTCCGCGTTACCCAGAAAATACTCGATTTCACCGCTTTGGTACGCCGGATTTAACGGATGAAACACAAATCCAGCGCGCAGGCAAGCCAGGTAGAGGCACAGGTTCATTACACTTTTGTGGACTTGCGCACTTACCCGGTCACCGGGCTTGATACCTATACTCACCATATAGGACGCAAAGCGCGCAACCTGCGTGTCGATATCACCACGAGTGTATATGTTGCCCTCTGTAGTGGCGAGCAGCTCCCGGTTGGCATCATGCTTCAATGTTTTTTCAATAGATGAATAAAAATTCATGGGCCTACCTAACTCAAAATGAATTTGACAAGAAGGAATAAAATGGAGGGCGCTAACAAACAACCGACACCGGTGTAAAATGTCGCGGTCATGGCGCCGTATGGCACCAGCTTGGGATCGGTTGCTGCCAGTCCGCCTGCAACTCCGCTGGTTGTGCCCATCAGGCCACCGTAAATCATCGCCGATGTCGGGTTGTTGAGGCCAATCCAGTTGGCAACAAAAGGTGTACCTATCATAACTGTGACAGACTTAATCAAACCTGCAGCAACACTCAGTGCAATCACATCGCTTGACGCGCCGAGAGCCGTTCCCGTAACCGGACCAACGACGTAAGTGGCTGCTCCGGCGCCGATAGTGGCCACAGATACTGGGTCCGTGTATCCAAAGGCCACAGCTGCGCCAGCACCAACAACAAAGGACAGGACAACGCCAATGAGGATGGAAAGACTGCCTACTAAACCGGCTTTCTTGAGGGCGGACAAGTCAGCACCAAAGGCCGTCGACACAATCGCAAAATCCCTGAGCATTGCGCCGCCCATAACGGCGACGCCCGCAAAAATTGGAATATCCGCCAGGCCTTTGCTGCCGCCGGTAACCACACCGCCAACATGGGCAAGCACCAACCCCAATGGGATGGCCACCGCTGAACCGTGAATTCGCCCGCCTGTCAGTACATCCGAAAGTTTGTTGGTTGATAAAGACAGGATGCCTACAAACGCAAAAGCCGTAATAAGTGCATTATTGGTGAGAACATTTTCGACAATACTACTGATCATCGGACTGACCCGCCATACGAGTGAGTATTGGAATAAGGGCAAAACTAGCGACGACCGCGAGCAAACCCGCGACAACCGCCACAGCTCCACCGTTAAGGGCTGCGTATACGTTTTGCTTCGCCGCCATCGCCACAACGATAGGAATATACATTGCCGTCCAGTAGGCTATCCCCCTTTCGCTAAGTGGTTTTAACCTGAATCGCTCAGACTTGAGATTGGTGAGAAACAGTAGCAACAGCATGGAGATACCCACACCGCCCACGTTAGCGTCAATACCAATCAAAACGCCAATCAGCTTGCCCGTCACCGACCCTACCAGCATGCAAACGGCAAGCAGCGCCACACCGTAAATAATCATTGCAACTCCCCCGAGTTAACCCTCTTAATCTACCCTGCAGGTATTGGTTAAACGCTCACCGACTAACTGATTGTCGTCAAGCCTATGCGCAAGGCGCGACCGCTGCAAGCAATAGCAGTTGCGCAGCAAAATCATTGCATTGGAGGTGCCTTGTTCGGCACAATGACCGCAGGGAGAATTTGCCATGAAAAGACGAAGTTTTATCAGCGGGTCGGCGGCGGCATTAACAGCAATTACGCTGGGAAACAGCCTGCCAGCGTCAGCGCGCCAGCAATCAAACAAACCGGCACAGCTGAAAGCAGGTGACAAGGTGCGA
>JAALKD010000099.1:0-7844 GCA_011088215.1 Sphingomonadales bacterium | reverse complement strand
GGCCCCTGCCGGGGCGATTTTTGATCGAGTTCGCTTTGATATTGCCGCAGAGAATATGACGGGCCTCGGCCTGCAGCCCAGCAAGGGGGAGCATGTCCGCGAACGCCACGGCTATCTGGCAGGCACCGACCAGCAGCGTGCCGCTGATGTGATGGCAGCCTTCACAGACCCCAACGTGAAAGCAATTTTTGCCCTAACCGGAGGCTGGGGTGCAGCCCGCATTTTGCCGCATCTGGATTTCGAAGTCATTCAAGCGAACCCCAAGGTGATCATCGGTTACAGCGACATCACTGCCCTGCTGTGCGGTCTGTACGCCCGCACCGGCATGACTACTTTCCACGGACCGAACGGCACGTCGCGCTGGCGACCCGCCGTCGCGCGGATGGCCAAGCAAATGCTGTTCGAGGGCAAAAGCCCCACGATCAGAAATCCGGTTCCCAACTATGACACGCTGGCACAGCATAGCCTGCGGGTACAAACGGTGGTGCCGGGGGTGGCCGAAGGCCCACTTTTGGGCGGTAATCTGACCGTATTGACCGCGCTGGCGGGCTCGCCCTATATGCCAGATATGAAGGGTAAAATCCTGTTTCTTGAGGACGTGGGCGAAGCCATTTACAGGGTTGACCGCATGCTGTCGACCCTGCAGCTCTCCGGCGCGCTGTCGGCGGTGAACGGCATTGTTTTTGGTGGCTTTACCGATGTGGGCAATGACGGCGACGGATACGGCGCTTTTGCCCTGATGGATATTTTTGAGCATTACGGCAAACTTGCAAAGGTGCCCACATTCTATGGTGCGCCGTTCGGCCATATTGCCAGCAACAGCGTCATACCGATCGGCACCCACGCCCGCATTAACGCCGACAAAGGCACAATCAATCTGCTTGAATCGTCAGTAATTTAACAACAGGGGAACCAGAGAGCGAACACCTTCTTTTTCGCTATTATTACCAGCGATATTTTCCCAACCGGAATATCTGCCAGCGTGACCACTGGATCACTTCCGACATACTTCATCAAACCTAAAGCGGATCATCCTGTCTCTATGTGCTTGCTCTATGTGCTTGCGGGATTGTGATGATCATGTTGTCCGTTCATCAATAAATGCTTCCAGGTCTTTAACCGCCACGCGGTACTCCCGACCCAGCTTGACGGCCTTCAATTGGTCTTCATGAATCCATGATCGTACCGTGGGCTCCTTAACCTTAAGCAGCTTGGCTATTTCTAGGGTGGTCATAAAGGGTTTGCTCAACATGCCTCGGCCTCTGGATATTACAAGAATACCCTATCGGTACGATAAACGCGCGTAAACAGATTTAACCGCAATATTTCTTAACTTAAAAGTATCTATACATATTTCAAAGTATATCATACTATTCCAAAATATTCAAAAATATCTCAAAGTACTTAAATATACTTGAAACTATCTAAATGCGCACATATTTACCAAGAACTAGAACATGGTGCGTCCCATGCGTGGCGGCCTCAACTGAAATTCATACAAGGGAGAGAACACAGTGTCTTTCAGTCAAATACTAATTGTTGTAGACCTTGATAGCGAGGTAGAGGTGATCACGTCGCTCGCGCGTAAGCTGGCGACTAAAACCCCTGCTTCTTTTTCCGTTCTGGGTGTAATACCCGAGTTCCCCGTCCCCACATTTAAAAAGAGCCGGGCAACCAAAGCCGCTCAACATCTGGCAAACCAGCTTGCTGATGCGGTCAAAGAAAAAGTCGACATGGTCGTTGACCAACTGCCCGACAGCACATCAACCTCATTGGTTTCAGGGCGCTTGGTTGAGGAGGTCGACAAAGCAGTGATTATCAATCACGCCGACTTGGTGCTAAAAACGGCAGCTCCATCAACCGGTGCCAGAGCTCCCATGTTTGGTGGCGTTGACAAACGTCTGATCCGCAATTGCCCTGTGCCGGTATGGGTCGTACGTCCTGACATTGGTTCAGACTTCGACCGGATTGCTGTCGCTATTGATCGCCCTGATGGATATGCGGATTACGATGATCGCCGCGACCTAGCGCTCGCTCAACTTGGTCACAGCGCCAAACTGGCGACATCGCTCGGCATTGAAACGGTTGATGTTATCTATGCATGGGATGCAGTCGGTTTCGATACGATACGGTCGGCGCGGTCCGGGATGACGCCGCAAGAAGCAAAGGAATATATGCAGGATTGTGAACAGGACAGTACCGCCTGGATAACTGACTTCCTGCAAACTGCAACCAAATTGTTAAAGGGCAACGTGCCCAAGTTTGTGTCTCAACTGGTTTTTGGCCGACCGCGCAAGGTCTTAGTTAACAAGGTTCACGAGCTGGAGTCGGACATCCTGATTTTGGGCACAATCGCCAGATCAGGTGTGCTTGGCCTGCTGATTGGTAATACGGCTGAAGATGTTCTCGACCGGGTGGAATGCTCAATACTGGCGATAAAGCCAGGTGGGGAAATTGCATCCAGCGAGGACTAACTCTGGCGTTCTATTGAGGAGAAACAAGATGTATGCGGATCACCATTTTCAAATCTTTTTGCATATCGTTCTGTTTGCATTGTGGTTGGGTTCGTCGGTTACTATTTTGGTGATGGTGTGCTGGTTGCATATGCGCGGCGACACGCCTAGTGAACGCAAGATGGCTTTGTCTAGTTTAAATTATCTCGTGCGCGTTCCCAAAACGGTCTTTATTTTGATGCTACCTATGGGGCTTCAGTTGGCAAGCAACCTTGGTTTGATTACGCTGGCAACCGGGTCAACAATTGGCGTCTGGGCTTTTGCTATCATCTGGCTTGGCATCGACTGGATTGGCGCGCCAAACCGGCAAACAGCCACGGCGCAGGCCATGCGTATAGTAGGGCGTCTACTTCAGGCTGCATTTGTTATTGTATTGGGCGGAACCGGCGTATTGTCACTGCTTTCTGGTGCGCCCGTCGATGCATCCTGGCTGGCAACAAAAATGGTTATATATGCTGGCATACTTATAGTGATGGCGCTTTTCGACTTCTCATTGCAAAGGGCCTATCCACAACTGGAAGGTAGTAGCGAGCCTGTGGCAAGTGACAAGCAGATGTTGTCTCCGGTGATTACCGCCGCTGTTCTGCTGGTGGTAACAATAGTGTTGTTGCTAGTTGCCGCATGGACAGGATTTAGTAGTTGGCGCGTTTAGTATAGAGGATAGCAAGTCAGTGTAGGCACGCTTGCGGGTGTGCCCGTGCACCTTTCAGCCATATCGCCAGCAACCGCATAATGCCCCTTGGCACCCGCGCCCGCATTAACGCTAACAAAGACACAATCGATCTACTTGAACCCTCAATCGACCAATAAGACAGCTTTAATTATGGATATGGAGTGCTTATATAAACTAGACAAATAAAGCTGCGATAAACGCGGTACAAAAAACAGGGGGATATCATGACTCTATTTTCCAAGAATATTTTCGGTGATGAAGAAGCCAAAGGCTGGCTGCCTTGGGGTGCGCTAGCTACCATTATGGCGCTGGTCGTGACCATAGCCTTACTGATGGGAACCGGCCTTCTACTTCTGGAACCTTTAGGGTTGGTTGATAGCCAACTGGAGCCGATTGGAGCATATGGATTTTATGCATTTCTGACCGTATCATTCGGTGCTGTCGGACTAGCCTTCATCAGCTGGATCAAATTTGTCGAACGCCGGTCACTGTCCAGCGTTGGCCTAACGAAACCAAGCGGTATGAAAACATTCTGGCAGGGCCACGGGGCCGGCATTGCCATGATGTTGATCACTGTCACCCTGATCGGTGCTTTCGGTGGATACGACGTTGGCGCGATTGCCCCTGCACTGTCGTCCCCGACAGTTCTGTTTCAAATTGCTTTGTTACTTGTTGGCTTTGCCCTGCAATCAAGCGTAGAGGAGTTTATTTTCCGCGGGTGGTTGTTGTCGGTTCTTACTCGAAAATTCAATCTTCTGACGGCTGTCCTTATCAGCTCCGTCCTGTTTACTTTCATGCATTTCAGTCCTGAAAATGCTTGGTACAACAGTTTAAACGTCATGGTGTTTGCTCTATTTGCCTGCGCGTGGGTAATTAAGACCGGCAATATATGGGGCGTAATGGGCTGGCACGCGGGATGGAACTGGTTCACCGCAACTGGCTTTGAGGTACCCGTTACTGGCCTTGATACCGACACGACAGCACTGGTGGTGCAGCTCAGCCCAACTGGTCCTGATTGGTTGCACGGAGCCGGAATGGGGCCAGAAGGCAGCATCTTCTGCACGCTTGTGTTGGCGGCAGGCACGATTTATTGGCTCACTCGCCCCAGCAAATCAGAAGTTGGTGCAGAGGAGAGCTAACGCCTGCTGCTTATATTTCAATCTCCGGCATCGGGTGGATGCTCGGGTGCAGGTGGTGCGCTAGAAGCTCCAAACTGTCGACCAACCGCGGCCCAGGCCTGCTAAAGAGGGCATTGCCGTCAAGCACAAAAACCCGGGTGCCTGCAGCCTTAAAGTCGTCCAGTGTTTGGTCCACGGCGGTATGGGTTAGCTCCAACCGGGTGCGACCTTCAGAAAAACCACAGCAGGCAATAACCAATACGTCTGGCTCCAATACCTTCAGGCTGTCCCAGTCACTTGTGTAAGACGGCGCATCACGGGTGCCCATAATATCATCGCCGCCTGCCAGATCGATCAAGTCGTGCATCCAGTGGCCCGAAACAAACGGCGGATCAATCCAGTCCAGTACAATGGTTTTAGGACGGTAGCGCACCAGCGCAGCCGTTCGCGCTGCCACCGCATCAATGCGGGCCTGCAAGTCGCCAACCACATGGCCTGCCTTTTCACCCAGCCCGAGGGCCGCGCCCAAGTGCCGGACGGTTGTGATTACATCGTCCAGCGAAAAGGGTTCCATATTAACGATAGCAGGGTTACCAGGCAGCGCCGCAACCGCAGCTTCCACATCGGTGCCGGATACGGCACATACATCGCACAGTGCTTGGGTCACCAGCACATCAGGTTCCATCCCCGCCAGCAGGTCCGTATCGATAGCATAAAGCGCTGCACTGTCCTGCAACTGCGCGCGAACCACAGCGTCGATTTCATTGCTGGTAGCGTCTTTGGGAACCACACAGCTGGTAACCACCGGCAGCCCTTCGATCTCTCGCGGGTAGTCACAGCCGTGGGAAACGCCAACAAGGCTATCGGCAGCTCCCAGTGCGGCGACAATTTCAGTGGCGCTGGGCAAAAGCGAGACGATTTTCACAAGCGCTTTCCGTCCAGCTCAATGCCCGGATACATACGCCTGAATGCCGCTTGTCCGCCAAACAAAAGTGCGCAATAGAAACTGTCCCCCAACGCGGATATTCCCATGAAAGGCAACCCGGCGACATAACAGGCCAGCAGTCCTTCTGAAGTTGGTGGGTAGTAGCCTGCAGCCCAAACAGCGAAATTGGACACGAGGAAAAACACCACTGCGTTGACACCGACAGCTCCCAGAATATGTGCCGGATTTTCATCATCACGGATAAGCAAGCGCCCAATGAAAGGCGCTGCTGCAAAGCCCAGATAAACCCCGGCCATAACTGTCAAGCTATAAAAGCCTGTGATTAAATCGCTAACCAAAAGCGCCACAACTGGCACAAGCCAGGCTTGACGCAGGGTCATCTTGGTACCAGCAAACAAACCGAACGCACCAACTGGCGTAAGGTTCCAGGGATGGGGCACCAAACGTGCCACCACCGCAAAAGCAACAAGGAATATCTTCATGGTTACCTTCCTTTAAAAGTTTGCACGGAAACCGGCGTAAGCACCGATACCGGGCGTATTGAAGCCAAACAGATTTTCGTATGTCTCATCGAGTAGATTTTCGACGCGACCATACAGACTGATGCGGTCATTGATTTGGTAGGCGCCGCCAATATTGACCAACAGGTAACCATCGAGCGTGACCGTCTGAGACGGTTCAGGGAACGGTGGGAAGAATGTATCCACCGAGGAGCCCACATAGTTGGCATCCAACGTCAATCCAACCCGGTCACTGGGACGGTAATCAACAAACAGCGACGCATTGTTTTTAGGACGGCGCAGTTCGCGGGTGAGACCACCAGAGCCGTCCGGCTCTTTGGCGTCCAGATAGGCATAGTTCACTGTCACATCCAACTGGTCGTTAACCGCAAAAGCTGCCGTTACTTCAAAACCGTCACGTTTGCTTTTGCCGTCGCGGTTTTCTGCGGTGAAAGCAAAAGTTACCGGGTCAAAGGCAAAACCTTTGATCTCGTTCTCAAGCCGAGCAGTGAAATAGGAGGCGTTCAGCGTCAAGGACCCGTTCAGCGCCACATGGGATACACCGAATTCATACTCGACAGACCGCTCGGGCGTCAGGTTCGGGTTACCGATAAAACTATCGCTAAAAAAGCCAAATAGTTCGATGAATGTAGGGGCTTTCTGGCCGCGCGCCACGTTACCGTATAGGCGCGTGCCGGTACCTGCAAATTTGTAAACAACACCGCCGCGCCAGCTGGTCGCATTGGCAAATTGGTCATTGTCATCATATCGCAGGCTGCCCGTTAGCGTAACAGCTTCGCCCAAGTTTCCAACATAGTCGGCAACATAACCCGTAATGCTGCTGCTTTGGTCCTGATTAGGGTCGCCGAAGGGTGACGCGGGCCCACGCTGAGAAAAATCAGTGTCTTCATGATCAATCGCCAGGGTCAGATTGTGCCCCTCAGCCAGCTTGATCCGGCTATCGGCGTAAAAGCCCCACCGTTGAGACAAGGTTGCGCCGCTGGCAGTACCGTCTGACAGATTGGCGATTTCCGTATCCAGATAGGTTACCCGTGCACTTTGGGTCAGCCTGCCCTCAAAAAGCTGGAACTCACCACCCACAGACACCGAGGTTTTGGCCGTGTTGGTTACCCGGTCACTATCGGCAGGAAAACCGGTGGCAAAATCTGTGCTGTCAAAGTCGTTGCGCGCGTCGGTGTGGCGAAGCGAGAAAGACAGGTTGCTGGTCGCCGATGGTTGATAGCCACCGGTTGCGTTAACTGTGACCGCGCGAAATCCGTCGGCCTCGTCACCGGTGCGCGACACATTGGTGCCATCGCTATCTGAATAGCTAGCCCCAAGCCGGAAGTTGGTCTTTTCGCCGGCACCGCCAATGCTGCCGCCAAACCGGTAAGTGCCGAAGGCCCCCGCTTCACCGTTTGCGCGCACACTCAGATCACCTTCACCTTTTTTAGTGATGATATTTATCACACCCGAAACCGCATCACTGCCCCAAACGCTGGAAAGGGGGCCGCGGATGATCTCAATGCGATCAATCTCAGTGGTGGACAGCAGTTCAAACTGAACCTCATCGCCTGCGGCGGGGTCATTAATCTGCACGCCGTCGATTAGCACCAGTGTCTGGTTAGCCTCACCGCCACGCAGCCGAAGTTGCGCCTGACCACCAACACTGCCCGCACGAGCAACCGCAATGCCCGGCAGGGTGTTCAACAGGTCTGGCAAAGAAAAGGTCTGACGTTTTGCGATGTCTTCAGCACTGATGATGGTGACCGAACTGGCGATATCGACAACTGAAAGGGGCGTACGTGCTGCAGTTACTTCGATGACTTCTACGTCCTGCGCGGCAGAAGGAAAAGACAGAAGCACCGCCGCACTGGCGGGTAAAATTGGGAGAATAAATTTGTTGGTCATTAGTAAAATCCACACATAACGAGGTTCAGGACCTCGGGTTCAAAAAGACAAACTGTGTGAAAATGGTATTCAGACGGAAAACCCCAGCACACAGCAACACTCTAAAAGCATCGCCGGTACGGAATACCCGCCCCAACAGGCTTACCCGGCCAAGGGATCGACGACCTGATGGCAGGCTTCCTG
>JAALKD010000098.1 GCA_011088215.1 Sphingomonadales bacterium | reverse complement strand
TGTGTGCCATCGGAAGCCGTCGAACCCGATGGCGTGAGGCGCGATCCACCGCCAGCTCGGCTCGGGGCGCGAAAGTGACTGATACTTCACCTCGATGGCCTCTGAGCGGCGAATGGCTCCCACAACGGATCGCAGAGTGACAGGGTTAACGCCGCGGGTCGGGGTCGGGGTTGGTGCAGAGTCATAAGATGGCAATTCGGCGATCCAAGTGTCGTCGTTGTCCATAATGCCGTCGGCCAAAGAACGAAGCTGCGCGAGGTAGCGGCTCGCGTCGGGTTTCAGGAATTGTGCAGCGTAGTCAGGACCACGGACATACGTCCGCGCGCTCTTGTCATAGACCATGTTATCTGGAGCCAGACCGATATAGCGGTTCAGGTCGGCGGACGCTTGGTTCACCGACAGTCCAAACTGCTCCATCAAATCGCTACGATTCACATGACCCTCCCAAAACAATCGGAACTCGATAAATTCGAGGCGCTGTGCCACTCCCCAACGAAGCTCCGACTTGTCGTTACTCACTTTGCACTCCTGACACGGCGCGTATGCTTACTGTACGCACCCATTTATTGTGCTCACGAACACGCTAGCGGGGAGTCATGTCGTGTTCAATCGAAATCTTGCTCAATTACAGGGGGTTGCTATGGAATGTGCAGTTTTGGTTAGAATGGTGCGAATGCGGGCGAGGGTTGCCGGGAAGCACCGCCCTTGCAAGCCTACCGCCTCCAGGATGCTTTCGGGCGTGGATCAAGGGTCTGATTTCGAATGGGCGTCAAAATTGCGCAGCGTTTCGCAGGCGTGACACTGGGTCGGACACTGGCACGAGAGAGAGTTGGGCGCGTGAATCATCCCCTCCGCCACTTTCCTTCAGTCGAAACTTTCTCTCTCCCTCTTTCATGGATATATTTGTTTTATTTCAAATACTTACATGTAGGATTTTTGCATGCACACCCTGAATTTCAGCATATAGCGCTTATTGCTCGAGGCCTTACAAAGGCAATTTCTCTGTAGTGTATTTTAAGCGAGTTTTAGCCAACGGCTTGTTTTCTATAAAACAAGAAGAAATGGCATTTTCATTGCACGCTCAAGAGTCGGCTTTCGACCCAAAGCGGACATTGAATAAGTGCATTAAAACGTATTCCTTCGAGCAGACACAATCGACGCCATTTCCCAGTCCTTTAACTATTTTTGTATATGCACCACCATTTAACTATTTAATTTTGATACTAGAATTGTGAAAAATGAGTTTTGTTTAGCGGCTAAGATTCGAAACCTCTTTTTGTGAAAAAGAATCAAATTGTTGTTGGATTTTAAAAGTCGGGACCCAGGTTTTTTGAGCTGAAAACATGGATTGGTGCACATAAGCCACATTTTGCACGTCAGTCAGTCTAGTTGCTGGATTATAGCAAAATACACTCCGAAATTCTGCGAAAAAACGCTAAGGTGGCTGGGTCTAATTTAGACCCATGGGAGCATGATTTGTGAGCTGGAAAAAAATAGCTGGAGGATTGGTTGCTGCCGCCATAATTGGTCCCATTGCCTATTATAGCTGGTCGATCGATTGGGGTACCAGTCACGCCGACCGAACGGCGACATTACCGCTGTTTTGCGGCGAAATTCAAAACGGCGAACAACGGGTATATGTCCGGGGTTTCGAGTTTAAGGTGCGCATTGGCGGCACGGGCTCCGGTAATCCACCGATCATCGCACTGCATGGCTTTCCAGAATCCTCGGTAATGTGGCGCGCGCTTACTGAGCGCGCTGCACCGCAAGGATACCAAACCATAGCCTTTGACCAGCGCGGCTATAGCCCAGGTGCAAGGCCGTGGGGCAAAGATAATTACAATATAGACGAGCTCGCCAAAGATGCACTCGCGGTTGCCAAAGCATACGGCGCTGATCAGTTTCATCTGGTTAGTCACGATTGGGGCGCCGCTGTGGCGTGGCGGTTGGCTGCCAAATATCCAAAGAGAGTTTTATCCCTCAGCGCACTATCAATCCCGCACTTCGGCGTGTTCCTCGACAATGTGCAAAACAACCCAGAACAGGCAACCCGGTCCAGCTATTTTGAGTTTTTCAGGACACCGCTGCTGCCGGAATTCATGATGTCCAAGAACGATTTCGAGGTCTTCAGGGTTATGATGCAAGCACGCCCTGCCTATGAGCTGGATGAATATCTCGCCATATTGTCGGAGCCCGGCGCACTAACAGCAACCCTGAATTGGTATCGGGCAATGGACGAAGAGTTCGTGAAAAATGATCCATTGTTAATGGCGCCGGTCACAGTGCCGACGCTGTTTATCTGGGGCACAAATGATGGTGTCATTGCCCGCTCCACTGTCGAGGCGCAACGAGCCATGATGCCCGATGATTATACCGAAATTGAGCTGGATGCCGGACATGGTATTATCCAGGAAAAACCGGATGAAGTGGTGGATGCAATATTGGACTTAATCAAGAGAACCAGCCCGCAATAGGGCCTTGAATAGTTCAAGACAATGCGGGCGCGCACTTCAAGATTATTGTGTTGGATCATAACTATTCACTGAATAGGGCGAATCTGACTGCAGCACCTGCCTCAATGAAAAAATATTACCATCAATATCCTTGGCGAACGCCTGCCAATAATACCCATGCTGTATCGGTTCACTAAAAAAACTCCACCCCCAAATTTTTTAGCCGCACATATTCTTTCCGAATGTCAGCTACTTCCAAAGAAAAAGAATAGCCCAAATCGCCTGGATACCTGTGTTTACCTGACGTTGGTGTCGCCGGATTAAGAAATTGAAGAATTTCCAGAACTTTGGATTTGTGGTTTAGAAGAAACCAACCAATTTTCACGTGTGCATCATCCAGATCAAACAGGTTATCGCCGAATGCTTTGTTCGCAATTTCAGCAACGCGGTTGGGTTTGATAGCAAATATTTTCTGGTAAAACGCCATTAGCCGGTCGCGGTCATGGGTAAACAACGACACTTGCGACATCCAGATATTTTGCCCCTGTTGTTGCCAGGCCCCGAGGTATCCCGCTTTGTCCAGAACCTCACCCTGCAGTTGTTCCAGTTCCATCAGGTTCCCATCAGGGTCATAGGCGTAAATATAACTGACACCGTAGCGCGATGAGTAAACCGGTTTTCCCATTCTGTTGATCACTCGCGCGCCTTGCTCAATGAATTTTTCATATCCGGGAACAGACGCTGGAGATTGATAGCAAGTGTGGGACATACCCCGACCATTCACCGGCATGTCTTCGTGCGCGACCATCTCGTTGTGTTTGAAAGCACTTATTTCGAGCAACCAGTTGGGCGCGCGAAGGGTGGCTTTTTCATATTCCACATTGTCTCGTGCAAAAAGCTGGTCTGCTGTTTTATCGACTTTGACGGTTTCGCGGGCGATCAGCCTGAAGCCGGTTGCGCCTTGATAAAAAGCCAGCGCGCGGTCCAGATTCCTTACCGACAGAGAAATATGGTTAATCCCGATGATATCAGTTGGTGTCTCCCGCAACGTTGCATTTTTGTCAAAATCATCAGCGCTAACACCAGACACGAATACTAAAATGCACCATGTGAGGATGAATACCAAATGCCGAGATACCGTCATTGTTGGATTGTCCACAAATAAAAAGCAGCACGAGATTGGGAATATCTCGTGCTGCAAGGGTCATCTTTCAAGGAGAGAAAGATTGTCTTAAAAGGTATATCCCAGTTCCAAACCTACCGTGCGTGGCTCCAGCACGTTGATACTGCGGAAGCGACCAACCAACGGCCCGTCCTGCCCGATGCGGGTAATATCATCGCTGTCGAACACGTTCTTTACATATGCTTTTACAGACCAAGCCCCTTCAATTGGGCGGTATATCAATGCAGCATCGCCTTGGCCCCAGGAGCCAATTTCGTCAGACGGCTTGTTAAACTCGGTGGCGAAATATTTGTCCTGCCAAGTATAATCAACCCTGGCAGTCAATTCGTGATCACTTCCAATATCCCAAGTATAATCTCCACCAATTTTGAAAGAGAAGTTCGGCGAATTTCTCAGGGTATTACCATCAACATTCTGCAGGACGTTGCCGCCGCCATCACGCTGTATGTCACCGTTTGCGTCAAGTGCGAGAACCGCACCGGGAGCAATGGCATCCCGGTCCCCAGTGTCAGAAGTGATATGATCTGAAATAGTTACATCCAACCATGACACGCTAAAGTCGATGATAAAGCGGTCACTTGTGGCGTATAACACCTCCAGCTCCGCTCCTTTAATATTTGCGTCTCCGTTTACCGTAACAATGGCAACATCGCGCAAACCACTAATTTGGAGGTCTTCATAATCATAATAGAAAGCATTGAGATTTAGCCGCAGGCGATCATCAAGTAATGAACTTTTGCTGCCCACTTCAATTGTATTCAAATATTCAGGCCGAAATCTTTCATCATCACCGTCCTGGCTTGTCGGGTTCAAGCCACCAGCTTTGTAACCGCGGGACGCAGTGACATACACAAGCGTATTTTCGTTCAAGCGATGATCTAGCGCGACCTTGCCGGTAAAGACGTTCCACTCGCCTTCTGATTCGGCAAAGTCAGGCGAGCTTAGAAACACAGTACGGGTCCTAATGGACTTTTTATCTTCGGTATACCGCGCACCGAGCGTTAACCGAGTGTCTTCGCCGAGATCGAAATAGGCCTCTCCAAAAGCGGCAATAGAGTCAGAGGTAAATTCCGGCGAGTCAAACGCGACAAATTGCTGCTCGTCAGGCCGCCCCAAAGTATTTGCAAAGACGGTTAGTGTAGGATGGCTAAATCTAACAAGCGTTGAGCCCTTTTGTTCATAGTAATACAAGCCTGCCAGAAAGTTAAAGGAACCGTCAAACTGGGACGCCAAGCGCAACTCTTGTGAAAATTGCTCGCTTCTGCGGTCATCCCTGCGGGCGGACAGTATCTGGTCGGTGGTCACTTCATTTTCAATGTCCGCGCGGTACGTTACCGGACGAGATAGACGTTGATTGCTGGCAAAGCGGTCAAAATCCTGCAAAACCTCTGTCTCAATATCCTGATAACCGGTCAGAGACGTCAGCGTCATATTGTCGAAGTCATAATTCAATTCCAGCGAGAGAAATATTTCTTCGACTTGGAAACGAGGCTCGATATCAACATTGACCGTGCGAAGTTCGGGTGGATTAACCGCATCAGAGAAATAGTCACCGCCGGGTAAAATCCCGGTAATATCAATTGCGTTCCACACGGCTGTCGTTACATCTGGCGTTTCAAATCCCACAGAAAGAGGGGAACAGCCATAGGTCGGATCTTTTGTGCAAAGGCCCTTGGTTTCACTGGCTCGATTACTGTCTTCTTTCAGATAACCGAATACAAAATCAGCACTAAAATTATCGCCAAAATCGATTGAAGTGCTACTGCGCAGTGCATATTGATCGCGGCCATCAATATCGTTGCCACTAAATATATTTGTATTATAGCCGTCTCGCCTAAAGTAAATGCCTGCAAAGCGTTGACGCACAGTGTCGCTAAGCGGGATATTGATCGCACCTTTCACTTTGATGCTGTCATAATTACCAACTTGCACATTCACATTTCCGCCAAATTCTTCATCTGGTTTTTTAGTGATTACATTAACAACACCGCCTGTTGTGTTCCGCCCGTACAGTGTGCCCTGCGGTCCGCGCAAAACTTCGACACGTTCTAAATCGAAATATTCAGAACTTCTCAGAGCTGGCGACAACAGATATACACCGTTCACATGATAGCCAATGCCACTCTCTGCTGTGCTTGAAATAGCATTATTGCCAACGCCGCGCAGTTGCAGGCGGCTCTGATCAAAGATGAAATTTGGTACAGACAATTGAAGGTCTGACGCATCTTCAATTAGCCGGTCGCCAAGGGCATTTGCGTCAAAGGCAGAAACCGCAATTGGCACGTCCTGCATTGACTGTGATTTTTTCTGTGCGGTAACGATGATCTCTTCTAGCGCAAAGCCGTCGCTGTCGGCATCCACGCCGTCTTGGTTCTGGGCCAACGCGACGGTCGACACTGTCGTTACAAGTGCCATTGCCGTTGCGGTTCGAATTGTTCCCTGCATTCCCATTTAAATATCTCCCTGCTTCGCAATGTCGAATGGCTCCCTACCGCCAACGCATTACGCCGTTATTAAGCTAATAATCAATTAGTGATGTAAATATGGTATAATTGTCAATTTAATTGATTAAAAGTACAATAAATAGAACAATAACACTCTCTTGTATGATAAATATGAAATATCCTTTAAATTTTAACTATATTACAATATGTTACTATTGAGCAAAAAGTCATATATTTTAAAAAAGTTGCTTTTTGAAGCCTCGTTTTGACCACTATTACTTGATTTGTTGACTTAAAACGCTTTAGTGAACGAAGATAGACCGAACCAGACAGTTCTTATCCCTGTTGTTAGCAATGGATTCTCTATGCCAGTTGAAGCCAAAAAACGCCGTCGCTTTAGCCCCGAAGTCCGTCAATCCTTGATTTTGGACGTGGCGGCGAAAATTGTGGCGGCCGAAGGCGTTGCGCCGCTGACCATGGAGCGAGTCGCGAAAAAGGCCGGTATCAGCAAATCACTGGTATATGCCTATTTCACTAACGTAACCGACCTATTAAGGGAACTGCTGGACCGCGAGCTCAAGCAACTGCGGCGACTTCAGGCAGACAAAGGGGAAAAGGCAAAAACCTTCGAAGAGATGGTCAGAGGCATGACCCATGTTTATCTGAAGTATATCGAGGAACGTGGCCTGCTTATCCAACGACTACAGTCGGAACCAAGCGTAACCGAAGGCCGGCCAGAGACGGAAGACTATATGTCCTTTAGCCGCGATACTGCAGTAAATTATGTCGCCGAGTTTATATCGGCAAACTTCGACTTACCTCTGGATTTTGCCCGCACTGCCACCGACATCTCCTTTGGTCTTCCCGATTCCGCTGGTGACTATATGCACCGTAAGAAAAAAGACCGGAAATATGTCGAGGACATTGCCGTCAACATGATCATCGGCTCGATCAAGGAACTAAAGGCCAATTACGAGTCCGAACATCGTGTGCTGGTTCGTCCAACCTGATTTAGCTGAGCCTTACCTTACATAGGGAAAATCGACTGGCCACCATCAATGACAATTTCCTGACCCGTAATGTAGTTGCTTTCTTGCGAGGCTAGGAAAACTGCGATGCCCTCCATGTCTTCCAGGGAACCAATTACGCCAGACGCTGTGCGTCGCCGCGCGCCGTCCTGGAAATACTTGGGTGTATTGACCGACATCTCGGTTTCAACAAACCCGGGTAATACGGCATTAACCTGAATATTATTACGACCTAACTCAACTGCGAGAGCCCGGGTTAAACCAGCCACTGCTGCTTTGGTCGCACTATATCCGGCACCGTTACCGATGCCAAGATGAGCAGCAATTGACGATGTAACGACCAACTTGCCCGGCGCGTCCCGCTCGATCAGATGATTGATGACCGGCCTGTATGTGTTAACAACGCTATTGAGATTAAGGTCTACAACCGCATGCCAATCCTGGTCAGTCAATTCGTGTAGACGCCCCGGCTTGCCTGACCCGCCAGCGTTAGCGAAACATGAATCGACTTGTCCGAAATGATCTACCGTCTTCGCAAAATTCGTGGCAACATCCTCCACATTCAGAACATCGCAGGCAAAGGCAGCAACGTCACCGCCCAGTTTCTCTAGTTCAGATAGCGCGGCTGCATTTTTCTCCGGGTTGCGCCCCCAAATAGCTACGCGCGCGCCGCATTTCACAAGCCCTCTGGCAAAAGCCAAACCAATACCGCCGTTGCCGCCGGTTACAAGTGCCACATGGCCATTAAGGTCAAACATCATTTTTCTCCGCTGTATTTTACGTTTAATGCATCAAGAGACATGTTTGACCCTGCCTCATACTCGGTTATCGAAAGCAGGTTTCCGTCTGGATCCCGCAAAAAAATCGCCCGGCCCTCGTCCACCGAAACTATACCGGCTTCAAGGGCAATGCCTGCCGCTGTTAGTCGTTCATAATCTGCCTCGATGTCAGATGTCTCGAGAGCCACCAAACTGTATCCTATCCGATTAAGCGGCGTCTGGCCGTCGGTCTTGCCCGTACGCGGGCTGACATATTCCCAGAATTCCAAATTGTAATAGGGCGCGATGCGGAACCAGGCACCGTGCAACTTGCCGCCTTCAACTCCAGCAACCTGATCAAAAGTTGGACCTGCGAGATTATCAACGCGGCGATAGGGCTTAATGCCCACAACTTCGCTATAAAACTCAAGGGTCTTGGTTAGGTCATTTGTTGCCATTGCAACGTGGCCCATCCAGACATCAATATCGATTTTTGGCTCTGGTGCGTGCTCGATCTCGAAAATCAACCCGCTTGGGTCGCGCATATAGCCATACATAAAACCAACGCCGCGCATGTCGACCATAGCGTTGGTAGAACTGACCCAGGTGGCGCCGCGTGCTGCCGCTTTTCCGTCGAGCGGTTTTACTTTAGGGGCTTGAAAGCAGATATGCGTTATGCCGGGGCCGTAGGCAGGCAGAACACCATTTTTATGAGCTGATACCGAGTGTTCAAATTCCATCAACCGCAGGAAACTGTTGGGTCCTTTGAGTGTCACTGTTTGAACGCGAATGTCTTTCACCAGACCCGCACCGCGCAGCGCCGGACCGAGCTTTTTGCTTGAACCATGGCGCTTGAGGCCCATTGCGCCTTGGTAAAATTCAACCGAACTATCCAGATCATTAATAGTCATACCCACATGGTTCACACCAATAATGGTGGTGGTTTGCTGGATGTAAATGGGATCAACAGGCACTTGCTGCGCCGCCGCAGCCGTCGGGCCGAAAGCCATAGTCAACCCTGCGAGAAGCGCCGCTCGTATAAAGGAAGAATGTCTAATCGTCATGGTCTTTTCCCTTAACTTTATAGGACAGCAAAACGTTGCCGAATTTCTGGCCGAACTTGTCATAGCCCGAGGTAATAAAAAGTCGGTCGCCAACAATAACCGGGCCGTCAGGCTCGATGGCCCCACCTTCCGCCGAAACGCCGTTTACCGCCTCAAATTTTCTGTTAGTTTCCCGCTGCCACAGTATTGCTCCGTCTGTTGCACGGTAGGCACGCAGAATACCGTCAAGCCCGCCGCCAAACACAACACCGTTTGCCAGAGTTACTGCTGCAGAAATACCTGGAGAACATCGCCATGCTACGTCGCCGCACAGGTCAGGGTTTATCGTGCTCCACCCGACCTTACCGGTCCTTACGTCCACTTGGTGCAACCCAGATTGTGGCTTCAGGTGCGCGTCTCTTGCATAGACTGATAGGTCAGATATGGGCACATATAAATTTGTTCCATCGGTGGCCATGCCCCAATGAATGCCGCCCATTATGCCACCAAGCCCAACTTTGCTTTTCCACAAAAGCTCGCCGGTGTCAGGCGCTATACCAAACGTGTAACCCGACTTTTGGCCGGCAAGAATAATGTCTCTACCGTCTGCCATGGTGGTCAGGATTGGCGGCGCACCAAAGTCATAATCCGGCCCGCGATTTTCAGGGCAGTTACTGTCTTGCGGTCGCCCACAAGCGCCGTTCCAGGCGTCATCAGCCAGCGCTTGCATGACCCATTTAATCGACCCATCACTGATATTCAGTGCAATGATCGAATCGCTGGTGTTGGTGGTTGGCCGGGAATAATTTTCACCGGTTCCCACATAAATAAGCCCGCGTTTCGGGTCGACCGTCGGGGTGGACCATATGGGTGCGCCAGAGGGGCCAAACCTTGTTGTTCCGTTTTCTCGAGTTCCCTGAGGTCGCGGTGCTGGTGTCGTATGCTGCTTCCAGATTACTGCACCGGTTTTACGGTCCAGGGCGACAACCGCGCCTCTAAACTTGCAGCAGGCGTAATTAGGATCAAGCGCAGAGCCTACCTCCAAAGACGATACCGGCACTATTAGCCGGTCCTCCAGAAGCGTGAGAGAACCGGTGATAGTCGCTACGTGGAAGTCATCAACCTTGCGCCGCCACAGAAGTTCACGGCTTGCCACATCAACCGCATAAACATTGGCTTTAAAATCGCCGAAAAACAATGTTTCCACATCGCCGTTCTTGTCGACACCTAACGAAATTGCGCTGCGCACTTCGGCCTGCGCCTGATAGCGCCACTGCACACATCCACTATCGGCATCCAGCGCGTACACAACACCGTTCTGGTCAGCGGTAAACAGGGTGTTACCTGCAACTGTCGGCTGCGTCCGGGCACGGCCAGCATTGGGGAAAGCAAACACCCAGTCTAGTTCAAGGCTGCCTGCGGTCTCCGGATCGATAGCGGCGGATGTAGAAGATTGGTTGCGCCCACTGCCGTGCGACAAACCCCAGCCGCCGACATGAACGGGACCCAATGTCTGGGCTGATGAAGTTGCCGCTGAACAGCTGTTCTCTACACCGTTAGTCTCTGCCCGATCAGGGGATAGAAATTTGGAAATCTGGCGTTTTTCAACCTCGGTCAGATCCGCCGCCTGTGCCTGCATGATGCCCGAGGTCATCGCGTCAAAAATTCGAACTTGAGTTAACTGGGCCAGCGCCTCTTGGCGCGGCGCACCGGTTTCGGCACTGTGATGACACGCAGCACAATAAGTATTGTATAACTCGGCTCCGGAAATGTCGCTGGCAAGGGTTCCGTTCGTGCCCAATCCCGCAGCTATTAGAGCTACACAATACAACTTCACTGTCTTTTTAATCATCAGGCGCAACATCTATTTCGTCATTCCAATTTAACACAAATCGTCAATTATGTAAGAAATATATGACTAATAAGCAGTTTTATTGACTAAATATCAAATAATAAAACAAGACTTGGCACTCAAATTTGTCAATAAAACCAGTATAAACTCCTAAATAGGCGGATTTTTAGCCTGTTCGACCCGATTTCTCACTGAAGATTCCGCGATTAGTCCCTGCGCCGTGCCCCCACTGGCAAAAGCATGTGCCGCTGCAGCATGCGATTATACCCAGCGCCTCAAATTATGAGCTTGAAGACCGTTTAGAATCGGATGTCGTATATAATATGAAAATGTCCGCTTTTGGCCGCTTCCTGACTAAACGCACATCTTAAAACCCCAGCATCTTCCTTTGCGTATCCCAGCATCTGTCGTGACCATCTGCTTTCAGGCTCTCCAGTGATAGCGCTGCAGGCTGAGTGCCTTGATGGATAGCCTTCTGGATGTCTGGCGCCAGGAGCGCAAGCTTGATGTGCTTGTGCACATAAGCTTCGTTTAGATTGTTCAAGCGTGCAATATCCTTGATCGTTCTTGCTTTGCCGCTCACGGGCCTTAGAATGAGTTTTTGAGACTTCAAAACTCACACAAAATTTGCACACAAAATTTTCGGTGATTTTATTACATCAATATAATCAGATCGGAAGAGCGTCGGGGAGGGAAAGAGGGGAGGGGGGAGGGGGGGGGGGGGGGGGGGGGGGGGGGGGGGGGG
>JAALKD010000017.1:4487-55784 GCA_011088215.1 Sphingomonadales bacterium | reverse complement strand
TGGGCGCCGCGCCGGATGTGAGCGCACAAACCGCTGCTATGCAGGTGAAAAGTCTACGCATCTGCAGCCCTCCCCCATCCTGGTGCGCTCGTGCGCACGGCAGCCCGCAGCTTCGACGAGCGCGAGCGCGGATTGGTGCTTTCTTCCTCAGCAGACGGTTTGATCACGCCCTTTGTTTCCAGCCGGAAAGATGCGGGCTGTGCTGCACCCATCTGCATTGGCATGTGGCGGGATGCGGCCGGCAAACGACCGGACCGCTCCGCCATAAAACTTTTAACCACACGGTCTTCAAGCGAATGAAAACTGACAACCACCAAACGACCGCCAGCGCGCAACAAGGCTTCTGCGGCAACAAGGCCGCGCTCCAGCTCACCCATTTCATCGTTCACATGAATGCGCAGGGCCTGAAATGTGCGTGTTGCCGGATGGGTAGGCTTGCGGCCTTTTTTCATCGGCGGACGCCCAAGCACAGATTCGACCAGACTCGCCAAATCGAGGGTACGCTCAAACAGCGCCTCTGCCCGGCGGCGAACAATCGCTGCAGCTATACGGCGCGACTTTCGCTCTTCGCCGTAGCGGTAGATAATATTGGCTAGCTCAGTTTCTTCATAGGTGTTGACCACGTCAGCTGCGCTTTCGCCATCGCTGCTCATGCGCATGTCCAGTGGGCCGTCTTCGCGGAAAGAAAACCCGCGCTCTGCCTCGTCTAACTGGAAGGATGAAACACCAATGTCGAGCATAACGCCGTCCACGGCCTCGACGCCAATATCACTCAGGAGCGCCACCATGTCGCCGAACCGGCCTTCGCATATGCGAAAACGCGGGCCAAACTCTTCGGCGAAAACCGCTGCGCGATCAATCGCCCGCGGGTCACGATCAATACCAATTACTGAACAATCTGCCGACGCCAACACGGCGCGGGCATAACCACCAGCACCGAAAGTGCCATCTATATACAGTTCGCCTGCGCCAGGTTTTAGTGCGGAGACAACTTCATCCAAAAGGACGGGGATATGTGTGTTAGCTGGAGCTGGGCTGGCGGGCATGGCGGTCATGACCGCCCTCCTTCGCCCGACGACTGCCCGCGCGCTTTATCTACTACGATGCCGCGTTGTTGCTGACGATGCTCAGCAAACCGGCCCGGTGCCCATATCTGGAACATACGACCGAGCCCGACGAATGTCGCCTGCCCGTCAATGCCAGCGTGTTCCTTCATCGCGGCAGATAGCAATATGCGGCCTTCGGAATCAAATGCCAGTTGATTGGATTCTGCCAGAATGGACGTCGCGGTTGGTAGCTCGTCAAAAGCAATGGGGTCATAGCCCTCATACAACCGCTCAGTAAGACGCTCAAGGAAGGAAATATCTGACCCTTCGATACAGGGCAGCTGAATATGTCGGTAAATGGCAACGCCGGTGAAGTGACTGGTGGCAACGGCCGTACGAAAAGAAGCGGGAACAGAAACCCTGCCCTTCTTATCGACTTTGTTTTCATATGTGGACAGGAATAACGCCATTGTCCCACGAGCCCCTTATTTCTCCCCCCGCATCGCAGGCCCCCCCGGGACGTATCCGTGGAACGCAATCGACATGAGCATCCGGGTCGTCACCCGAACCTTTATGGGATATCATGGGAAAAAGGCTATAGTCAATGGGATTTCATGGGAATATCAATATTAATATTCACCACCAAGTCACCTATATTTCATACATTTTCTATTTTATTTCATATGGTTACCTGTATTTGTTTATGGTATGTTCTTGCTGTATTTAGCAGCCCGACACCGGGTATCGCCTGGCCACGCTGTGGGAATGTCATTGAATAACAGGCTAAAAACGGTCGTTTTTGGATAGGAATTCCAAATTCACCCATGTTTACCCATGATAAACCGCTGATATCTGGCTGTCGCTTGCGCGCGCATCCAGAATTGACACTGTTAACACCGTCAAACCTACGACAATCGTTTAACTCGCCGTTTCAGAGCGTCGCGCGGAACACGCAGCTCTTTCGCCCAGAAATCTATGTCGTTGGGCTTGCGAGCCATGACCTGTTTGATCTCCAGCTCACTCAATTCTTCGGAACGCCGTACTCTCTTTGATTTCTCCATTAAACTGTATAGAGCCGTTCGGGAGACATTGAGCATACTTGCCGCGTGTTTGATACACCATTGGTTCCGATCCAGTGCTTTCAGCATTTCGTCTTCACTGACGCTTGTTGGTGGACGGTATTGAGGTCTTTTTCGGAATGCCTGCGCGCCCTGGGAAAGGGTGCGGGAATGTGAATCAATATGGTGGTTTAATAATACTTCCGGCGTCTGACCAATACTGACTTGCTGTACAATATTACGCAACTCACGCACATTGCCCGGCCAATCATGCAGCGCCAGCCGCGCGACGGAAGAACCGGAAAATGATGCCTGCGCTGGTCGGGTTTGAACCGTATTGTTACCACCCATAAAGTGTTTGATAAGAATACCAATATCCACCCGGTGCTCTCGCAGGTTCAGTGCGGTAACAATAATGCTTTCCAGCCGCCTTAGCAGCGGTTGGCTGAAATTATCAGCCGTCAGGGCCCGGTCTGTTGCTGCAACAATACGCGGAGTGGTTTTCTTGACTCTGGTTTCCCCAACCCGGCGAATTTCACCGGTCTCCAGAGCACGGAGCAACATCGGCTGGACAATGCGGGGCGTGTCTCCGATCTCATCGAGAAACAAGGTACCTTTCGATGCCTGTTCAAACAATCCCGTCTTATCCTGAACAGCACCAGTGAATGCGCCGCGGGCCGTGCCAAATAGATCAGCCGCAGCAAGCTCACGTGAAATGGTAGCCATATTAACGTTTAACATGACATGGCCTGATCGCCTGCTCAGCGCATGCAGAGCCTGGGCTATCAGTTCCTTCCCTGTACCGGTCGCACCTTTTATCAGCACAGGAAGGTCGGTAGGCCCCGCCTGCTCAATCACCTTCCATACATCCTGGATTTGCGGACTAATTCCCAGCAGCCCATGATTTTTGGACGAAAGCTCGCGTTGTGACGGACATTCAAATATCGCTAGAACAACTTTATCCGAAAGCGAAATGATTATCTCGCGCCCCATATCCTTCAACGAAACAGTTACTGAATCGCTAACAACGCGGCCATTGACCGACACCACCATTTTACTGGTCGGCGGGACTATTTCATATTCTGTTTCAGTTATCCGTCGGATCAACAGCGGGCTTCGTGAAATATGCCGGTCCAGAAGCGGTTTGCCTTCATTTCCGGCGTCATCGTAGAAAAGCAACCCACTCCGGGATAACTCCGCCGTGCCGGTTTTGCCGTAAAAAAGCGGTGCAATGTTACCTATCCGCGACTGGTCCGGGTGCCAGATAACGCCGATGCTGGGAGAAGTAGCCCGCCTGCCGGCCGACTGCCGTTTGTCCAGTGTTAACGCCAGTGTTTCGTCAATCATCATCTGTCTTCACCATCAAGTCACAAAGATAAAATTATTGCGAAAAACACCATCATCCCGTCCGTCAATTTCATCAAAACATTCTCGATTAGAGAGCATTAAACTACCTATAAATGAAATTTTCTTGCAAACTGATCCAAATATCTCCTTATAGTAGCATTAAAATATTTATACGAGAATCTTATCAAAACTGCCAGGACAAGCGGTCAGTGAACGTTGATAAAGTCGGCCGGTACAGATTGGAGCAACCACTTGGAGAGGGGGCCTACGGTACCGTTCTAAGGGCACGAGACACTATTCTCGATCGGACTGTCGCTCTCAAATTTCTCAAAGAAGATAAGCGAGATACTCTGGGCGGCCGCAAAAGTCTGGAAGAAGCCCAGACACTGGCAAAGCTCAATCACCCAAACATAGTAACGCTATATGAAATGGCCCGCTTCAAAGGGCAGACCTATCTTGTCATGGAACATGTGGACGGCGTTTCCCTCACTGACTGCCTGAAAAATGCACCTCTGGTTTTTGACGATGTGGTTCGCATGGCGCTACAAATTGCCGACGCCCTAAAGTGTGCCCATGCACTGGGCATTGTTCATGCCGATATAAAACCCGCTAATATAATGATAGACAAAACAGGCAAGCCGCTTCTTGTTGACTTTGGCCTTGCGGCTTTAACGGCGCGCGCGGACGAGCTGGCCACCTTCACTGGAGACAACATTGCATCTGGAACCATCAGAGGGACCCTCGCTTACATGGCCCCTGAAGTGATCATTGGCGGCACGCCGGAAAAAAAGTCGGATATATTCTCTTTTGGCGCGGTTTTATATGAGATGCTGGCCGGACAGCGGGCATTCATCGCACAATCCGAGGCAGCAACAATAAGTGTTGTGCTGAGCAATACTCCTAAAAACATCAACCTGTTGAAGCCCGGCATTCCGGAAAGTCTGGCAAAGCTCGTGCATAAAATGCTGAAGAAAGACAGCAACCATCGACCCGACAATATGGTGGAAGTATACGATCAGCTTGCCCTGCACACCGTGCAAAAAAACGTGCCTGCTGCCAAACCTGTTAAAGCAACAAAAATGGCTCGTCGCGGAATGATTGCAACGAGTGCCATCGCCTTTGTTTTCGCTCTATCCGTCTTCGGTGCCGAGTATTTCGATCAGGATCGCCCCAGCATTCGCAGCTTGATCACCAAAGGTATGTCAGACTTGAGATCACATGATGAAAAAAATGCAATCAACGATGCCGTCGCCAATTTTCAAAAAGTGTTGGTACGAGACCCGCAAAACGCAGCGGCAACAGCTGGACTAAGCCTCGCCCTGCTGCGCCGTTACGCCAGCGATCAGTCTGATCAATCAACGCTTGAGCAGGCTGATGCCGCAGCAGACGTTGCGCTTTCCCTCGATAATCATCTGGCCCTTGCCCACACAGCAAAAGCGTGGGCTATGGAATTCAAAGGCCAAACCGCAGACGCACGCCTTCAATATGAACAAACCCTTGTCCTCAATCCAAAAGGCTTCTTGGCATTGGAAGGATATGGCAGGTTTTTAAAAAACACTGGCAAAACCAAAGAAGCTTTCGCAGTTTTTGAAACAGCATCCCGATACTATCCCAATGAAAGCCTGTTTCATGATGGGTTAGGTGAAATCCATTTTCGAAATGGCCGCTATGATCTTGCGGCGCAAACCTTTCGGGAAAATATTCGGCTTTCGCCCGACAATATTTTTGCCTATGCCAATCTAAGTGCCGTCTATTACGCACAAAATGAGGTGATAGACGCAATTTCCACTGTCCAGCAAGGATTGCAGGTGCGCCCGCATCCAGTGCTTTACAGTAACCTCGGGACCTATTTCTTTTCCCTTGGCCAATACCCTCAGGCAGCAAACGCATTTCAACGCGCGCTGGATAGCGACGGCAACAGCAACAGCTACATTATGTGGGCCAATCTGGCCGATGCTTACCGCTGGTCGGCTGGCAACGAAGACAAGGCACGAACTGCCTATGGTCGTGCCCTGCAAATTATAATGAACCGCCTCTCCCCGGCGAACAAACAACCTGCTTTATACAGCCGTGCCGCACTTTACAGCGCAAAAGCTGGCCAGTTTCCGGAAGCATTGCAGTTGCAGGCCGAAGCTCTGTCCCTTGCGCCCGACGACATATCTGTTCTGTACCGGGCCAGTACCACCAGTGAAATTATCGGAAAACGTGAGCCCGCGCTTATCTATCTTGAACGAGCAATCGTCCGGGGTTACCCGGTCAGTATCGTCCAAGCAGACCCCGAATTTGCCGCACTGCGCCGAGATCCGCGTTACCACGAAATTCTAAACCAGCAACCATGAAACAAGGGGGACATTTATGTCGACAAAAACTCATTTTCTACACCTGCAATTTGACGCAGAACAGCTGACGCAAGTACTGCAATATTCAATTACATCCGGTGGTAAACCTTCAAAGCGTTCGGCGGGACGCTATTCGGGCAGCTACCATTTCGAAAAAGGCGACGCGATTGAGATAAGCGTTACGATGACCAGCATGGGGGACGCGTCGAGCAACATGGAAGTCGAGGGATATTCAATCGCAGGGCTTGACCTCATCTGTCAGCCTCATACGAAACAGTTACAAACCTATCTCTCTCCTTATGATAAGAACCAGGCCAGTTGCCAAATCAATACGTGGGGCATTCCCAAGGAAACGTATGACCGCAAAATAGATATGACGATGCGAACAATCGCAAGCCTGCAAACACTGTCCATCGCATCAGCGGGGGGACAGTGGAGCCTGAGCGGTTACTTGTCTGTTTTAATCGAGGCAGTCATCGACGGGATTTCAGTCACCACACCGCGAGTATTCAGTTTCGACCCTGAGGTAATCGTCGGAACAGGAAGTGACCCTCACTAGACACAATCGTTTCGGCGTGTCGGACACGCAGAGCAGCATGTTTATGTGGTGTCCGACACGCGAAGTTGCATACAAAAATTGAATAACCACTTGAAATAAAATGAAAATAAATTTGGCATGTAAAATGCTCTTACTGGTTGTATCTGCAAGGGGGCGAGTAAGGTACCGTCGGGGGAGATATCCGAAAATACCAATTTCATCCCATTGAATTTGCAGACGCGGACCTGATGACTGCCATGCCATCCGGCAAGGCCAGTCGCAGGTTCGGTCATGACACAACCGACAATAGGAGATGATACAATGGAATATTATGTTTTTGAACGCTCAAGCGGCGGTTTGACCGTAACTAAGGTTGAAGCAATCATCACGGAGGCAGGTTACGACGCAGCCGATTTCACATACTCAGCGACCAGTAAGAGCAGTGTTTTGGCATCAGGCACTGTCGTCATGAACGTGAATAGCCTTGAGAACGCTGCAAAAAGACTGGGCATCAAGGGCGTGTCTGTTGCCAGCAATGCAGCCGCTGATGCAGGCTGCGGCATCAGCAGTGCGGGAGTTGCCCGTACGGCTGCCAATCCACTAGGCGCTACAAATTACGGCATTACGATCACGATGGATCAAGACACCGTCACAGCCCTTTCCGGCGGCAAATACTCGCTGTACGGCTTTAAGGCCGTGCAATCATCCGTTGGTGGCGGCATGCCGCTTGTCTGGTTCCAGTCGGACAAATTTGGACTAACGACTACAGTTGATTGGGTGGTACAGTATGAAGCTTACACTTCCCAGTCCGCTATCATTCCGAATGGCCGGATAACAGGCCTCAGTTCCTACGGCATAGACCTTGCGCAAC
This sequence comes from Sphingomonadales bacterium, assembly GCA_011088215.1. Classification (GTDB taxonomy): domain Bacteria; phylum Pseudomonadota; class Alphaproteobacteria; order Sphingomonadales; family Kordiimonadaceae; genus Kordiimonas. The sequence goes on along the minus strand of JAALKD010000017.1, from coordinate 48,585 downwards.
AACTTGCTATCACGACACCTCAAGGGACAGGAACTGTTGGCGCAGGCGGAACACCACTCGGCATCGAAGTCCTCAACGAAACCAGCACACCAGTTACCTGCGGCATTTCAGAAGTTGTCGCCGGTCAGGCAGAACCGCTTTGCGCGTTTCCTCTTTATGGCAACGGTCTCGATGCAATGGTGCCCATCCAGAAGGTCATGCTGACATTCTCGACCAAACAGGTAAATACCGGCACAGTGATTGAGAAGGCTTACAGTCAAAGCATCCTGGTTGATCTCACTTCGGCGAACCAACGTGAAGTTACTTTCGATATCAATGACGGCTGGAGCTGGGGCGGTTTCTCTTGGGCACAAGCGATCACCGCCAATTCAAACGTTGTTCCACTGTTGATTGAGGACAATGCAAGTGCTGCAGCCAACGCTCTCACGTTGCTTGATGCATGATTGACAACTGACCAACACAGACTGGCACGCCAGGCGAATTAGTACAAAACTACTAAAAACCAAGTGCTGCCAGTCTGCTGAGGAATATCAAGTATAGCTCACCTGATCATTCGCCGGATAACGTGATTTCTGGCGGATGATCTTTAAAATACTATTCAGCTCGAGAAAGCGACCACCGAAGGTGAAAAATGTTAGCATGAGTGCGCCCAGCAATTATCAAGTCGATATAGTGATGCCTCCGGCAACGGTTACCGCACTCATCAACGGCGGTTATTACCTTTATGTCCTGCATGCCACACAAATGACCGACGCTTCTGCGAGGCCAACGGTCTGGTCCGCGACAAAGGCCATCTCAGCCACCACACAAATTAGCTGGCCCGACGCTGTATACGCCTATACATCATCCACACCGATTGCCACAGACAATCCCATTTCCATTGGCTTTGACACGGCACTCAGCGGAGGCCAGACACTGGAAGTCGAACCTGGCGGTATTGGCACAGTGAAGATAGGTGGCCCACCCACAGAGATAACTTTCTTCAACACAACAACGACTCAGTTCACCACAGGATTCGCGCGCACTGGTACCGCGGGTAAAAACATTCCGACGTTTGCAGCACCGCTATATGGCGGTCAATCCAATCAAGCATTTCCCCTGCCGCAGGTTCTGCTGAACTTTTCAACCAAGGTGTATGCACCGGGTACCGTGATCACCAGCATTCAGCCAAACGTTCTCGCGCTCGCGGCCTATACACCGTCTTTGCTCGTTGACCTGACCAGCGCAGATCAGCGACAGGTGAACTTCGACATCAATACCGGGTGGAGTTGGGGCAGTTTTGCTTGGGCGCAAACGGTGCCAGCCAGCGCCGATCTTTCAACAGTATTAATTCAGTAGAACCGCGGCATTGCAGGCTTCCAATATTGTTTCACGTCAGCGTTTTGTTGAATTTCGGTATTGACAAAAAAGAGACTAAGTCGAAACCTAACCCCCAAGCCTTGATCTTCAACCTTATTGCGTTTGCTCGCCCAACCAGCTTCCGATTGCTGCGACATAGCTTTGCGGCAGCGCATGGCCACTTTCAAAAGAAACATTTGTCAGCGTTTGCCCACCCGCCGCGATCAATTCAGCGTTTTGCTCGCTCGTCGAAAACTCGTCTTTTGCCGCTGTGAGAAGCAGCCAAGGCACCTTCACATTCGGTGCGAAATTGATAGGCGACACTCCAGGTACGTTGCGAACCGCCGGCGGTACCATTGTCGCAAGATGCGTTACACGCTTGTCTTGCGCTGCCAATATCGTTCCCATCTGCGCGCCCATGCTGTAGCCAACTACCAGAACATGCTTGGAATTCTTAAAGTTCTTCATTACACGGTCGAGCAAAAACTGGTAATCGCCAACCGTATCTTTGATCATTTTCTGGTAAGCGGCGGCCTCACCTTTACGGGCAGCCTTCACCAGTTCCATTGGTTTCTTGTCACCGCGACGGGCACCATGTTTACGTGCATCCAATGCAACAACTCTGTAGCCACGCGCCAACAGCATTGCTGTTACGTCGTCACCATACGCAAAGTTATCAGCCGCCAGCCAATTGAGGCTCGATCCCATCAACCCGTGCATCAGAACTGCAACGGGTGCGTCTTTAGCTGTGTCTTTCGATTGATAGATAAAGCCGGTGATACGGTCACCGTCAGGTGCATCATAGCCCAGCTGTTGAACAAAGGTTTGCGCCCAGCTTGGTGCGCTTGAAGTTGCGATCGCTAGCGCAACAAAAATAGATTTTATCAGGTTTTTTTTCATTATATGTCTCCTTCTGGGAGACCTTTTAGGCGCAGCTATGTCAAACGACTGTCAAGCCGAAGTTTCTTGTGCACCCCAACTGAGGCTCGCTTCGCTGCCGCCGCCCTTTGCGGCCTTCACAGTAAAGTCAAATCCGAAATGACGGCATAATCTGGTAACCAGCGTCAGCCCTACGCCGAACCCTTCACGGTCCTTATCCACTTTGCCGTATCCAGCGCCGGTATCTGTCACCATTACCAAATTATCACGCACCAGCAGAACCACTTCGCCTTCTTCTGTGTATGACAGGGCGTTTCTGAGAATATTGCCGACCATAACAAGGGCCACAGCTTCCGGTACCTGCATCTCAACGTCATCTTGGCTATCCAGCCGCACCTTCACGTTTCTGTCGCCAACAAGATGGCTGTAGGCTGTTACAGATTTTTGGCACACAGCGGTAGCGTCACACCCCTGCGCACGCGCGGGGTCTCGCCCCAACCACAAAATGCCTTCCGTCAAGAGCTGCATGTCTTGGATCGCAGTTTTGAGCCTGAACATCGCGTGGCTTTTGTTCGCGGTCGCTTCAAGAACCTCTAACGCACCGTAGGCAACCGCCAGCGGCGTTCTCAACTCATGGCTGGCATCTCTGTTAAATTCCCGCTCGCGGTCAAGCAGGGCACCAATGCGGGCATCTCTGTCTTCGATGGCGCGGGCCAGGGCATGCAGTTCAGCCGGCGCCGCGGCAGGCAAATCAAAAGCAGGTGCGATATCTTTACCATCAGATAAAATCGCCGCCATATCTTCAAGCGGCACGGAAACCTTCCGTGTCATCCGCAACATAAAAAACAGCGACACAAGAAATACGAGCCCGGCCATAGCCCCAATAATTGCCAGATAGGCCTTAATCTGCGGCGTGGATCGGATGAAAGGCCGCGCATTAAACAGCAGATACATATTGTCGCCGTTTTCAAGCGTTCGTACAGCGGCATGAAAGTGGCCGCGTTCCTCGGCGAAAACCTCAAAGCTACGGTTCTGCCACTCGGGGTTAACTTGATCCCGGAGCCAGGCAGGCATACTTTCGAGCCCGGTAAAATATTGCATTTCCAGCGACCTTACAGTCCCGTTGGCTTCCATAGGCTGCTCATCTGTCTCAACCAGACTTTCAAGCGTCCGCGTAACCTGATAGTCAAATATCTGGTCTTCCAGATCGAAGCCAAACAAAACAATCATGAGGCTGAACACCAGAAAACTAACAAACGTGGAGCTGATGTAGCTCCACATCACCAAGCCACGGACCCGTCGTGAACGGCCGGCCATCAGCGCAGTCCTTCCTGCAGAAGATACCCTTTACCGCGCACCGTCTTGAGCATATCTGCCAGCCCCAACTCGGCGAGCGACTTGCGCAGATTATAGATGTGTGTCCGAAGAGCCCCTGACTCAGGTGGCTCATCACCCCACAGCGCATAACTTATGCTGTCAGTGGATACAATTTCAGGTGCTGCTTCCAATAAAAGTGCCAATATCCGGCATTCCTTGTCCAGCAACTGTGTTGAAAGGCCTTTGGCGCGGGCAACGGCATTGCCTACTTCAAAATCCAGCCCTGCAAAAGAAAGTTCCTGTTTGGTGCGCAACTTTGGCCGCCGCGCAAGCGCGTCGATCCGCATTTTCAGTTCCCTGAGTGAAAAAGGCTTCACCAGGTAATCGTCTGCGCCAACAGCAAAGCCTGCTTCTTTGTCATCCATAGTATCGCGCGCTGTCACCATAATAATAGGCGCCTGCACACCTGCGGCCTTTCTGTATTCGGCGCAAACCTCAAGCCCACTGCGCCCCGGCAACATCAGATCAAGCACAATAACATCATATTCGTGCGCTAACGCGAGCTCTAGCCCCTGGTCGCCGCTGTACGCAAAATCAAGCGTAAAAACGTCCTCCAGATAGTCCGCAATATTTGCCTGAATATCCAAATTGTCTTCAACAACCAGTATGCGCATACCGGACCCTTTCTCCTATGTGAAGAAAGCAGCATAAGCGCGCTTATGTCAAACAGGTGTCAACCGGATACTTCGGGCGGTCGCGCCCATTTCACCTTCGTTTGACAATCGGCTTTGTAGGATGGCTGCCATAAACAGGAGCAGATCATGCAAGATAAAATCGAGCTGAGAAAAATCAGCCATCACTTCGATACGACGGCAGAGCAAATCATTTTGTTCCGCGATTTGGCTTTGGAAATCAAAACCGGTGAAATCATATCGATTGTCGGGCCGTCTGGCGCTGGCAAGTCCAGCCTGCTGTCCATTGCTGCTGGCCTTGAAAAGCCCGCAAATGGCAGTGTTCATTTTAATATTGACGGATCAGAGGTGGATGAACTGGCCCTTCGCGCCAATTCCGGTTTTATTTTCCAGCAGTTTCACCTGATGCCCGAGCTAGACGCCTTATCAAATCTGGCACTACCACTTCGCCTGAAGGGCAACAGAAACGCATTTAACATTGCCGCTGCATGGTTGGAAAAGGTTGGTCTTCAAGACCGCGCGAAGCACCGCCCGCACCAGCTCAGCGGCGGCGAACAACAACGCATCGCGATTGCACGGGCCTTTGTTAGTGAGCCCCGGTTCATTTTTGCAGATGAACCCACCGGCAACCTTGATATGAAAACATCGGAAAATGTCGCAGGCCTGATGTTTGACTTCGCCCGCGACAGCGGTTGCGGGCTTGTTATCGTAACCCACAGCATGCGCCTGGCCATGCTGGCGGACAAATCCTTGCAGCTTTCAGACAGGAAACTGGAGGCGATTAAATGACCCCATTTTCCCTAATTCTTGAAAACGTCCGGCACGACCTGCGAGCAAGTGACGGCAAACTGGCAATCATGACCCAGGCCGCACTGATTTTTTTCCTACTTACCCTGTCACTGTCCAGCGCGTCCGTGCAGCAGTATCTTGCCAAAAACCTCTTGCAGATGCTCGGTTCAGACCTGGTAATCGAGCAGCACGGAACCCTCACAGCGGAACAGGAAGCCAAAATCCGTGCCGCGGCACCAAAGGTCTCAAAAACAGAACTCGTTGGCATAACACTGACACACGGTCCGAACTGGGAACGCGTACAGTTGAAGCAAGTGGACGATGCGTATCCGCTACAGGGCACCTTGATGGTTGGGTCTTCACCCGCAGCCGAGAAAACGCCAGCGGCAAAAGGTCCCGGCATAGGTGAAATTTGGTTGGGGCCCAGACTTGCTACTAAGCTAGAGGCCTCAGTCGGTGATCAAATTTCACTTGCAGGTACTGCCCATACTGTCACAGCTATTCTGTTTCACGAACCTGACCGGATCATGGAAGGACACAGCGTTGCCTACAGGGCCATGATTAAGGCAGGCAGCGCCGCGCCGGATGCATTTGATACAAGCGGGCGGCGCCAGCGCTTTCTCATTGAAGCAGACACAGAGGCGCGTACTTCGCTGGAAGCGTGGACTAAGGAAAATCTGCCCGCCGCCACATTGATCAAAAAGCAGGGCGGACGGCATCCGCTCGCCGGCTTTTGGAAACGAACCGAAAACTTTCTGGGGCTGGCTTCTGTCATTCTCTTTTTCATGGCAGCGGTTGCGATGGACATGACAAACCGGCGGTGGCTGGTGCAGATGCGGTACCGCCTCTCGCTGTATAGTAGCTTCGGTATCAGCAGCAGCACGGTTTTAACCATGGCAGGTTTGCAGTGGTTTATCGGATTTATGCTGTCGCTCGGCGTTGCCGGCATCTTCACGGTTGCTGCACATTACTTTATCGTGGGCGAATTACAGGCCTTTTTCCCTGGCATTGAAGGCGGCTGGAGCGGCGACGCGGTCGCGAAAACCGTTATGCTTACATTTGGGCTTTTACTTGCCTTGCAGGTACCTGCGCTCATTCAGTTAAAGCGGGCCTCCATTCTGGACCTTATTCGCAGCGCGCCAGAAGGTGCCTACACCTGGCTGCGGCTTCTTTGGGGACTGATTGCCGTAAGCGGTTTGGCAGCAGCTTATTCCGACAATCTGCTATTGACCGGGCTTATGCTCGGTGCCATAGGCATGGCGCTGGTATTGATGATTTTCCTCACGTGGGCGACAGTGGCAGTCGGCGATAAGTGGGGCGCTGGCAGAGCCGGATTTGTACCATTTGCCTTTTTCTTTATGCGGCAACGGCTGTTTGCAAAATCAGCCCAGGTGCTGGGGTTGGGCCTATGTGCTCTCTTGCTACTATTTACACTGATGTTGATGCGCGACCTGAGCGGCATGATGGAAAGCTATGCCAGACATCATGACGGCAACCTTCTGGTCTCGGAAGCACAGTCAGACCAGATGGCTGACATTGAAGCCTGGGCCAAAAAGACTGGCAGCGACTTTAAGCAGCTGCGTCCGTTTGTGAGTGCAAAGCTCATTCGGGTTAACGAGCTCGCTTTGGCGGACTATATGAAAAAACCGAGCGATACTTTATCTACTCTTAAACGCCCGATCCGCCTTAGCTGGTCAGAGCAGATGCCAACTAACAATACGCTTTCTGGCGGGACATGGTGGCCGAGCGATACCCGTGACTGGCAGCAAATATCAACCGAACCGGAAGTCATGACCGACCTTGGCCTGTCTTACGGCGATACGCTGACCTACCAGATCAATGGCCGCTCCTATAGCTTCACCCTGGTGGCGAGCCACAGTTACAAGCCAGGTGGCGGCTCGATAACCTTCTGGTTCCAGGTGCCCACAGCTGCGCGGGCTCAAATAGAGGCTGACACCCGTTTTATGGGCAGCATGGAGTTGCCGGAAACTGCCTGGAGTGAGCTGGCGGCCCTTTGGCAGCAGCATCCAACACTATCGCTTGTGTCACTGAGAGAGCTAACCGAACGTCTGGATAACATGCTCGGTTTGGTTATCAAGCTTACGTCTGGCTATGCTGCAATGGTGTTGTTGCTTGCAATGTTTGTTCTTATAGCTTCAAGCAAAGGCTTTGAAGCCGATGATCAGCGTAAAAATGGCCTGTTGATGAGCATGGGCCTCAAGCGCGGCGATTGTCTGAAACTAAGCACGTATGACTGGGCGATCACCGCCATCATTGCGGCAACAGGCGCCGTAGCAGGCACCTGGATAGCTGGACAATTGATGTATGAAGCGCAGTTTGGGCTCGCCTACAAACCTGACCCTCTCTGGATCGGCGGCACCATTGGCCTGATGGTCATGGCAGTGTGCGGTGTAGGTGTGCTTACCTGCATGCGCAGCTTAACAACATCAGTACGCGACCTTCTCGCAACCTAAAAATGGACTGCCAACTAGCCTTTGCGCTTTGCAAAGACAGCTTCCGGCGCCCTGCTAATCAAACACAGAAGGTACCAGCAACCACCCTCGTCAGCACATTCAACTAAACCAATACCGTGCAAAGGCCATCATATGGCTCGCTGATTGTACATGCGCTTCATATAAGTTCGTAGACGGCTTGTTGTTGCATCAGCGTTTTTTGTATTCACGTATGCAATAATATTTGACGGTACGATTAAGTCTGGCCCATTCAAAACAGCTACACTTCCAGCTTCTATTTCGCTTTTGCACACACAGTAAGGCAGCCACGTAACACCTTTGCCCTGCTTTGCCATTTGAAGCAAAGATTCCGATAAATTTGCTTCATACACGGTATTCAATTTTTTATGATGCTGCCGCAATTTATCCCGTACGATGGCCGTAATAAAGGCACGGCTATTGAGCGACAAGTGCGGGATGGTATTTGACGCTTCCCAATCGAACTCATCTCTTGAAGCAACAGAAACCACAGGAACCATGTTTTCCAAGCCGACAACAATACTTTTAATATGTGGTACAGCGATCAACTTTTTATGTATTTCTGGCACTTCATAGGAAATGAAAAGGTCAGAAGAACCAGTCGTAATATCCTCAAAATAAGATTCAAAACCGTTGAGATTTGACGTGACGTTAATTTTGGTATTTTTGAAATCGAAATTCATGAAAAAATCTGGCATAAAATGCAGCATGAGTGAATGCTGTGTTATTATTTTGATTTCATTCTTGAATGGATTGGAATGAGGACGGAACTTTGCCTGTATTTGATTGATATCAGCCAATACCTTTTCGGCATAGGGCAAGAATTTTTGACCCTGTTCCGTCACCCTTATTGGTATGGAACGGCGGTCAAAAAGTTCTACGCCAATCCAGTTTTCAAGTGCTCGAATACGGCGACTATATGCGGATTGAGTTACACACCTCTTCTCCGCCGCCAAAGAAAAGTTTTTTGTTTCCACCAGGTGCAAAAAGTCTTCGATCCACTTAATTTCCACTCATTCCCCCTTTAAAATCAGATGATTACCCTATTTTTTGCATCATTTTATCTGACAACTTATATATCTCGCATATACGGCGAAACGCCAATTTTTCTACTTTGGGACCAATAAAGGCAACTATGCCACTTAGCTGCCGCATAAACAAAAGTTTATTGGCTGTATAATACAACCAAATATAGCATTATGCAAATAATGCATATTATTATTCCGCATTAACCATTCCCGAAAGCCGTTTATATTCGGTAATTTATCCCTTGAGTATGCATGTGACTTAAGGGGGGCAATTTAATACGAGTTAAAAGCAGGAGTTGAGCATGTGAAAATGCTCAAGCCGCTTCTAACTCTATCCACCCCACAATGACGCATCCTCAAAACGATAAAATGACCTGAAGTTTACAATTCAGGCATATGCAATTTGCATTTCGTAAATCTCTAGGGAGGACATAAATCATGTCTTATATTGAACATTTGAGGAGCACAACCGCGCTTTCAGTTGTCTCCGCTATTATGCTGTCAGGAGCTGCTACTTCTGTTTCTGCACAGGATGCTGATACCGAAACGTCTATTGAAGAAGTTGTTGTTACCGGTTCGCGGATTCCGCGGAAAGACCTGATAGCAAACAGCCCCGTGACTGTAGTATCGGCTGAAGAATTCCAACTCGGTTCCTTTACCGAGGTCGAGGAAGTTCTGTCAGCTTTGCCACAAACTGTAGCCAGTAACGGTCCCAGCACCAACAACCCTGGCAATGGCCAGGCAACTGTAAACCTCCGTAACCTCGGCACTCAGAGGACGCTGGTTCTTGTCAATGGCCGTCGTTTTGTTGGCGCGGGCACTACAGGGGTTGTCGATCTCAACAACATTCCATCATCACTTATCGAGCGGGTTGAAGTCGCCACCGGCGGCGCATCCGCCGTATATGGTTCTGACGCTATCGCGGGTGTTGTAAACTTCATTTTGAAAAAAGACTTTGAAGGCTTCGAGTCCAACGTAAGTTACGGCCTCACTCAGGAAGGCGACGGTGAACGGATCAACGTTGATGTGACTATGGGGGCCAACACGGCAGACGGGCGCGGCAATGTTGTCGTTTCTGCCAACTATTTCAAACGTGACCAGGTTTTGGCTGGTGCGCGCGAACATGCGGCCACTCAGTTCTCTGAAGCTTTAGTTGACGGTGTCCCGGGCATTCGCCCTGGTGGTAGTACTACTGTTCCACAAGGCCGTTTCAACTCAAACCGCCTGGATAACGAAAATATCCTCGACTCGTTTGGCACGCCAATCGGCGGCAACGGTATTATCGTAACGCCTGACGGTTCTGGCCGGGCTTTTGTCCGCCCACAGGATGAGTATAACTTTGCACCAAGGAATAACCTCCTGCTGCCACTTGAAAGATACACTTTCACGGCTAACGGACATTATCAGCTTACAGATGATATCCGTTTCTGGGCTGAAACAACTTATGCAAGCAACAAAGTAGAACGCGAATTGGCACCAACGCCATTCTCCGAATCCGGGTTTGAGATTGATCTGAACAATCCGTTTATCCCGGCTCCTGTTCTTGCGATCTTCAATCAGCTGGAAGAAGCCAGTACTGGCAGCATCACTACCGGCTTGCGCCGCCGTATGCTGGAAGCCGGACCGCGGAACTCACAAAGTAATCGCAGCTTGTTCCGAATTGCCGGTGGTTTTGACGGTGAATTTGAGAATGGTTTCGTTTGGGACGTTTTCTACAACTACGGTCAAAATACCAACACAGGTATTCAAACGGGTAACATCGTTATTTCCCGTTTCCAACAGGGCTTGCTTGTTGATCCAGACAATCCTTCCCTGTGCCGTGTCCAGACAAATGGTTGTGTGGTCCTGAACCCGTTTGGTGAAGGCAATTTCACACAGGAAATGGTTGATTTTGTCACAGCAGGTGCAACGAACATCACTACTGTGACGCAGCAGCAATTTGGCGCCAACCTCGCTGGTGAGCTCATTGATCTTCCAGCCGGTGGGCTTGGTGTTGCTGCGGGTGTTGAATACCGCAAGGAAACCGGTAACTTCAACCCTGACACATTCCTAGCATCCGGTGACATTGACGGCTTTAATGCCGGAACGCCAACAGTTGGTGAGTATGATGTTAAGGAAATTTTCGGTGAAGCCATTGTACCAGTGTTCTCGGGTGTTGAGGGTGCCGAGTATCTCGGGCTTGAACTTGGTGTACGTTTCTCTGACTATTCCACAGCCGGTAGTGTCACCAGCTTCAAAGCTGGCGGCGAATGGAGCCCTATCGCTGATCTCAAGATCCGTGGTTTGTTCCAGCGCGCTGTTCGGGCGCCAAACATCAGCAATTTGTTCCTCGGCAACACCAACTCGTTCCCTGGTGGACAAGACCTTTGCAACGATTATGCAAACCGTACGCAGGCAATCGCAGATTTCTGCGTAAATTCACTTGGTGTGCCAGCTAGTGACATTGACGGCTTCCAGCAAGAGAACGAACAGATTGAAACCATTCGTGGTGGTAACCCTGACCTGTTTGAGGAAACATCGAACACCTGGTCGGTTGGTTTTGTTTATCAGCCATCACAGGCGCCTGGTCTAACGGTTACTGCTGATCTGTACAGCATCAAAATCAAAGACGCGATCGCACGCTTCGGTGGCGGCCTCGCTCAAACCATTACGGCTTGTCGTGCGGACCTGAGTTTGACAAACCCGTTTTGTGAGGCTTTGACAGCACGTCGTTCTGCAGATGGTCAACTTGAGGAAGTTGATGAAAGAAATGCTAACATCGCAAGAAGGACGGCCAAGGGTGTCGATTTCTCAGCTGGCTACAACTGGGACACCAATGACTTCGGTGCCTTTGACTTGAACATTCTGGGCTCATACAACATCAAGGCCACGACACAGGGTAGTCCAGTTGTGAACGCTGTGCGCTGTGACGGCACTGTTGGCGTACGGAATGTTTGTGGCCGTGCAGATCCAAAATGGCGGGCTACCGCGCGCTTGACGCACCGTATGGGTGAATTCACCACGTCCATCCGGTACCGCTATATCGGCGGAGTTGAGGACGAGCGGATCAATGTGGCTGCAGCAGCTGGTAACGCCGCACCAAACTTGTTCAAGCCAGAAATTGAGGCTGAGCATTATGTTGACCTCACTGTGACTTACGAAATAAGTGACCATTTCAAGGTCTACACCACGGTCAATAATCTGTTCGACAATGACCCACCGTTCATTGGCCGGGGTTCTGCAGGGCAGTTCAACACGGATGCTGGCACCTATGACATGCTCGGTCGTCGCTTTACTTTCGGCGTCCGTACATCCTTCTAGGATAACGGTTTAACTTAAAAAGCTATGGCACGTCGGGCTTTGGCCCGACGTTTTTTTAAGCGGAATTTATCATTCAGGTAACGTATAGTCATAATCTATCGACTATTTTAAGATGAGCTGAACCGAACAAAAATGTTGGAAGAAAATATTCCCAGTAGCATCCGCGATCTAAAAAAAAGCGCAAAAAGCGGTGATTTACACGCACTTGCGCAGCTCGGGGTAAACTATTTAATAGGCCATCAAGTTTCACGCGATGTTAACCGTGGCTTTAAAGATATTCGCAAGGCGGCGCAAAAGGGTGAAATTGCTTCACAGACCCTACTTGCGACACTCTATGCAGCCGGAATGGGCACAGCTGAAAACTGGGGAAAGGCCTATGATTGGCTCATTATAGCTGCGCAAAACGGTGACCCACGCGCCATTAATCAAGTGGTCTATTTTGTACCAGACCTGCAGGACCCTTCTACCAAAAGGACATGGCAGGATGTCCGCAACCTTCTAGACTGTATCGACGATGAGAACAAATCTGACGCCACCACCCACCACACGGAACCAAAGATACAGACACAAGAAAATTTCCTCGACAGCAAGACATGTGCTTATGTGATGAAGGCTTCCCGCCCCTATCTCAAGCAAGCGTATGTCAATGATGCCGCAAGCGGAGCAATCTTTGATTCGAGCCGCACAAATTCGGCCATGAGTTTTTTTCCGCTGGAAAATGATCTGGTGATCCAGAAGGTCAACAAAAAAATAGCTACGTTTCTCAAGCACCCCACTGCAAATGGGGAACCTCTGTCAGTCTTGCACTATAAGTCCGGACAGACCTACCGGGATCACTACGACTTTTTTAATCCAGAGTTCCCCGCACATACCCCCCATCTGAAAGCCGGTGGCCAGCGAGTAAAGACCCTGCTTGTCTATCTCAATGATGAATATACAGGCGGCGAAACAAACTTCCCTAAACTGGATTGGAAATATAGAGGCCAGCCGGGCACAGCCGTTACCTTTGAGAATGTCAATTCCAAGGGTGAGTTGTTGGTCAATAGCCTGCATTCGGGTTTACCACCCGAAACCGGCGAAAAATGGATCATCTCCAAATGGTTGAAAGATCAGCCGCAATACTGACTGCGAACTACCACGCCAATTCTCTTCAACATTTTTATCTGCCCTCATGCCTTGCACGCAGTTTATCGGGGCAAAAGGTCAAATGGTGTGGTTATTCGGTCAGCCACTTGATCAAAAGCTATAGTGCCGTGCCACATATATGACGGGAACAAAGCAAGCATGCCTGCTTTGGGCTCAATAAAGCGGCACGGTTGGTCTTTTTCCCCCAGCAGCAGGCCACTTTCCCCAAACTTGATCCAACCCTGCTTTTCAGCTCTCTGCTTTTCGTCGTTTTCAGGTACCTCCACATAGAAAGAAGAGCTGATCCAGCCGACCGGGTGGATATGGTTTACATGAAAACCACCGTCCCGCAACCAAACCGACCAAGACGTAGAAAATTCGTATGCCCCAGTGTTTCGACGGCAAAAAGGATGACTATCATCGTATGGAATACTGGCGATATAGGCTTCAATTGGTACTCTAAGCGCGTCCTGCAACAACTGTATGTCCGGATCAGGCCGGTCAAACAAAGTACCGGACGTTTGAGATCCGCCCCGCAGGGTTTGGTCAACCGGCGCCTGCTTGGCTGTATGATAACGGCTTAGGCTACTCTTGAGATGCGCGAGAAAATCAGAAAGCGTCGAGTAACCGGCAGGGGTTTCAATAAGTGCCGGCACGGCAAATTTGTCATATTGGTTCAGCCATTCATGCCGTTCATCATCCATCATCCGCCAACACAGACTTTTGTATGCCCATAAGCGCTGATTATCCGGTTCCAAACTCTCAGCAACGCCTATCCGTTCGAGAGCACTGTCATAGTCACCCAGTTGCAGCATTAGTTTGCTTGCGTCCATGTAGATAGCCGGGTTGTGCGGGTCAAGCTCTATGGCGGCTTCATACAAATCTGCCGCCTTATCGCTATCGCCGTTAAATGCGTTAAGGCGCGCGGCCATTTTATGCAGGCCAGCGTGCCTAGGAAAAGAACTTAAGTAATCTTGGGCGTAACTCAACGCTTCGTCGATGCGGCCCACATTTTCCAGAGCTAGCAGGTGCTTTTCACATAGCCCCACGGAACTCGGACTTGCTCTGACACCAACGATGTATGACTTGCCGTACACGTCTGTGTGACCATGTTCCCAATACATTCGATTGAGCAAATTATGAGCGTCCTCATAATCCGGCTGTATGGCAATGATCGTGCGGTAGGCTTCATCAGCTTTGGCAATCTCACCAAGTTCATAATAAATGTTGGCGAGAACAAAACGCGGTTCGACAATCCTGGGGGCCAATTCCACGGCTTTTTGAAGGTAGGTTATGGCCTCATTCATACGGTATTGTTTGCGTAATAACACACCAAGATTGTGTAATGCCTTCACATAATGAGGTTGCAGCTTAATGGCTTTTTTGAACATTAACTCGGCGTCATTTTGCCGCTTTAGCTCTTTATAGGTGGTGCCTAGTGCATTTAGAAATGCGGGATTACCTGAGTTTATTGATACGGCCTTTTCAAGATTTTTTAACGCGGACGCAAACTGCTCAGCACTATGCATCAGTAGTCCCAAATTAAAATAGGCTTCTGCATGGTTTGGAGCCGTGCTTATTGCAGCCTCGTAAGCGGTAATCGCATCACTCGTATTACCGCTCTCCCGAAATACATTACCTAAGCTATTGTTAACCTGTGCAGGATTGGGGTGTGCGACCAAAGCTTTTTGCATCAATGCTGCGGCATCTTCAAATTCGCCCTGTTTCTTTTTAACGCCGCCAAGCAAAAACAAGGCATTGGGTTCATCAGGTATCTGTTCTAACACGCCCCCTAAATGCCGTTCCGCCGCATCTATTTCACCACTATTAAGTGCTTGCGCCCCTTCGTTCAGTAGCTGCATGATCTGTTGCGTCATCACTGGCATAAATTCAAATCCAAGATTGGGCGTTTTATATTTTCATTACTATATATATTTACACGTCTGACTTATACCCCACATGACACGGTATCTGGTCATAGAAACGCTATAAATATATCGCTGCTTGGAACAGCTAGCGTGAGCAGCAGGGACCATTTGAGGATGAACTTGCCAACGTCCACCTTCGGCGAGAAGCAGCCAGTAACCAAGTTATCTTTTAGATTCGGTTTGCGTTGATATTAGCTTTTAAGCCCTGTCTGAGCTGATAGGGCCTACAGCGACGGCAACTCGGGCGAAACCACGACACCGTCGCTGTCGGCGATAATCCAGTAGCCGGGCCGGATCACGATACCGCCGACCCCCAGGTCAACGTCTTTGTCGCCTCGTCCCGCCCCCACGCTTTTGCGCGGGCAGGTGCCAACTGCCTTAATGCCGATATCTTCTGCGCAAATGTAAAAGCGCAAAACTTCTGCCGGTAGCCCAAGAACTCTTCCAACTTGTATCTACAAGTGGCGCGGTCACAAATTTTGGTAGTCACAAGTGACGAAATGAATGGTTCAGAGCATCCAAGTTCGACCATATTTACCCACGATGGACCGCTGATTTCCGGCGCAAGAGGATTTCTGTGCAAGTCCACCCTATTTTCGCTGACTACGGCATTGCAATGTACTGGTGATGTGAAGTCAGATGAGGCGTGAATACTCAAAGGCCATTAGTGCACCTGAGAAAGGCCACCCGCGCAGTGCGACAGGCGGCCCCAGTCCTTGGGAGGATATTGGAAGGGCCCAAGGAATTTGTAGTGAACTACGGCAAGCCCTATAGAGAGAATTTCTGGCTAATGAAGAAACCAACCGGAAAATCTTCGGTATCACTGCGCCAACGGTGCGGATACCAGCACTTAAGTTCTTCTCGTCTCGATACAGAAATACTGGCGCATCAATATCGAAAACATATCCTGCTAAAAATGTGTCTTGAAGCCGATCTCGACGACATTGTCTCGCTCGACATCAAGGGGCAATTCGCCGTTACTATACGAAACATACAGACCGCCAAGCAGGCCTGTAAGACTAACGGTCCATAGCCGTTGATCGACCAGCCCAGCAGCTCTGACGATATCCGACGGCGAAAGCTCACGGTAATACCGATAACTAGCCGTCAGATATATAACGTCACCGTTAATCTGTTCGATTGGTGTCTTGCCGACTTTGAACAATGGTGACCGATAGGCTGCTTCAATGTTAAGTCGAGAGTAGTTGGAATCATCGCCAGCAATCAATGCCCTGGGAGATTGATCGTCCGGGTCAACTTGGTCAACAGCAAAGCGCACGGTTGGGAAATTCAAGCCTGACGGAGCGAAACCGTCGCCTTCGAAGCCCGCAAAACCGCGCACCATCGCAGCAGGATAATCTAATATATTCAGATATTTAATTTTGTCCTGTTTATTATAAGAATTAAACCCAAGAAACACGGACCCGCCATAAGTAACTTGTGTGGCGGAAAAGGACTGATCGGTTTCAATCCCAACATTAGCAACGAGACGGACATTGAAATTGCGACCAATGACGTCCCTATATCTTTTTGTAAGAGCATTGATTTCTCGATCACATAGGCGCGAATTTTCGGCGCCAACTCGTTCGACACAATCTGTTGCAGCAATAGACATTCTTCTGGTGCCCTCTTTGAAGTCATCATCATGCAGTAGGCCTACATTGCCACCAAAATAAAATAAGTTGCCCAGCAACGAGGCGTTTGCTGTGATTTGATTTCGTGGATTTTCAGCCTCATTGACTCCGATTAGACCGTCAGAATTGATTTCAAAGTTGCCGCTCGTGTTCCATTGCCCGTTAATTTTGTACTCACTAGCCTTCGACGTCGCTTGGCTAATATGATAATCAAATTTTATGCCGTAACTGTCGCCGTCGTTGTCTGACGAGAAACCTGTCAACGACGCATTAAGACCAGGTACCTGGTTAAATCCCTTTTCTGCGAGGTTCTTTACTTCCGCCTGGACTTTTTTTCGAGCGCTGGCTTCGATATTTTCCAGTATCTTCCCCAGAGAGTTATCATTAGGTTCATCCGCCCGCAACGCAGACGTCACACAGGAGAGACCGATTACAAGACCCGTAATTGGTGCTAATGTCTTATTGTCGATAACCATATCGATTAGCCCTCCTGACCGGGGTTGTCAGGGTCAACCACCTTAAAATTTTTATCTACAACCGTGCAGAGGTCGGCACCTGTAGCGTCGTCGTCGAAAAAGACCTTCTTTACAGCTGTCACGGCTTCTTCAAACTTCACGCCATCTTCTGGTATCGCACCCAAAAATTGAGTGAGATAATTGATAAGCTTCCAGAAAAGAATTTCTCTTTGGTCGCCACCAAGGCTACCCATGCCCGCTATCTCACCGACATACGCCGACATTTTCATTTTTTTCATTTGCGCGAAGTTGATATACTGAAAGCCATCGTCCATTGCCCGGGCGAACAGGTACGGACTAAATGCTGCAGTAGTAAGGCTCTGATTTGGCATAGTTGCTCTCCTTTTTACATATTGAAAACCTGCCCACACGATGTGAGCCTTGAGTGCAGTTGTATAGGCTTTGACCAAAGTCGCTCCGTGACGGTCGTCACACAGCGGTAAATACAGAAAGAATCAAAAAAACCGGAAAGTGCCATGTAAACCTGCCACTCTCCACAAAACTACCCCCTTACACAAATATAACCGGCAATGTACCCATTGCATGAGACGCGATGCCTACAAGTTGTAATTCAGAGGGAAGTTGCATGACCACTAGCCCTTCATCAGCTATGGCCACAGGGACAAAGCTACTGATGACAAGCTGTTGAAAGACCAAGAAAACTACCAGGTACCGTTGTTTGTGGAACATGTTCTAACCCCGCTGGCGGCACGTTGCCGGGTAGCTGGTACTGCGCTGCATCACATTAACACATGGGGCGACGGCCTGTTTTTGGTGCTAGACAGCGTTAGCGCCGCCGCCGCTGTTGCGGTAGAGCTTCAGGTAGCTTTTCAAGCAATAGATTTGGTGGCCAACGGCTTGCCCGATGGTCTGGCGCTCAGGGTCGGCGGCCATTATGGTCCGGTTCATTCGCTTACCGACCCCGTCCTTGGCCAACCAGGGGTTTTTGGCCGTGAAGTGGCGATTACCGCCCGCATTGAGCCGATTACCGCGCCGGGATCCATATTCGTCAGCGAACCCTTTGCCTGTGCGCTGGCGCTGGCTGACCAAAATGGCTTCCGCTGCGAGCCAATGCATGAAGATGACAAAAACAAAGACAAACCACCGGGGCTGTTCGCCCTGCGGCAAATCCACTTGGCCAAACCTAAACAATGATCAGTTGAGACGCGCCAACAACAAATGTGGCTGATTGATCAACAAGCCTGACCCTTCGGGTGCAACTACTGCCTGACCTTTCAACTCGCTGACTGTACGGGACACGGTTTCACGCGCCATACCAAGCTTTTTACCGATCTCGCTGATAGACGGCATCGCATTGATCAGCAACACTTCTGTACCGCCGACCGGCTCAGCCAGTCGCATCAATTCCGCGCAAACGCGCCCCTTTGACGACAGAGTTGATTGTTCGAACATACGCCGGGTCGTGCGGCGAATTCGCTCAACCAGCAACCGACTAACCCGCACCCCTATGCTGCCGTGTTTTTCCATCAACCCAATGAAAGCTGTCCCAGGAAAAGCAATCAGCTCAACGTCGCTGGTCGCATATATATCGGCGGTTCTTTCCCCACCGCTCAGCGCAGCCATTTCACCGATCAAGTCACCCGGGCCAAAGGTATCGATAAACACCTCCGCACCAGCCGCAGAATAGCGCAGCGCACTGGCCGTGCCGCTGACAAGATAAAACACAGTCGAGCCGCTGTCGCCTTCGCCGACAATCATCGCGCCTTTGCGATACTTCTTATTCATGCCCGCAGCTTGCAGGCCGTACAAAACTGTGGCGTCATCGCCGAAAAAATCCGAAAGACCGGCTGAAAGTTTCGAATTTGGCACCATGTTCAGTATCCCGGTATTTGTCCCCAGAGGGCACTGTGCCACATAAATCTACGGCGGCAAAGGTAGTGAAATGCCACCAATAGAGCTTATTCGCAGTGCTGGGCATAGATAGCAGCAACGCCATATCACTTGCGCTGTCTGATCAAGCAACCAGTCGCTGGTAACAGTGGCGAAATATATCGATAAAATTTTTAGCGTTATCGTTTAAAGGATGCTCGTAAGAATAAATCGCTTTCACAGGCAACCGGGTCGCGCTTTCAACCGGCAAAACAACAAATGAATCGCTGCCGTGGTACTGCGAAATATACGCAGCGGTCACGCTGTCAACCAGCGCTGCACCAACACCTTTTTCAACCAGCCGCGCTGCCACATTGTGGTTGTGCGCCCGCACAACAATATCCAAATGGACATTGGCTTGTGAAATCAACCGATCCACCTCCAGGCCAAGCGGCTCGTTAGCATAGGTCCCAATCACCGGGCGGCCTGCTAGATCGCTAACTGTCAGGGTTTCTTCCACTGCTTGCGGCCAACCAACGGGAACAAGAGCAACAACATTGGCCTTGCCGATCGGGATCGATCCCAAACCCAACCGTTCGCCCAACCAAACGAAAATCCAAGGCTGTTGGCCCCGCCCGCCTCAACCAGGCCAGTCATAATCTGGTCATGGTGAACCGTAGAAACATCAATTAGGCAGTCTGTCGTCCCCGCAGTAAATTCTGCCACAGCTTGCGGCACTAGCTGGTGGCTGAAAGCAGGCGGTGTTGCTATGCGCAGATGAGTGGTCAGGTCTTTTTTTAGCCGCCCAGCCAAGCGCCGAAAAACAACCATGGAATCTCGAATACGCGAAGCCTCCCCGTCTAAAACATGCGCTTCAGACGTGGGTTGCAACCGCCCTGATGACCGATGAAACAGATTGAAACCCAACGAACCTTCTAACTGTTTAATAGCCGCCGTCACCGCTGGTTGGGTTATGCCGAGTTTTTGGGCCGCCCCAGTGGCTGTGCGTGTTTTCATTACAGCGTGGAATATTTCGATCTGACGACTATTCATAATCAAACTATAAGTGTTACTTATAGATAAGGCAAAACTATAAATTTGTTCGAAAGCCCAAAACGCGCAATATTTTCTATACTGGCTTTTTTGGGACGCTAAATGAATGACTGCTGTATTTTCACGAGACCTTCACCACGATTACCCCGTTGCTGTGCGCGGTGGCGGCATGTACCTGTATGATCAGCATGACCGGGAATATCTCGACATGTGCGGCGGTGCGGCGGTGTCGAGCCTAGGGCACCAACACCCAGCTATTGTCAACGCAATCCAGAAGCAGGTTGAGACAATGGCGTTTGCCCATACCGCCTTCTTTTCCAATGAGCCACAAGAACAGCTTGCTACAATGTTGGTAGATGCTTTCGGTGAGCCCGGCGCCCGCGCCTATTTTGCAAGTGGTGGTTCTGAGGCCAATGAAACTGCACTGAAAGTTGCATGGCAATATTGGCGCGCACGCGCGCAACCCACCAAGATAAAAATCATCAGTCGTACCCACAGCTATCACGGCAACACCTTCGGCGCATTGTCGGTTAGCGGTCACCCCGCGCGTCGCAGTATCATGCCAAATCTGCTGCTAAATTGGCCTCGGATAGAGCCTTGCTATGCATACCGCTTCCAACATCCCGATGAAACCGAGGAAGAATACGGCGAACGGGCGGCAAAGACGCTTGAGACAACCATTCTGCAGGAAGGGCCCGAAACGATTGCTGCCTTTATCGCGGAACCAGTGGTCGGGGCGTCGCTTGGTGTTGTCAGCGCTGCAAAAGGCTATTTCGCCAAAATTCGCGCCATCTGCGACAAATACGATATTCTGCTGATCGCTGACGAAGTCATGTGCGGATCAGGCCGCACCGGCACTTTCTTTGCCTTTGAACAAGAAAGCTTCCACCCTGATGTGGTGACGCTGGCCAAGGGCTTGGGCGGCGGGCATCAACCGCTGGCGGCGACTATTGTTAGCGCTAAAATCAGTAACTTTTTTACCGCCAGCTCCACTGGCTTTGCCCACGGCCACACCTATATCGGACACGCAGCGGCATGCTCTGCTGGCGTGGCAGTTATGCAAACGATCGAGCGGCAAAATCTGTTAGCGGCGGTTCAAGCAAAAGGCATTAAGTTTGGGGCCATGTTGAAGGACACTCTCACAGAACATCCTAATGTGGGAGATATTAGAGGCCGCGGCCTGTTTTGGGCAATTGAACTGGTTGAAAACAAAGCTGAAAAAACGCTTTTTGCCAACGGTGCCGACTTGGCAAAACAGCTGAAAAATGCGGCAATGCAGCACGGCCTGATGTGCTATCCGGGCGGCGGGAACGCCGGCGACGGCCTCAATTGCCATATTCTGCTTGCCCCGCCCTATATCGCTGAACAACATCACATGGACCAGGCGATGACCAAATTAACTGCCACGATAACGGAGGTGTTCGGTGCTTGACCAGCATAACAGCTCTTCCACCGGTCCTGACCCTTTCATTGTCATGTGCGCACCCAACGGTGCCCGGCGTACCCACAGCGACCATCCTAAGCTACCTATTTCTCCGACCGAACTCGCGAACTGCGCCGCCGAGGTGATGGCTGCAGGCGCCAGTATCCTGCATCTGCATGTTCGCGACGAACACGGGCAACACTCCCTGGATGTTAATCATTACCGAAGGGCCATAGACGCCGTCACCGACAAAATCGGAGACGGTTTGGTTATTCAGGTAACGAGCGAAGCCGTCGGTGTTTATTCACGCCGGGATCAGATGACCATGGTCAAAACCCTAAGACCTGAGGCAGTTTCACTAGCACTGCGCGAATTGGTACCAAACGGGTCGGATCCCAATGAAACCGCCGATTTTTTTTGTTGGCTGCACGAAAACAACGTGTGCCCGCAAATTATTCTCTACGATGAAATCGATTATCAGCGCTATCAACAGCTACAAAAACAGGGGGTTTTTGGCGAGGAGGCATTGTTTTTACTGTTTGTTGTGAAAAAACAACAACCGGAACGGGAACATGAAGGGTTTTTAAATACAGCATTCGGCAAATTTCCACCAAAAACCGACAGCACGTGGGCTGCCTGTTGCTTTGGCAAACAGGAGCATAATTTGGCAGCCCTCTGCGCCCAAAACGCAGGCCACGTGCGGGTTGGCTTTGAAAACAACATTTGGCGCGAAGACGGCACATTTGCCGCCAATAACGCTGAATTGGTTAGAAATGCGCGCGAAGCAGCGCTTCCGGCAAACCGAATTACCGCTACTGCAGATGATGCCAGGAGGATTCTAAGCCGTGCACAATCTGCAACAATCAATCAAAAACAAATCAGCAGTCTACCCAAAAAGGGCAAAAATGATTTGAATTCAGTAATATAGTTGTTGGTAATGTTGTTCATTACAACACAGGGTCTAAGTAACGAGTGTTAAAAAAACAAAGCTACATAGAACTTAACAAGGAGGGATACGATGAATATCAAGAGATTTAAAGCTGGCCTTTTGCTCGCTGCGTCTCCGATGTGTTTCACGGTAACCGAGGTTGCAGTGGCACAGAACAACGACGTAATCGAGGAAGTGCTGGTGGTCGGTTCAAGAAGCGGAAAACCCCGCGCCGTCACCGATAGTCCAGTACCAGTGGATGCTTTTTCAGGCAACGAATTCGGAGCAGGTGGCAACACCGCTGACATTACAGATAACCTGAAATCATTGGTGCCGTCATTCACTGCCACACCTGCAACCGGTGATGGTAGTGCGTTTGTAAGGCCAACGTCATTGCGCGGTATGGCGCCTGACCAAACCCTGATTTTGGTCAACGGCAAACGCCGTCACCGCTCTGCGCTGGTGCAGTTCTTTGCTCCGGCAGCCGGTAACGGTGCCCACGGCGCAGATATTGGCATGATTCCGAGCATCGCCCTGAAGCGCGTTGAGGTACTGCGCGACGGTGCCGCGGCCCAGTATGGTTCTGATGCCATCGCCGGTGTGATTAACCTTGTGATTGACGATTCCAACGAAGGTGGCCGGGTTGAAGCACAATATGGTCAATTCTACGACGGCGAACAAAGCTGGAAAATTGCAGCAAATGCTGGCCTGCCAATCGGCGACACTGGTTTTGTCAACATCAGTGCAGAATATTGGGACAATGAAGCCCTTTCACGTGGCGTGCAGCGTCCTGATGCTCAAGCCCTGATCGATGCTGGCGTGACCGGCGTTGGTGCAGACAGCCCATTTGGTGACGAACCACTGGTTCAGTCATGGGGCCGGCCTGAGACAAACGGCGCGCGTCTATTCATCAACAGCGGCTTTGATCTTACCGATACGGCACAATTCTATGTGCATGGTAACTATGCTGATACCGAGGGGCGCTACCGCTTCTTCTACCGCGCTGGTGCAACGGACACAGTTGGTTCACGTCACAGCACTTTGACAGCGTTAGAGCCACTTGGACTAACTGGTTCAATTCTGCAAACAGGCTACACGCCGTTCCTTGACGGATCGCAGACAGATTATAGCGCTGTTGCGGGCCTTAAAGGCCAAATGGACAATGGCTTGATCTATGACATCAGCGCCGGGTTGGGTGAAAACAAGCTCGATTATTTCCTCAATAACACCATCAACACATCTCTTGGCGTTACTGGCGGCAACCCTACTCAAAGAGACTTTGACATGGGTGGTTATGAGCAAAAGGAAATCAACCTGAATGCTGATTTCTCCTATGCCATAGACGACCGGATCAATTTTGCCTTCGGTGCCGAATGGCGCGAAGAAACCTTCACAACAGTTGCCGGTGAAACAGCAGCAACAACTGGCGTAGGCCCAAGCGGCATGTCCGCGGTAAGCCAGGCAGATGCTGGTGCATTCGACCGCAACAACTGGGCAGGCTATATCGATATCGAGCATGATATCTCTGATAAGCTGATGCTGCAGTATGCTGTGCGCTACGAAGACTTTTCTGACTTTGGCAGCACCTTCAACTATAAAGTCGCAGGTCGCTATTCAGTGTCCGACGCAGTCAATTTCCGTGGTGCCATTTCTACCGGTTTCCATGCTCCCACACCGGGTCAGGGGAATGTCAGTACCATCATCACTACATTTGATGGCGCGACCGGATTGCAAGTTGAGGAAGGCCTTATTCCGGCAACCAGCCCAGACGCTGTTGCAGCTGGTGGCCAACCGCTAACGGAAGAACAGTCTGACAACCTCAGCTTTGGTCTTACTGCCGACCTTACTGATCGGACGACGTTGGTGATCGATTTCTACAAAATCGATGTGACCGACCGGATCTACCGAACTGGTGACATCCAGATCGATTCCGGGCTAGCGACTGAGCGTACAATTTCCTTCTACACCAATGCGCTCGACACACGGTCAAGAGGTATCGATGTTGTCCTGACAACCGGAATCGACTGGGATGATAACTCAGCGACTGACCTCACGTTTGCAGCCAACTACAATGACTTTGAAGTAACAGGTCAGCGTAGCTTCATCGTTGGTGGTAACACGGTTACGCCGGTTAGCGATTCCACGGTTGAAGACATTGAAAACAACTATCCAAGTTTCCGTTTTGTCGCCACAGCCAACACAACGTGGGGTGACCAATGGAGCCTGCTGACACGGTTGAACTATTATGGTTCGCACTTTGATGAGCGCGGCACCATTCAGGATGACCCAACCGCAGGCGGTAGTGCCAAAATCGGTGCAACCATGTATGTCGACCTGGAACTTGGCTATCAGTTCAATGAAAACCTTCGCTTTGTTGCTGGTGCGGCCAATGTCTTCAACAACTTTGTTGACGAGTTAGGCCCACCAAATGACAACCGTCTTAGCGTTGGCCTTCCGTACCCACGCCGAAGTGCCGCTAACTATGAAGGTGGTTCATGGTACGTGCGGGCAAGCTATAGCTTCTAGAACGTCAGCCTAAACGACACAGTCGTAAAACAATTGAAGGGCCGATCAGTATTTATCTGGTCGGCCCTTTTTCTTAGTTAACTACCCTTCGCACACGTTAACAGTGCCAACAGGTCTCCGCATCGCCGGTCCCCAATGAGCTACCCGACCCAATTGGGCTTCCCGGCGGCGGTGTTGGACCAGCAGGTGTTTTAACAGCGGGGGTCTTGGCGCGAGCGAATGCATCGTCAATGCGTTGCACTAGTAGCAATGTATAGCCACCAAGCGAACCGCGTGCCCGTTCGGCCAAACGACGAACATTCAAGAGCGACGTCCGCACACCGGACCGAACCAACAGCCCTGTATCAGGGTCGTGGAGTGCTTCGATAAGATGCTGGGTCATGCGCTCCAGCACAATCGCCCTGACCGCAGTTGCCCGAGCTGCCTCTCCGCGTTTTGCCTGCATAACCTGCCGGGAGACAAACGCTGTCATAGCCGTGATGTCCAAACTATCAGCATCAAAATGACCTTGTTCCGCCAGACGCTGAAGGCGCCGCGGGTGCAATAAAGCGTCGAACACCAAATCAGCAGCGGCAGCTACTGCCTCTTCTGTGCTGAAGCCGGGGGCAGCAGAGCCTGCAAAAGCTTCGCGCCCGAACTGCGGGTCACCGCCGCCACCACCGCGCGGACTCAATAGCGCCGCCAATTGCTCGTTGATCAACAAAGCTTCAGGCGACAAGGTTGCGGTTAGCGCACTCAGCGCTCGCATTTGCTCATCGTTGCTGACTGGCACAGGCGCTGGTCTGCCGTCGCCTTCGGCCCGGTATACAAAATCATAACCGCCGATGAATTTTGCCGCCGCCTGCAACTGGTAGCGATGATACAAATAGAGCGGAACAAATTTGGTTTGGAGCGCGGAATAATGTTCGCCTGGACGCAGGTTTTTTTCACCAAAGCCCTCGAGCGCCTTGGCCCGAACTTCCATAAGGCTGTTCAGTTCATTTACTGCATCCGTGCCGTTGTCCCATAAAGAGCCCCTGACATGACCGCTACCCGGCGAGCGGCTGTCGCTATCCGCCACATACAACAGGCCGCCTGCGTCGGCCTCGCGGAACAAGGCCCGCTTTTGTGCTGGATCGCTGTCGTCATAAGCGCCGTATAAATATTTGGTCACCCATTTGTCCCATGCGCCAATACCAACACCGTATGCCTGCGAGAAATCCAGCGCGCCAGCGGCGTCCAACCGAACGTCAGGAGCAGGATAGTCCATCACACTTTCGCGGCCATAGGAACTGGCGGCCATGTTATGAGAAAAGCCCAAAGAATGACCAATTTCATGTGCGGAAAGTTGGCGAATGCGCGCCAGCGCCAGTTCAACCGGGTCGTCATCCCTGCCGCTACCCGCGTTCTGTGCGCCTGCAAGTGCCTCAAATATCTTAATGTCCTGACGAACCCGAAGCGACCCGAGCAAGACCACACCGCGCAAAATCTCACCAGTGCGCGGATCAAAGATTGACGCACCGTAGGACCAACCACGCGTGGCGCGGTGAACCCAGTTGACCACATTGTAACGCGCATCCAGCGGGTGCACTCCGTCTGGCAGAATTTCAGCGCGATAACCACCCTTGAACCCGGCAGCATCAAAAGCATCAGACCACCAACGAGCACCATCCAGCAGTGCCGAACGAATTGGCTCGGGCGCGCCGTTATCTATATAAAAAATAATCGGATTGGTCACGGTTCCGTCCGCACCTATCTCAAGGCGAAAACGACGTGCCAGCTGCACAGCCGTGTTGCCAGCCAATGGTGCCGACATATCAATATGCGAGGTGGTAACAACACCAGCGCGCTGGTCGGCTATACGCGCAGCATAGCCAGCATCCGGCAGCTTTAGGAACGTGGTATGCAGGATCAGGCTAACCGAGTTTGGTACCGGTGTAGTTGCTCGCACTTCGCGTCCAGGCGCGTTGGTTGCGAAGGTGACATGGGCGTCGAATTCCAGGTTTTCAGGGAAGACATGCGCCTGCGCCGTATCCACAAAGCTTCGACTGAGGTCAACCTTGAAAGCGCCCTGCCCGCGGTTTTTTAACTGAGCGGCAACGCCCACGGCGTCGCGTTTGAGAAAACCGGAAATATCGATAAGCACTTCCCCTTTCTCGGAATTTTCAATAACGTCAGTTGACCATATAACGGACTGGGCAAAGCTGGTTTCCACCGCTTTCTTCTCGGCCAGATTATCAGCGCTGGCACGATAGCGATGATTTTCCACCACAGCCATAACCTTGCCGCCTGCGCGTTTGAATGACAGAATATGGCTGTCCGATGGGCGACTACGGTCAAGGCCAACTGGATTAGAACCCAGCCCAGCGGTCAGGTAACCAGCATAAATATAGCGTCCAAGCGATCCATCCGTTTGCGGACGAAGCGACAAGAGTATTTTGCCCTTTTCCGCGTCGACAAAGGTGTCAATAAGCCCTGGCTTTGCCTCAAGCCCCTCGATAGCCTCGTTGTAGTCAGCTTTGGCAACAAACGATGCCAACAGCACTGAGCACAGCGCTGCAAACCCAAAAATTCGACCAGACATACTTACTCCCTGTTTTCGACCCAGATAATCTGTCAGTCATAAAAGCGATTTTATCAGCCCTTGTCCATCAGGACTGAAGTTTAATCACGCAATTGTAAGGAAGAAAAAAGCGGCAGACGACGTGCCTAAAAAGAAAATAGACATTTCCTGACCAGATATTGCTAGGGTAAAATCAACAAGCTTTGTCTACAGCAATTACATGTCGTCAATCATTTACGAAATCAAAATCCATGGCCGCTATTATCTCAAAAAACATCAATGACGTTACCAAAGAGTATGAAAAGACCTTCGCTGTATGCTCTCTTGTGACCAATTTTCAGCAATATGCGGAAATGCTCGCTTCGTTTGAAAAAAAATGGATTCATGAACGAGCAATGTGAATTCTTGCACATAGATAATTCAGCCGACAATCAATACGACGCATATACCGGCCTGCAAAAGTTGATCAATGCATGTGACAGTAAATATGTGATTTTATGTCATCAGGATATCAAGCTGCTGGATCATGATTTTGATCACCTCATTAAGTTGCTAGATGAATTGGAAGAATTTGACCCTAAATGGGCTGTTGCCGGTAATGCAGGCGGCTTTGGCTTTGACCGGATGCGAACCTGCATCTCTGACCCATACGGCTTCACTGGACCTCAACCTGATTTGCCGGTTAAGATCGATAGCCTGGATGAGAATTTTATCATCCTTAAATCCGATGCAAAAATAAGCCCTTCGCAAGACCTTGCGGGCTTTCACTTCTACGGGGTGGATCTTTGCATGCAGGCGAAGTCAAAGGGGTGGAACGCCTATGTAATCGGCTTCCTGCTCCATCATTATGGCTCAGGAACCAGGGACAAAGTCTACTATGAAAGCCTTCACGCCTTTGAACAAAAGCACAGGAAGCTTCTGAAACCGCGCTGGGCGACAACACCAACAACCCAAATTCGTTTAACCAGCAGCTGGCTCGGCCTTCATTTTTCGCGCGCCGTGAGGTTTGGTTACTACATATGGAAGCACATAAAGTATGTGGCAAAAAACCCATCCAAAGGTATTACCGGCAAGGGTTAAAGCGGCAGACGGCGTGTAAGCCGGGTTCTGTACTTGCCAAAACAAGTGATGACCATTCCTCTAGGCGCATTGTTGCCAGTGCGCTCAAGCAACCGACCCGGACAGCGGCGCGGAAATGCGCCTGCTACTAAAAGCAACTGTCCCTATTGGTCTTGCTCCCGGTGGGGTTTACCCTGCCGCCACTGTCACCAGCGGCGCGGTGCGCTCTTACCGCACCCTTTCATCCTTACCAACCAAAGTTGGCGGTTTGCTTTCTGTGGCACTGTCCCTGAGGTCGCCCTCGCTGGCCGTTAACCAGCACCGTATTTCCGTGGAGCCCGGACTTTCCTCCCCTTTTCAAGCGAAAAGCGGCGATCATCCAGCCGTCTGCCGGAGCGCAATCAACCATTTGCTTATGGTTCGGTCAAGCATGAACATGACAAAAGATGTCAAATGACGGCCTCAATTCGCTTTTATCGTTGTTGATATACGTGGCAAAATCGGGCAATGTCGCGCACCAACGCTACAAAATATTGCGGCATACCAAAAGTTATGTGTTTTAAGGGCCTATCAAATGCAACGATCACTATTGATATTAACACCAACCTTGTTTTTGATTGCTGGATGCAGCAGTAGCGGTGACGAAATCGTTTTCGATACAACGCTTGGACCAGAAACCGATAACCAAATTGAAGGCCTGCCTGGCACCCTTCACGGCGACACTGATAATGCCCGCTATTCGACTGAAGACCTGAAAGGCAAGGGCATGGAAAGCAAAGACGGAACTGGCAAACAGTAGCGTCGATCCATTTGCACCACTCCCGGGTCACGCGTCAGCTCAAAATCAACGCGGTCTATACCCTAAGCCCGATATAATTTCAGAAAACTGGCAACCGCGTCGTCGACACAGACGTCTATTTCCTCTGCCGACAATATAGGCTGGATACCAATTGAAATTTTAAAGTGGGCTGGCTCCTTGAACAAGGCAACCAGTTGTTCACCGGCTTTTTCCGTATCCGCAATTTTCAGCGCGCCCTTCTCAACCCATGTTTGAAGGAAGGCCGCCAGCTGTTTCTGGATGTCAGCCGGGCCGGATTGCCAAAAAATTTCGCCCAGGCGAGGGCTTTTTGCCGCAGCGGTTACCAGCAAACGGAACATGGCAATGGCACGGTCGCTCATCAACAGCGTTGCCAGCTGGTAGCAAACCGCCCGCAAATCCGCCTCCAGGGTGTGGTTTTCCACCGCCGCCAGCGCCCTGTCGGGGTAGTAAGCGGCAATCGCGGCATGAATTGCATCGCCGAACAGCTGTTCTTTGCTGGAAAAATGGCTGTAAACAGTTTGCTTGGACACACCCGCCCGCTTGGCCACCCCATCCATGCTGGTGCCGTCGAAACCAAGTTCAAGGAACATATCGCTCGCCGCATCAATGATAGCGCTATTTTTGACAGCATCGCGCGGACGGCCACGAGCGGATCTCGCTGGACTAACTTCGGTTTCAAAATTATCAGGCATTTGCGTCACGATATATCCGTCTATCATGCGAGGCTTGCACACCTGGAGCGTAATCGATAGTTGCCAGACGTTCCCCCTGCCCGCATTAACAAAACAGGCATACACAAGTCAGGCGCAAGCGCCAACCAAAACCACTGATTCCGAGTGATTAATATAGTGCAATAGCAGTCGGCACTATATTCGAGAGACTAAAGTCTACTGCAGCAACGGTGCTGCCAACGCCAGCCCTTTGGCTTGATTGTCATCATCTTCAATGGCGGTTATCACCTGCTTGACCAATCCGATATCGTCGTTGGCTAGCGCGCCTTCCAGCAATTGTAGTCTTACCAAATCTCTTTCATAAACACCCTCAAGTTCAACAACTTGCGTAAGCAACGTTCTTACTTCGGCTGACAATGAATATTTATCGGCTGTCGCCCGTAGCGAACTTAAATACCGCGCTTTATCTGCCACTTCGCTGAAAACGTCCATGCGTTTAACTGCAGCTTCCAGATTGACGCCGTCAGCTTCAACCACGCCGATCAGCGTTGCAATGCTTTCCAGAGTTTCCAATCCACGAATTCGGCTGCTGTGTAACAGCGCCAATTGATAACTTTCCATAATCAATGCCGGGTCGAGGCCACCATCATACATACTGCGCAGCCGGTGTGCTGTGGCCAACGCCCGAGTATTTAAACTAATTAATTTGGAAAACAGTTCGTCAGCCTCGGCCAAATAAGTGTATCTGTCCGCCGGTTGACCTTGTTTGTCCGCTATCACAGCCAGCAAAACAAGGCCACGATACAAACGTTCGGGCTGGGTGAATGCACGCACCTCCGCTTCCAGGGCCTGAATATCAATGGCCTGCAGGGCCGAAACAGGGGCCAGTGGCAACAATCTCAACCGCTGCCAAAAAGCGCGAGTTGGGCTCTCCATCTGCGCCAGCGCAACATTGGCGTCTGCAATGCGACCGGCGATGATGTTTTCGCGAGCGATTTCGATCAGGGTTCTCTGTTTAACTGTTGCTATCTGAAGCTCTTGCGTTAGAGCCAGTGCGCTCGCGGTGTCGTTGGCGCGCGCCAATATCGGCGCGATTTCAGTGATTTTTTCCTGCGTCACCAAACTAAGATTAACCGAGCGCGCTTCCTCAAGCGCCAACATCAGAGTGTCAACCGCCTGGCCAGACTGGTCAGTTGCAATTAATGCTCTAGCGACGGCAACCAAAATTTTTGATCGCTCAACGCCGAATTCTTCAGCAATCACTGTTTGCAGCGCCGCAGAAAAGGCACAATCCCGCGTCGGAGCCTCAAGGCAGGCTAGTGTATATTCGTTTGGTCTATGGCTGGGTGCTGCCTGCCCGTTCTCACCGTTTTGACCGTGTGCCGCCACGCTAATCATAGCTGCCAGCGCTATCTGGCAAGTCAGCGCGGTCCGGAACACATATTTGTTAGTGGTTATTTTTTTCATTTTATTATCCTCGCTTTTCCGATCGGCCAGTTAATTATGTCAGTTAGTGCAATAAATCCAGACAGTTCCCCAAACCCAATCGATTATTTGTGGCCTGGCCTGGTCTGAGTAACAGGCAAATTTGCTAGCTAGCTCAATCAGTTTTGCACAGGCTCATCTTGTCAGCTATGTCATTGATAACAGCCTGCGTGCTTCGATCCAGTTGCCCATCGATTTGTTCGGGGCGCCAATGGCGCTGGAATGCTGTTAACGCGTCAAAAGTCTCTTGCGAAAACCTATCGCTTGGCAAAATAGCATAACCTATAGTTGCTAAAGACTTGTTTAAACGGGCAACATCTGAGCTTACCATACCCTTTTTTGCAATAAATGTCGCGTCATTAGTGTATTTTCTCGCCCAAAGACCAAACCGGTGATCTGCCAATCTGGCCCAAGGAAACAGCTCGCCAGGGTCTTGTTTGCGGCCCGGGGCCACGTCGCTGTGGCCCAGAAATCTTTGTGTAGGAATGTCAAACCGCGCTTTTAGATACCCCAGCAACTCTATCAGCCGCGCAATTTGGCGCTCGGGAAAAGGTCGGTATCCGTGATCGTGCCCAGGATTAACAACTTCGATGCCGATCGAGCTGTTGTTCATATTTTCCTGGCCCTGCCAACTGGAAACGCCAGCATGCCAAGCGCGTTTTTCCGGGTCGACCAGTGCAAAAATGTCGCCGTTTTCCTCAACCAGATAATGCGCCGACACCTGACTGTCGGCGCTGCAAAGCCGCTCCAACGCTTCAGCGCCTGTAGGCATGCCGGTATAATGCAGAATAATGGTATCTATCAGCAGTCGTTTTTCGCCGCCAAAGGCAGGCCGCTCGTTCCAGTTGGGAGACAGTCGTGTGACAATATTGGTGGGCATTAGAGGCTCAACCACTTTTGTTTCCAGCTTTGTTCTGCCCAACTTTTTTCTGTAACGCCCGCTGATTATTACGCAACGTCACAATTAACACACCAAAAATCGTCATACCCCCGCCAACGACCATTTCCCAGCCAACCACCTCGTCCAGAATCAGAACGCCCCCGATCACAGAGAAAAACGGCATGACCAGAAAATACGGCGACACCATCGAAATTTCATATTTTCTGAATAGATAATTGGCACCACCGTGGCCGATAACCGTAGAGATCAAGCCTGCATAGGCCACCGACGCCCAGGCCCGCGCACCAGCACTGTCCAGCGACGCAATCTGATTGCTTTCAAACACAAATGACACAGCAAAGGAACCCAGCAGTCCGGCAAGCGCGACCCAGGCCTGTATTGTCGTTGCGGGAATATCTTTCAATTGCCGCATCATCACCGCCGATACTGCATAGACAAACGCTGCACCAACGATCAATGCCACTGCGTCCCAATAGGCGAAAATCACTGGATCAAATCCTAAAAACAATACACCGCCAAAGCTGATTGAAATGCCAAAAACTCGTTTCCAACCCACGGTTTCCTTCAAAATGATAATGGCGAGGATGGTTGAAAAAGGCACATTAAGTTGCGACGCAATGGAGATAGAACCCACACCGCCCGCTAGGCCCATAGCCGAAAACAATAAACCAAAATGTACAACGCCCATCGCGGTAGCGACCTTGATCAACTGTACCATTTTACCGGGGACGATCCTCAGAAATGGAAACAGAACAGCCAAAACCACCAGGAAACGCATACCGTTGGCAAATAGCGGCGGAAAGTCCTGTACGGCCCATTTGGCGGCGATGAAGTTAAAGCCCCATACGGCGGCGACCAAAAAGGCCAGCATGACATGTATCGGCCGCATCAGTCTTGTTTGCCGCCGCGTTGCTCCAGAATTTTATCATAGGCAGCATTTATTTCAGCCGCGCGGCGCGTCGCCACCGCGATCAGGTCGCTGGGCACACCTTCGGCAATCAACCGGTCTGGATGGTTCTCCCGAACCAGTGACCGGTATCGTTTCTTCAAACTGGCCGGGTCTATTGTCGGATCCACCCCAAGAGTGGCGTATGGCGATTCCTGACTCATGCCCACTTGCCGCGCCACCAGCGCTTCTATCTCGTCGGGCGAATAGCCAAATATTTTGGCAACCACACGAATATAATTAAGCTCGTTAGGGTGAACAACACCGTCGGCTTTGGCGATAAAAAACAAGGCATCCAGCACGTCGGCCAGAACCGTACGGTTGCCGCGCATCAAATCCGCAATCTGCTGCGCATAGGCGTCAAAGCCAGCCGTATGCCGGCGCGCCATATCAAAAACCCGGCCCACATTGGCCATTTCGCCGGGTGGTACCCGAAAAACCTGCTTGAAGGCTTCAACTTCCTCACGGGTAACCTGCCCGTCTGCCTTCGCCATTTTGGCGGACAGGGCGATAAGACCAATGGTGAAAGTGACCTGGCGAGTCTCATCGGTTTCCGGAGCGGCAGCTTCCAAGCCTACATCAACAGCGGCACCGACAGAAACACCAATAAGCGCGCCTATAGGCCCGCCTAGCGCTAATCCCGCTGTTCCACCAATGATTTTGCCCCAAATCGACATTGCAAACAGGTACCACAGCGCTTTGCGCTATCCCACTCAAAATTGAGCAAAAAATACTTAATTTAGGGAATGGTTTTTGATCGCTTGGCGAACAGAAATAAAAGCTTTATACATTTGCGCCATTGTCTCATAATTGAAACAATTTGAATTGATAGACTTCAAAGGAACATAGAATGGTCGATGTTGTCATTTCCGGAACCGGGTTGTTTGTGCCGGAAAACGTAATCACCAACGAAGAATTGGTGGTCGCATACAACGAACACGCTGACCAATATAACGCCGCTAACAAGGCCGACATTGAAGCTGGCCTGATGCCTGCAAAGCAACACTCCAGCGCTGAATTCATCGAAAAAGCCTCCGGCATCAAAGAACGCAGACTGGTGGATGTTGAAGGCGTGATGGACCTGAACCGTATGATGTCGCGCATGCCGGAAGGCGGCCACGGCGATTTTGAAACGCCATGTTTTCAGGCACAAATGGGTATTGATGCGTCAAAAATGGCACTGGACCAAGCAGGCCTAAAACCAGAAGATATCGATCAAATCATATGCTCATCTGCGGTTATGCAGCGGTCTTTCCCGGCTATCGGCATTGAAGTTCAGCATTTTCTGGGCACCCGAGGCTCGGCGCTCGATATGGTTATGGCCTGCTCCAGCGCGACCTTCGGGTTGATCGCCGGCGTAAACGCCATACAAAGTGGTACCGCAGAGCGGGTGCTGATGGTGAACCCCGAAATTTTCAGCACCATGGTCAACTTCAAAGACCGTGACAGTCATTTCATCTTCGGTGATATCGCTACCGCCGTTGTGCTGGAGCGCGCAGACCTTGCAACCAGCAAAGATCAGTGGCTGGTCACCGACACCAAACAAAGCACACAATTTTCCAATAATATTCGCTCTAACTTCGGCCCTATGACACGCATCGACGACGACACCCTGTTTCGCGCAGATATGTTTTTCGTTCAGGAAGGTCGTAAGGTTTTCAAGGAATTACTGCCACTGGTAACTGCATTCATCAACGAACAGTTGGTCGAGGAAGACATGCTGGTTTCTGACCTGTCGCGCATGTGGCTTCACCAGGCCAATATCAATATGAATATGTATGCTGCCAAAAAACTGTTGGGCCGAGAGCCGGTTACAGGCGAAGCACCAACAGTGCTGGAAAACTATGGCAACACAGCCGGGGCTGGCTCTATTGTTGCGTTCCACCACCACCGGGACGACTTGTCCGCTGGTGACAAAGGGCTTATCTGCTCGTTTGGCGCAGGCTACTCCATCGGCAGCCTGATGGTGGAAAAACGCTGATCGGGGGATCAATGCCAGAAACCACCAAGACAACGGAAAACGCCGGGACAACAAAAGACATCGTTATAAGCGGAACCGGCGTATATACCCCGCCCCATAGTCTTTCAAACGACGAACTTGTTGCCGGCTACAACGCCCATGTAAATCAATGGAATGCCGACCACGCCGACGAAATCAGCGCGGGAACAGTTGCGGCTAAGGAACTTTCCTCAACCGAATTTATCGAAAAAGCCTCGGGTATCAAAAATCGCTACCTGATGGAAGCATCGGGCTTGACCGAGCCCGAGCGGATGTATCCCTATCTGTCTGACATGGCAGAGGATAAAATCACCAAAACCCCTGTACAGGTAAAAATGGCGCTCGCCGCCGCCGAAAAGGCGTTGGCTCAGGCCGGAATTGCTGGCAACGATATCGACCTGGTTATTATTTCTTCTTCGGTGTGGGAACGGTTTGTCCCCTCAATGGCAACCGAATTACAGCAAATTCTTGGAGCAAAAGGGTTCGCATTCGATATGGCAATGGGCTGCTCTAGTGCCACGTTTGGCATGTCGACCGCCTATGACGCCGTGCATTCGGGCATGGCCAACAAGGCGTTGGTTGTGACAGCGGAATATATTTCACCCCTACTGGCTTATGAAGACCGCGACGGGCATTTCATTTTCGGCGACGCAGCTGTTGCCATGGTGCTGGAGCGCGAGGATGAATGCTCGTCCGAACATGCCTTTCGGATCAAAAGCCGTAAACTATTTACCGAGTTTTCCACCAACATCGTCGCTGGTTTCGGGTCACGCTTAATGGTGGAACGTGATCGCATCGACGACCCAGACCAACGGTTCCGCCAAAACGGACGTGCCGTGTTCAAGGAACTGCTGCCAAGGTGATTGACCATATTCAGGACCATATAGCATCCGAGGGGAAAAGCGTTTCAGATTTCAAACGCCTGTGGCTGCATCAGGCCAACATCAATATGAATATGTTTGCCACCAAAAAGCTGCTTGACCACGAACCAAGCCAGGACGAAGCGCCGATTATCCTCGACCAATATGCCAACACAGCGGGTGCAGGCTGTATGATTGCCTTCAATACCCACAGCCAGGACTTCATCAGTGGCGATATAGGCTTGATTTGCTCGTTCGGCGCCAGCTATTCGATCGGCAGTTTCATGGTGGAAAAAATATAGCCTATTAGGCCGCTGCCAGTTTCTTAGCAACAGCATCAATCATGCCTTCGGCCTCCAGATCTTCCCCGCGCGCGGTGTAATGCTGCAGCTTGGCCTCGACCGAAATAGCTTTGCCTTTCTGATCGTAAGACCGCCCGACAATTTCAGCCTCGACCCGCTCCAGCACCAAATCAGCGCCCTCTTCTGGTGTACCCGGCAATATTAGCAGGAATTCATCGTTACTGAAACGGCTGAAAATATCTTGCTCGCGTCGTCCGGCAACGATTGCAGTGGCCACCTGACGCAGAATTTTATCGCAGCCAGACCGGCCAGCGATGTCGCGTATTTCTTTGAAGTTGCTAACGTCTACAATCAAAATGGAAACCGCATCAGCATTACGGCGCGCACGCGCCAAAACCACTTTGGACACAGTCACAAACGCCCTTCGATTCAAAGACCGGGTAACTGGTTCTAGCATTTGCTCTACCCGCAACTCGGTTTGCAGCCGTTCTGCCACCATCATGATAACACCGATAACAAATATCGGTGTGAACATCAGGGCTTCCAAAACCGAGAGCGTATCGATGTAGGCACCCGCCTCTGAAAATAAAGTATCAAGCCCCAACTCCGGCCAACTGAACACACGACAAACATTGAACAGACCATGGACAAAAAACAGCCCCATGACAAAATAGGAGCCAACTCTCGATTCTTTGAAGGCACTTTCATAAATGTCGATGCGAAAGCCTTTCGCTCGATAAATTGTACAACAATCGCAAACGAACTGACAGCGAAAAACATGGAAAGAATGGCTGTTCGGCCAGCGGGCGCGCCTCCGCCAAGGTGATAGAGCATAATTGATGTCAGTGTAGCCGCGCCCAGCACAGCAACCGCCGCAGTTAACTTACGGGTTTTCTTGTGCCAGAAATCGGCCAACCCAAGCCATGCAGCTGCATGGCCTACTATAAGAAAAACAAATATCCCGGTGACGTGAAAAAAGCCTTCCGCAACCCCGAAGACAAATGCCAGCACAAGACCAACACCACTGACAACGACGCTCAGTCCAATCATCGACAAACCAATGCTGGACCTGTTCCTTGACCAAAAGCCGAGCAACAGCAAGGTCGACAGCGTGTGCATCAACAACATGGTATTGATCAGGATATAAATATCCTCAGACATATATTCTTCCCCTATATGCCCCAACAGGCATACACCGCGACGTTATCGCCGCCTTTTTTAAGATCAAAAGATTAACCGTCCGTTGCCAAAAAGCCAATTACCGATTTGCTTATTTCCGCCTTGTTAATGACAGCCCCGGATATCCAGCGCGCTCATGCAGTGTTTAACAAAATGAATAAACTTCTTGCACCATTACTACACCTGTAGTATTTAATTTCTACACATGTAGTAACAAGGTATGAAAATGACCCGCAGCGAGACAACCAAAAGTATGAAGCCCGACTCTGTCAAACTGAGCGATCAACAATATCAACTGATGCAGGCTCTTTGGTACCTGAGCGAAGGTTCAGCGAAGTCAGTGCACGCCCAATTATCGCACCTGGGTCTTGCCCACACCACGGTGGCCACCATTCTTACCCGTCTGGAAAAACGCGGGGTTCTGTCGTCACACACCGAAGGCCGCGAAAGGATATACACACCGCTGGTCAGCGAAAGCGCGGCACGGCGGTCGATGGTGTCGTCGTTGGTCAGCACTTTGTTTAAAGGCGATGATCGCCAGTTGCTTGCGCACTTAGTACAAG
Source organism: Sphingomonadales bacterium (assembly GCA_011088215.1). Taxonomy (GTDB): domain Bacteria; phylum Pseudomonadota; class Alphaproteobacteria; order Sphingomonadales; family Kordiimonadaceae; genus Kordiimonas. The sequence goes on along the minus strand of JAALKD010000017.1, from coordinate 10,461 downwards.
AATCAGATCTGGAGAGCGGCGATTTGGCGGAAATTCAAAAAATGCTGGCCGAAGCTGACACTGCTGAGGCTAATGCAAACAAAACCGGGGAAAAGATCAATGACTGACGCCCTCATTCTGGACCTGCCGGTCCTGTCCTTGTTTCTAAAGTTCATGATAGCCAGCACCGCGCTGCTCGGCGGCGTCTGGCTGCTGGAGAAAATCGGCGTCATCAATTCGCCTGATATGTCGGAAATGGCCTGGAAGTTGGCAATTGTCGCCAGTTTTGTCGCATTGATGCCCGTATCACTATTGTCAACCAACGTGACGATCCCGGTTAGCAATTCTGCAGCTAGCCAATATGCCTCGCAGACACTTGAATCCACAACACAGCCCGAGACACGACAGCAAGCTGTTCCAGAAGCGCCCGCCCCGCTGGACCCAGCAAACCCAATAACATTGAAGCGCGAAAAAACCAGCGCAACCGCGGGTGACAAGGCTAGCCCAGTGCCCGGCCCAAATGTAACAACCGAGACACTCATTGTACCCACACTCGCAGATACGACTGCGCAATCGCCCGTCCCGTCACAGCCCGGCATTCTATTGATCGGTAGTTGGGGTGTGCTGGCAGCATTGGCGCTTGCCGCATTGATGATCTCATATGTTCGGGCGGTCAAAAGCCTGGGTAACCGGACCCGCGTGCCCGCAGAGCACCATGCAAACCAAACCCTGCGGGCACTTTGCGAACAGGTGGACATCCGCCACGTACCATTCCTGACCCGCTCGGGCGATATCAACAGCCCGGTGTGCCTGCCGCGGCGCGAAATTTGCTTACCCGATTGGGCCTTTGAGGACATGGACCGCAAAGCGTTGGACAGTCTTATAGCGCATGAACTGGCGCATATGTTGAGGCGCGACCCGGTGATGATGATTGTCACCCAGACTTTAAGCAGAATTTTCTTTTTCCAACCATTGTTTGTACTGGCCCGTAAGCGGCTGGAAGACAATGCGGAACTGGCGGCTGACCAATGGGCAGCCACCAACCTATCGACTGCAAAAGCAGTCGCAAGCGCGCTGTATACGTGTGCAAAAAAAATAACCGAGAAACGACAGATACAATGGGGATTAGCAATGGCCGGAGACCAATCGATACTCAAACAACGGGTGGAAAGGCTGCTCAAAGCAGATGCTTCTGCCTTCACTGCGGGCGGACGTCTGCAAAGGGGCGGCATCGCTGCCGCCTTACTGGTGGCAGTTGTCAGCCTGCCTAGTGTAGAATTTGCCACTGCAATGACTGCGGGGCAGCCTGAGGAACGCCCGCGGATAGCGGCAGAACACCCGCACGACGTTGATGTCGATACAGACGAAATCCAGGAAACTGTTGAGCGGGCAATCAAAGCCGCGCAAGTGGATATCGAACGCGCGGTAGAGACTGCGACAAGGGTACAAGCTCAAACAGCAAAGGCGCGCGCGAAGGCCAGAGAAGCCAGACGCAAAGCCCGCGAAAAGCTCAAAAGCAAGCGCAAGAACATGGGAAACAGCTACAGCCTTGTGACCGACGACGATGGCTGGCGCTCTGGCAACATGCAAATCGTTGATAAAGGCATCGCGATCAAAGTGTCCTATGACGGAGACTTCGGTCTTGCTGACGACGAACGTTCCATCCAGTCCCTTGAGGAAGACGGCCGACTTAACATTCGCACCGAAAAGGATGATGAGCGCCGTCGCTACCGACTTGAAAATGACGGTGACGGGCTAGAGGCAACATACTGGGTAAACGGTGACAAGCAATCCTTCGACATGGCGGGCGAAAAATGGCTGGCTGACACGCTGCAAATCTTACTCAAAAACTCTGCTATCGATATGGACGGCCGGGTTGAGCGCGCCCTCAAAAAAGGCGGAGTTAAAAATGCCCTGAAGAAAATGGGCGAGCTGGAATCCGGCTATGCCACCCGCATGTTCGCCTTTCACCTGGTTGACCAAGCCAAGCTCAAATCAGGCGATGTCAAAAACCTGATGAAGAATTTGACGTCTGTCGAGAGCGACTATGAAGTGCGGCTGACTGTCGGCAAACTATTGGAAGAGGGTCTGATCACCAAAGACACGCTTAGTGCCGCCCTTGATCTAAGCAAGAAAGTCGAAAGCGACTATGAGCTTCGTTTGATGCTCACACCGATGATCGAGGAATTTGCATTAGACGACAAAAATATGGCCAAAGTGCTGGACCGTGCCACTACCATGGAAAGCGACTATGAACTGCGCCTGTTGCTTGCCACCGCGCTGGACGACAACCGGCTATCAAAAGCCAACCAAAAACGGCTGATCAACGCAATGAGTTCAATCGAAAGCGACTATGAACTGCGCCTTGTCATCACCCAATTCGCCGATAACGCGAATTTGGATGAAGGCATAACCAGCGACTTGTTGAAGGCGCTCGGTTCTATCGAAAGCGATTATGAAAAACGCCTTGGGCTGAACATGGTTGTTGATGAAGGCGATATGAACAAAGCCAACTGGCTGGCAGCGATAAAAATCGCCCGCTCCATCGATGGAGACTATGAAAAACGCCTAGCACTTAGCCAAATCAAAAGTGACATGCCGCGTGACGGCGCGGTCCAGAAAGCCTTCGACGGTGCAGCTGAAACCATTTCCGGAAGACACGAACGCGAACTTCTGACAGGTCGCAAGCGATAAATATCCAAATACCGCTGCTCCAGAAGCGGCAAAAAAACCACTAACTTGAACCCCCTCCCCGTTGCTATAGTTACTATAGGAGCCGGGGAGGTTTTTTTTATGACACAAGGCAAAATCACGAAAATCGGACTATGGACGCTAGTTATACTGTTTGTGTTATATGCCGCTTTTCGCATCATCGCACCGCCGATGCTGGAAAAATCGCTGAACAAACGGCTGGACTATAGTGCCCAGCGGCCGTCTGCCACAGCCACCACGCTGCAGGCCGACATGACCATCATGGATTGGCACACCGACAGCCTGCTGTGGGACCGGAACATCAATGAGCGCTCCGACTATGGCCACGCCGACATTCCCCGGCTGCAGGATGCCGGGTTTGACCTGATGATGTTCACCTCCGTGACCAAATCTCCAAGCGGTCAGAATATCGAGGAAAACACCGGCGACAGCGACAATATCACCGCGCTGGTGGTTGCCCAGGGCTGGCCGATCAGAACCTGGGGCAGCCTCCTGGAGCGCGCGCTTTATCAGGCTGAAAAGCTGGATGAGGCCGTGGCGGACTCAAACGGCGAGCTGCGCTGGGTCCGCAACAAACTTGAACTCACCGCCCTGATGGCCGAACGCTCCGCTAATCCTGCCCGCCGCACCATCGGCGCGCTTATGGGTGCAGAAGGTGCACACCCACTAGAGGGCGACATCGGCAACATCGACCGTATGTTCTTCGCCGGGTACCGGATGATGGGTATCACTCATTTTTTCGACAACGAACTGGCAGGTTCGCTGCACGGTGTCAGCAACGCCGGCTTAACCGAATTTGGACGCGCCGCAATCAAACGGTTCGACCAATTGGAGATCATCATTGATCTGGCCCATGTGTCAGAACCTGCAGCCCGCGAAATAACCGCGCTTTCCAGCCGCCCACAGGTTGTTTCCCACACCGGCTTCAAGGGCCACTGCAACACGGACCGTAATTTCACCGATGATCTGATGAAAGCTATCGCCGACAAAGGCGGGCTAATCGCGGTTGGTTTTTGGGAGCAAGCCATTTGCACGCCAACCCCCGACGGCATCGCAGACGCGCTGATCTACGGCATCGGCCTTGTAGGCGAAGACCACGTTGTTATCGGCTCCGACTGGGACGGCAGCACCACTTCGCTTACCGCAGAGGACTTCCCCTTGGTTACCGAAGCATTGCTGGTCAAAGGCGTGCCCGAGGCCACAATCCGCAAAATCATGGGCGGCAACAGTGTCAATTTCCTGGGGCGCTGGTTGCCAGTTCGCTAGCGCTGCTTTGGACAAACTGCGGCCACCGCGATATAGAATACACATGGGTTAATCTAGGGGAGAAAACCAATGCCATCACTAATGACAATGATACCAGAACTAACACTTCTGTTATGGAGCACCATCCTGACTTTCGTTCTAATCATGATACCTGCGGGAATGGGCATCAAGGAAAATGGCGGACCAGCACAGGCAGGGCCACGTGATGACTTGCCGGAATCCAGCGTGCTGCGCAAACGCGCCACCCGGCTGGCGGTTAACATGAAGGAAAATCTGGTGCTGTTCGGTTTGCTGGTACTAACCGCACATGCAGCAGGGGTTTCAAATGACACGACCATTTTGGGTGCACAGATATTCTTCTACGCACGGGTTGCCCATGCGGTTGTTTACCTGGCGGGGTGGCCGATCATCCGGCCGCTGATTTGGCTCGCGGGCGTTATCGGCATGGGCATGATCGCCGCCCAAATGCTGTAGCAAATGCTTTAAACAACAAACATGCGGGCGCTATGTCTGGCGCTCGCCAACCGCCCGAAGTTATTTTGCATAAAGGAAATGCAGCCCGGCGGTATAGGCCTTTGGGATCACCGACATATGACTGCCCTCGTTCAACACCTCATACTTAAACTGTCCGGCGCCAACCTGCGCCTTCAATAGTGCCACATGAGGTGCCACCGCATCGGCCATTGCGATCTCCGAAGCATCAACAGACATATATATTTTGGGTAGGTCAGCACCGCGCGCTGATATCATATCCGGGAAGGTCGCAGCCCAGGCCGGTTCTTCCTCCAGCGACGGGCTTGTTGCCAGAATGCGGCTAAACAGTTTCGGCTGCTTGATGCCCGCATAAAAGGCGAACAATCCAGCCGAAGAATGACCATACAGCGCTCTGTTCGTTACATCTACGCGGTAATTCGCCTGCAAAAACGGCAGTATTTCATCGCGCAACGAGGTCAGAAAATTTTCAGCCCCTCCAGTTACTCCGTCTTTAGTGGGATGAAAATCTCGCATTCGTTTCTGAAACCATTTCTGCAGGTCGCCGTAGACCACACTGGCAACAATCATCGGCGGCACTTTGCCTTCGAACGACAGCAACCTTGGGATATCGCTTTCCATACCGAACATGCCGTCACCGTCCAGCGCAAACAACAGCGGGAAGGCGCGCTCAGTCCGGTCGTAACCAAACGGCAGGGAAACCACGATGCTGAAGCTGTCACCGATCACCGCTGAGCTGAATTCATGCGCGTAACTGCCGGGCATCTCAAACCCCGCGCTGGCGGGCGCGCCGGTTGCACCAGTCACTGGCAACAAACCACACAGCATGAAACCAAGGATTAATTTTATCTGACGCATAATGCCCTCCACCCGGCGTTGTCCCTGATACCAACGTGGCCAACCCGGAGGGCTCAATCAAGCCACCAGTGGATGAATGGCCAAATTAACGGGACAAGCCGAAGGTAAAGCCTGTATGCTGAAGTAAAGCGGTGCCATAAATGGTATCGCTGCTGTTATTCAACAGCCTTGTTTTTTTGAGTGATTTTGGGGTCAAGCCGTGCGTAAAACAACTACACATTTTTTTTCGATTTCAGTTCTTTTAGCCTGCATAGTGGCGATTGGCAGCACCGGTGCGACTGCGCAACCCAAGCCAATTGACCCCTTACCAATTGACGTGCAGGAAATACTCGAAAGAACCGAGAAAAAACCAGATCAAAAACCTGCCCAAAAACCAACAACTCCAAAAACCGAAGCTGAACTGCGCGCCCAATATGAAAAATCCATGACCTATATGCTACAGCGCGCCAAACTGGTGCGCACACTGGCGGCGCAGCATGTTGTTTACTTGGCCGAAAACGCCGACGTACCGGAACTTCATCTGGTTGAAGAAGCTTCGCAGGTTGTGGCGTTCGACCTGGTGTGCAGCGACGACACATTCAAACCCGAAGTGCTGGACCAGCTGGCGACCGAAAGCAATTACCGCATTGCGGTGCAGGCCGCCAAAACACCCATTGCCCATACCCTG
>JAALKD010000017.1:0-4421 GCA_011088215.1 Sphingomonadales bacterium | reverse complement strand
CCGCCAGCAATCCCTTCAGGAACGCATGAACCTGCTGGGCGATGTTGCCACCACCGTGTTTATGTTTAACGTCGGGCGGCGACGCGGGCTGTTCGACAGCCTGATGACCGATTTCGGTAAGATGAAATTCTGTGATGGCCTGCGCGGCAATATGCGTGAGCGCTATACAACGCTCACCAGTGGCGATAACAGCAAATAGATGTTTTTATAAAGAAACAACAACTTCATTGCCAATTTAGATGACAGTGCGAGCCATGCAAGGGCGAGAGGCGAACAAAAGAGTACGGCGAGCAAAATCTATCAACTCTGCGTCATTGATAATCTCCGTCTCCCATGCAGGATTGGAATCATGGTGAAAACGGTTTGCATAGTCGAGCAAAGCACGTAACTCAGTCGTATCATCCAAAGATAGAGTCTCTCCAATAGAACCATGAAGCCTTTGACAACTTTCTACGAAGCGCCCCAGCAATGATCCTGGAGGGAAGTCTGCAGGATAGGCGACCCTAGTAAAAGCCTCTAGTATTGGACGCAACGCTTCTGCGACTTTACGTTCTATTTCTGGGTCAGCCTGCTGAATGTACCTCGATACCATCTCATGGCGTTTGTCATGTTCGGTCACAATGTCGCTGCGAACATCCCACGCGATGATCTCAGACCCAACAGCGGCACGCCCGATGCGATATGCAGAACATAAATTGCTATCTGCAGCATCCCAGAGAGCACAAAGAAATTGCTTAGAGTGCGACAATACAATCATTTGGCTGACATTTCTAGAAAGCGTTCGCATCTCTTGGCGGGTGGTCAACCGCCTGTGCTCATCAAGGCTTGTCATTGGGTCGTCAAACACAACAACCTTTTGAGCAAGATTCGAGTCTTGCTCGAGTGACGCAAAGAAAAATGCAAGCGCCAAAGTATTCCGATCACCAGAGCTTAGTGTATTCTTAAATGAAGGACCGTTTTCTGCGGTAATATTGACCTCTTGTTGATTAACCAATACGCAGTACGACGCTGACGATCCTGCGCGAGTATTCACCGACTGAACCCGCCCAATCTTGAAATTCGCGTTGAGGCGGCGCAAATAATCATTGATTGCTGTTTCATAGGCGGGGAAAAACCCTCCCCGAGATTTATCCAATGCACTCCTTGCATCTTTGCGCCGAGTTTCTGTATCTTTTTTGGCTGCCTTTTCTGCCAAATATTCATCACAAAATGCCGCAATAGCGGGTTCGTATCTTGCTTGCGTCGCCTTAAGCTTAATCAAATCGTCATTCAATGACGCGACGTCATCACCAGCCGCCTGTTCTTTTACAAGATCAAGTTGATCATTGCACACGGCCAGATTGGTGGATAAGGCCTCAATTTCGGCAATATGAGCCTGATAGTTCACAATCGCTTCTTTTGTCTTTTTGGATAACACCTCCTTGTCCAACAGAGACCCCGCTTTGGTACGAAGTTGGTTCAATACAGCTTCCCGCGCCATCTTCCAATCTCGTGCAATCCTAGCAGTATCAACTGTAATCGGAGGTATTTCAGTAAAATCTTTCCAGAACTCGTGAGTTTGAGCGGCTGTTCGTATAGTGCGTTCAAAGGCTGCAGGCACATCCTTTCCATGTGTATCACGCACGCCCATACCTGTTTGAAGCACCTTGGTTTTTAGCGCTTCATATTCCTCACTAAAATAAACATTGTAATTATCAATCAACTCAGAACCTTGGAGTGTTTGGGAGCAAAATGGGCAAATGGTGTCATCCTGATCCTTCGAAATCTCTGCGATACGGGGCATGCCATCTGCTACCCATGCCTCACCACCTTGTCCTAGGTTTTCTATATGCAACCGTACTCGGGCAGCGGCATTCGCTTGCAGGTCAGCCAAACCCAGGCCCAACACCGCGTCCAATTCTTCAACATTGAAATCTGGCAACACAATTGGAACAAACCCTGGACGATGACGGATAGTGTCAGCGGATTTTGCGGCAGCAAGCCTACGTTTAGCCTCCTGTATTGCTATATCGATGTCCTGTTGGTTTTGAAGACTACAGAATGCATCTACCGAAAAAGGGCCACGAGCGACACTCGGTATAGCATTTCCTTTCAGGCGCAAGTCCACATTGTGTTGCTCAATCTGCGACACATATCCACGCAGCTCTGAATTTAATACAACACCTCTTTCTCCAAGAATGAGTTCGTGCAAATTTTGCTTGTGCGAAGAATCTAAATCAATACCGGAGCACACATTCGCTGATACGAATGTGTCGTCAAAAATGACAATTTCAGGAACAGTTTGCGACCACGCGCCATTTTCAAAAATGGATTGCTGGCCGTTGCAGCTCAAAACAATGTGCGGCGCATGTGCCGACCCGAGCCGCCGCCTCTCCTCGACAATTTCCGAGTCCCCATTTGCTACAGAACGAAAAATTGAAGCAAGCGTAGTCTTTCCTCTTCCATTCTCCGCGTAAACAAGAGTGAAAGGTGTAAAAATCATATCCGCAGTCGGACTTACCGAGTCAAATTGCCCGATATTTCGAAGAAGATTTATTTGGTCAATCATTTCACAAACCTATTTGTTAGATTTGACAATGTATCCACAGCGCAAGATTCAACACTTACTAGAATAATACTACTTGTTGAAGATTATTAACCACTATTCACAAGTTCGCCAATTCAATACCACCCAAAATACTTACTATTTCGCCACGTCAACTTCAGCGGCGATGAAGCCGAAGGCTGACCAGCCTTGGCTATTCTCGACATAAGCGCGCATTTTCGCCAGCGCTGCGCCTTGGCTGCCGTTGTAAAGCTTCCAATTGGCCAGGCCGTAGACCATGCCCGCACCCGAAGGACTGTCAGAAACTTCGCGCGCGAGCTCGTCATAAGACGCAAGGTCTTTGTATAAAAGGCACAATTTATAGTAAGAAAAATTCTCGATGATATCCATGTCCGCAGTGATGACATCAAGTGCCTCTATTGCCTCATCTTCGCGACCCATGCGCCGTAAAATCATGTAAATCCAATGGGTTGTGGAAACAATGTTATCTGGAAACATGCTGGCGTTGCGAGCCTCGGTGTAGGCCCACAGAGCTTTCTCAAAGTCATGTTTCAGGTAGTATGCAAGGCCAAGATGATACCAGATGTTGCCGTGTTTTGTTGAAACCGGAATGCCCCGTGCGTTTGGCGCGCCGTCTGGCTCAATCTCGTTAGCCTGCCCTTTAATAAGCTCAACCGCGATCAGGTAATCGGCGATGGCTTTATCAAATTGCCTAATTGAAATGTAACGATGCCCCCGGTGGCGGTACATGCGCGCATCGCCAGGGTGTTTTTGCACGCCTTCGGAAAACACCGCAATCGCAGACAGATAATCACCGGTATAGCCAATGCGCCGACCATACCAGATAATCGCATCCGCATCATTGGGGTTGGCGACATACTCCGCTTTTGCCTGCGCCAGATTTTCCAGCGTTTTAGCCCCAACCTCAGCGGGGGCATATAGCTTCATGCCCAGCAACGATGTTGCCTGATACGGGCCATTATCGGCCATAGCTGCCCCATTGGGCAAAACAAACGCGAGAAGAAATAAACTGAGCGTCTGGGAAATGATTTTCATTCTAAACATCCGCCTCTTCCTGCTTCGGTGCACTCAAAAACGTCAGGACAAGCGCGAGCGCCGCAGGCAGCGCCTGAATGAACAGGATTGAAAACTTGGCAGTTGCCGCACCGTATACCCCCGCGACAATGACGCAGGATAGGAAGAAGATGACAACATCGCGCTTTTTAGAAAGCAAACCCCACAATAGGCCTGCTACCAGAAAACCGTTGTACAGCCCTTGGTTAGCCGCAAGGGTTGCTGATGCCGCTGCCACTTCGGCGGTCATGGCAAATGTTTTTAGACCAATGGGATGGGTCCACAGAAACATCTCCAGAATTAGAAACCAGGTGTGCAGTGCAGCAACCAAACCCACTAAAATTTTCGACAGTATTTTCATGATAACTTCGCCCCTCTTTTCTTGCCCGCATACTAAACTGCTTATCACTCAAACACAAAATCTTCGCTATCCAACATCCGCATATCCCTACGGAATTTCAGGGTTGAATTTGGCCACAGGGTATAGTTTCTGCCGTCCGCGCCAACATACCAGCTTTTGCAGCCTGCGTGCCAAACGGTGCCATCAAGGTCACTTTGGATTTGCTGGTCGAACTGGTCGGCGGCAGCGGGTTTCACATCGATAGACTTCGCACCCTTCTTGGTCATCGCCTGAATGCAGCCGATGATATAGTCAACCTGCGCCTCAATCATCAGAATGATTGAATTATGCCCCAACCCGCTGTTGGGACCGGTGAGAAAGGCAAAATTGGGGAAGCCGGGGACCGAGACTGTCTTGTGTGCGCGCACACCTCCGCCGGCAAAATAGTCTGCCATTTGCAGG
>JAALKD010000097.1 GCA_011088215.1 Sphingomonadales bacterium | reverse complement strand
CCCCCCCCCCCCCCCCCCCCCCCCCCCCCCCCCCCCCCCCCCGCCCCCCTCCCGTCCTCGGCCGAGGAACCCCCGCCAACAGGCAGGCATGCTCATGTGGCCAGGCCGACAGCCGGCGATTTGATCAGCCCCATTCTTTATGCACTGCCGGTGCAGTTATTGGCCTATTATGCGGCGGTTGAAAAAGGCACCGACGTGGACATGCCGCGCAACCTGGCTAAATCTGTAACGGTGGAGTGAGAACATGAAACGCGCCGTTACTGCTGTAATCAGGCAACAAAGTATCATATTGCAATACCGCGCGTGACATTTCATCACGAGGCCGCTCGTATGGAGCTTTTGGCATAAAGAAGCCTCCAATCACAAAAACCTAAACTGAGTCCAATTTATCTGGCGACGGACGTGCGCCCTTGTTTGAATCACCAACGTATTCAAACAAGGGCCTGACATTAGTCAATGCGGCATTGGTTGTGCTTCATGCATACAGGCTAGTATTCACAGAGCAGTTATTATCCGTTTTTTTGCATCAAAAGTTCAAACTCAAGGCACTGAGGCCTGTACTTAATGCATATAAACAACAAGATACGGCTTTGTGCACTACACGCTCCAAAATGTTATGGGTTTTATAACAAGGTTTATTTTATGCGATATAATTGGTCGGCATCGTCCGTTTGCATTGCTGCAGTTCTCACAAGCGTGCCTGCACTTTCGGCAAATGAAACAAGCGGGGTTTTGCTTGACAACGACATTACAGAAATCATCGTAACAGGTCGCAACATCGGCCAGATTGGTACTGTTGCAGCAGGCTCCAGCGGCACAGTTGGATATGATGATTTTAAAAACCGACCCATCACGCGCGTTGGTGAAATCCTAGAAGTTGTCCCTGGCCTTGTCGCGACGCAGCATTCTGGCACTGGCAAGGCTAACCAGTATTTTTTACGAGGATTCAATCTTGATCACGGCACAGATTTCTCAACATCCATTGACGGTGTGCAAGTAAACTTGCGCAGCCACGGTCATGGCCAAGGCTACACAGACCTGAATTTCATTATTCCCGAGATTGTGGAGCGAGTTGACTTCCGGAAGGGCACTTATCATGCTGATGCTGGCGACTTCACCACCGCAGGCGATGCTCGCATCAAGACTTACGACAGTTTGGACCGCGGGTTCTTAGATGTAAGTATAGGTGAATTTGGTTTCAGGCGTGCCGTCGCAGCGGCCAGTTTTGATGTTAACGGCAGCACAACACTGTTAACTGCGGTTGAAGGCCATACCTACCATAGCCCGTTTGACCTGAACGAAGACCTCGAGAAACTAAATGCATTTGCCAAATTATCAGGCGGTAACGATGAACTGAAATGGCGCATCGCTTTCAGTGCCTATGACGCCAGTTGGCGTGCAACTGATCAAATTCCTGAACGTGCAGTGGAAAGCGGCCTTATTGGCAGATTTGGTTTTATTGACCCTGACCTCGGCGGCAACACAACCCGATACGGGTTAACTGCAAATCTGCAAACTGCGGCGTCCGAAATCACTGCATATTTCATTGACTACGATTTTAACCTGTTTTCAAATTTTACTTATTTCCTGAATGATCCCGTACGTGGTGATGAGTTTGAACAATTTGACAACAGGCAGATTTTTGGCATCAAAAGTAGTCGCCACTGGCATTTTGACACCGCTTTTCCGGTCAGTTTAATCGTCGGTCAGGATTTTCGTTATGACGACATTGCCGCTGTCGGTCTGTATGGCACAGAAGGCCGTGCGCGCCACACGCTTGTACGCGATGATGCTGTTGAAGAACTCAGCTTAGCATTGTACGGAAAATTCCTGCTAAAGCCTCTTCCTGACTTACGCATCGAGGTTGGCTTGCGCGGTGACAGCTATCATGTAGATGTTGACGCTACGCGCGCTGTTAACAGTGGCGAAGAAAAGGATGCCATTCTATCGCCTTCTTTTTCGGTTGCATGGCGTGTATCTAACCGCGTTGAACTATACGCAAACTACGGTGAAAACTTTCACTCCAATGATGCGCGCGGCGCAACCATCAGTATAGACCCCGTGAATGGTGAATCCGTTGACACTGTACCACTGCTCGTTAAAGCCAGGGGTGCAGAACTAGGCGCGCGTTATGAAAACAGTGATTTCAAAGCATCTGTCGTTGGTTTCTGGTTAAATCTGGGTTCAGAACTTGTGTTTGTAGGCGATGCAGGCACCACAGAAGCCAATGATGGCACCAGCCGCTTTGGGCTTGAGGCATCTGTATTTTGGCAAGCCGCGCCGTGGATCAATATGTTCTCATCCTTTGGTACAACAAATGCTCGTTTTCGCGGCGACCTTGGTGGCAATGACCACATCCCGAACGCTGTCGTTACCGTTTTCAGCGCGGGCCTTGAGCTTACACCAATTGAAGAGTTTACTTCCACGCTATTACTTCGACATTTCGGGAAAGCGCCACTGATCGAAGATGGTAGTATTTTCTCCAAAAGCACAACGTCGGTAAATTGGGGCAGCTATTATATAGTAGGACCAATGAAGCTGGGATTTGAAGTTTTAAACTTGTTGAACAGCAGTGACTCTGACATCAGCTATTTATTTGAAACCCGCCTACCCAATGAGGCTGTTGGCCAAGAAGGTTTACAGACACACCCGCTGGAACCACGCCAAATACGTGCTTCTGTGCGTTACAGCTTCTAGATTGATCCGCAGCAATTCGGCAGTACCAGATAGGCGCCGCCCGCAACAAACCAGGTAGCTACCTGGTGAATACGATGGAAATTGGCAGGCCGTCGCAGCCGACATCGTGACATTTCAGTTCCCAAATACTACGCTCATTTGTGCCAGTTGTTCGGGTCTGAGATCTTTAGTATGATACTCTATGTGAGAATGAAGCAGCCTACCCAGGGAAGCCTAGAGTTTTCGGAGCATATTAAAATGAAACTTTATAGCCTGATTGCAACTATCTTGTTTGCCATTGTTGGCCTGATCAATTTCGCGCCGCTGATGGGCATTGCGAGCGATGCCATGCTGACATCGCTCTATGCTGTTGAAGTTTCCTCACCCGATATGTCATTGCTGCTACGCCATAGGGCTGCGCTGTTCGGCATTGTCGGCGGCTACATACTCTTCGCTGCCTTCAGACCGACCCACCGTCCGGTTGCCACGGTAATGGCCTTTGCCAGTATGGTGAGTTTTCTAGCGCTTTATCTGATGATCGGCCCCGAAAACAACAAACTGATCGGCGTTTTCCGCATCGATATAGTTGCAGTTGTTTTGTTAGCAGCAGCTGTCCTTCTGGACCGCAGAAACAAAAGCGGCACCCGGTCTCAGTAGCCTTGGCACCTGCCCAATTGGTCCACAAATCACCTAGTCAGTTTAAAACCTATAGCTAACACAGCTATACAAACGGCCGCCTAGTTACGTCCTTATCACGTCGACATCAATGGTCCGCCACGCCGCGTGCCTGACAATTCGCCATCACACTTTGATACGAATAAATACAAGGTCACAAAAGCGGCATTCTGGCGCAGGGTCATGCCAACCCGCGAAATTTTGGCTATGTTACATTTCAAACACGGGCAAGGCACCCGAGAAAGGGTTGCGGGAAAGACAGTTGCCATAAAAATAGCTACCAAAGAAGTAACCATCAGCGTAACAGCCGACACTCAGGATTTAACATATTGATAGATAATGATGATAAAGCGTGGGTGGCGAGGGCGATTGACAAAATAAACGCAGATATCGCCCGCTCGGCAGATACTCACCTGGTCAAGCTTGATGTGCCGTGCCTGCACTCTGCTGGCATAGACCTGTATTTCAAGGACGAGTCTACCCACCCCTCTGGCAGCCTCAAACACCGGCTGGCCCGTTCGTTATTTTTGTACGGCCTTTGCAACGGAAAAATAAAGAGCGGCACCACAATTGTAGAGTCTTCCTCCGGCAGCACTGCAATTTCGGAAGCCTATTTTTCCAATCTCCTTGGGCTCCCATTTGTTGCGGTAGTACCCTACTATACGGCGGCAGAAAAAGTGCGCCAGATCGAATTTTACGGCGGGCGCTGTGTAGAGGTGGAACCCTCACAAATTTACATTGAAGCCGAGAGGTTAGCGAGCACGCTAGCGGGCCATTATATGGACCAGTTTACCTTCGCCGAAAGGGCCACTGACTGGCGCGGCAACAACAATATTGCCAACAGTATTTTTTCCCAGATGGAAAAGGAGAGGCACCCGGTCCCCACGTGGGTGGTTATGAGTGCTGGTACAGGCGGCACATCAGCCACTATTGGGCGTTACATTCGCTAAAATACCGCTTACTGCACAGAAACCAGTTTATGTGTTGTTGACCCTGAAAATTCGGTGTTCCACGAGTTCTATCAAACCGGCGATGTCAGCTTGAAGAAAAACGCAAAGTCGCGCATTGAAGGAATTGGCAGGCCTAGAGTAGAGCCTTCCTTTTTGCCCGGTGTCATCGACAGGATGATCCAAGTGCCCGACAGCGCCACCATTGCGGCCTTGCACTGGCTCGAAGAGAAACTTGGCCGCAAGTGCGGTGGCTCAACAGGCACTAATCTGATCGGGGCACTGACACTGGCGGCAGATATGTTGGCCAACGGCGAAAACGGCAGTATCGTCACCCTTATATGTGATAGCGGTGACCGCTACCTCGACACTTACTATGATGACACATGGATAGAGAGCGAGAGGCTCGACCCTGAGCCCTATGAAGCCAGCCTGAAAGCGTTCGAAGAAACTGGTGTTCTGGCATTCGATTGACCCACCATAGCCGCCAGTCGACGATACCAATTCAAACGGGCCAATTGTGGGCCCGCCGAGCGTAACGCTCAGGATATCCACTCGAGATATCTTTTTTGCCCTGCGGCGTAAAACTGACCACGCGCGATTTTTTATCTGTACGTGCCCAACCGTTGGCCAAAATTTGTGTTAAAATAACCTGCCCCAACCGTCCTGCCAGATGTGGCCGCCGCATGCTCCAATCAAGACACAACTTTGCAAATGGCCGCCTGCTGGTTGCCATTCCATCCACGTCAACACCCAATACGTATAGCGCAGCACGACCCTTACCCGTCAGCGCTAAATTATCAGATGTTTGATCCAACCAACCATTGCTGACCATTTTATCCAACATTTGCACAGCCATCTCGCCCGCCAAATGATCGTAACAGCGGCGGGCTTTCCTCAGTGCTTGGTCATTGGGCCCGGTTCGTGTTCGCACCCCACTTCGCTTCGCAGCTACCCCCATTAAAACCTCGAGCGCCTCTGCAACATCTTCACCACTGAGTCGGAAATAATGATGACGTCCCTGCACCTCGCGCACCAGCAAATCACCATCGGCGAGCTTTGCCATATGTGTACTTGCAGTTTGCCGTGTGATGCCCGCCTGCGACGCAAGTTCGCTAGCTGTCAGCGCACGGCCATCCATCAACGCTGTCAACATGTTGGCGCGGGCCGGGTCACCAATAAGTGACGCAATTTCAGAAATGTTGGGGCCATCTTTCATAGTTCGATCGTAACCGAAGCATGTCCTGCAGGCAACTTGTTATGTTGGCTCGAATACGAACCAAGGAGCAACAAAATGCGTACCAAACATAAACATTTAACGAAGACGATTGCTGTTCTGTCAGGCCTGGTTGCCTGCACGCCTGCGCTCGGCGATCTAGCGGATCAAAATTACACCGCCTATACATTGAGAAAGGCGGGTGAGCCCAACCTTCATCTATCCCGGTCAATGAAGCGGGAACAATGTGCTGCCAGCAAGGGTTCTATCTTGTATGTTCACGGCGCTACGTTCCCAACGGATCTGTCATTGCGCTTCAAGTTAGACGGTGTCTCGTGGGCAGACAATTTAAATGACGCCTGTTTTACCGTGTGGGGGTTAGACTTTGCCGGATACGGGAAGTCCGGTCGATACAGCGATGCAAACCGACCACCGAAAGCAGACCCCATCCCAGGTAGGGTTAAAGAGACTGCCCAGCAAATCAAACGAGCAATTGCGCGGATAAAACGGCATGACGGCGTGAATTCTGTTTCAATCATTGCGCATTCATGGGGAACGCTTGCAGCAGGCTACTTTACCGAACACCATCCGGAGTTCGTAGACCGTTTGGTTTTATTCGGGCCCGTTGGTATGCGCCGAGAGCCTGTCATTAGTCGTGCACTTTCGGCCACGCAGCAGGTGACAATAGAAGACCAATTTCTGCGGTTCC
The DNA here is from genome assembly GCA_011088215.1 of Sphingomonadales bacterium. GTDB lineage: Bacteria > Pseudomonadota > Alphaproteobacteria > Sphingomonadales > Kordiimonadaceae > Kordiimonas. The sequence continues at coordinate 5,573 of JAALKD010000097.1, read as the reverse complement.
AGCGCGAAACTCCAGCAAACCACAAACCTGTATTAAACATCGATCACTTTAACGCCTGGGGCCAAGCTTATCTTGCCAGCGACCCCAACAGCAAAGCTCACACTCCTGCAGCGGTAACCGTCCCAAATGGCCCAGTCGCCGACGTTCTTGCCGCCTGGTCAGGTTCCTTTCCCTACAACCCAAAGAATATCAAAGCTTCAACGCTGATCGTGCGTGGTGAATGGGATAACATTACCATCGATGAAGACGCGCTTTGGCTTTTCAACAACCTTACTGGCGCGCCGCATAAGCGTGATGTAAAACTTAGTGCTGGCGGCCATGTCATGCATTTGGAACAAAATCGTCACGCACTACACGCTGTAACACGCAATTTTTTACTGGAGACACAAAACCATGACTGACGACCATCCCATTGCGGTCATTTTTGAAGTTTCGGTTAAGCCTACCCACAAGGAACAATATCTGGACATAGCTCGAGCGCTGAAGTCAGACCTTGAGAACATTGAGGGCTTCATTTCGATAGAACGGTTTCAAAGCCTCGCAAATGAGGAAAAGCTATTGTCGCTTTCGCTCTGGCGTGATGCGGCTGCTGTTAAGGCTTGGCGAGAACACGAGGCGCATCAGGCTGCACAACACCTCGGAAAAACAGAAGTTTTCAACGATTATCGCATTCATGTTGCCGAGGTAGTACGCAGCTACGGTATGCCCTGAAATGGCCAGTAATTCTCTAAACCACTGCGAATGCCACTAGTAAATATGCGTTACGGCATGGTACCCGTAGCCAACTGAGGAATGCGGCTGCGCGCAGCCAGCCGGGTAAACGCCGGGTGAGACCTGAGTTCATTCACTCGTGGGTCGATAGCCAAAAATGCCAGAAAAGCTTCGCCGCCACGCTCAAAAGCGGCATCAAACGCTGCTACGGCGGCTGTTTGCTGCCCGAGAATTGTGTGGGCGATTCCCATAGACGACAGACCGTCAAGCGTACTGCTTTTGTTGTCCTTCAACCACGCTAAAGTCCAGCGCCAGTATGCCTGTTCACGTGCATAAGCTAACTCAACGCTGCGAACCGCATTAATCTCTGCATCACTTGCACCGCGCAGTTTCATAAGGCGGGTGTCATATTCCGCAGCTTCAGCGTAATCTTTCTGGCTGTGATTAACATGAATGACGCAGTTGAGCGCAAATACACTCTCAGGCCCCAGATCATGGCTGGTTTTACACAGTCGTTCTGCATTCTCCAGGCTGCCAGCCTTATAGAATATCCACCCATAATTGGCATTGAGGGTCGGGCTCATAGGGTCGGACGCATATGCCTTGCCTACACTCGTCAGCGACGCTTCGCGGTTTCCCGCAATCATAAGAAGAAAAGCATGTGCCACATGCAAGCCCGACGTATTCACACCAGCAGCCAGCAAAGTGTCTACCATCGAAGTGGAAGCTGCATGATCCCGGTAGTAATAAAGTAAAAGCCCGGCTTTTATTGTCGCCGCTTCGCCGTTAGCCGGCTCAAGTTCCAATGCCTTTTCAGCAAAGCGGCGTGCAGTTTCAATGCGGAACCATCCTTCGTTTCTGCGCCGAACATTAACCCGTGCTGCACCAATGTAAGCGGGTGCATAGCCGGGGTCAGCGTCCATAGCCGCACTGAATAGTTCCGCCGCCACATCAACATCACCCCTCTGTAGCGCAACCAACCCTTTAAAATGTGCGTCATAGGCTGGAGACTGCAATTTTGCAGCGCTGGCGCTTTCTGACCGGTCGCGGTCAGAAGAATGATCTGCATCCTGCGGGGGCCAAACATAATACGCACCTGCCAAACCAATCAGTATAATGCCAACGATTACAAAGGCCGCAAAACGCTGCTTTTTATCAGGCATGGCATCAGGCGTATTTACTTGAGCGACAAAACGATATCCACGGCGCGGAACAGTTTCAATGAAATGCGGCTCAGTAATATTGTCGCCAAGCGCGCGCCTGATTTTTTTGATCTCACTGTTGAGCCCGGCCTCAAAGTCTACATAGCGATCGCTCCAGACTGCTTTGCAGATGTCTTCCCGGGTCAACAATTGTCCCGCATTTGACACCAGCAACTGTAATATTTTGCTGGATTGCACTGGCAAGCCAACGGCTTTCCCATTGCGCAACAATTCCCATGCGGGGCCCGCCAAAGTGAAAGGCCCAAACGAATATTCTGTCACGCTGCTACTGGTTCGATGGTCGCTCATGCTGCGCATTTACCTAAAGTTTAGGCCGGTCAGAAAAAAGTCAGGCCACAGTCAGAAGTTAACAATTGCACGTCCGGCTATCAATGGCCTGTCATGGCTTACACAGCGATGAAAGGACAAATAATGCAAATCAAATCTACTTTATTACACACAGCAAAATCCAGCCTGGCTGCAGTCGGGATAACGATGCTAGCGGCTACAGCGAGCACAGCGCAGGCTGAGAAAATACCTGAATGGGCCGGCTTCATCACCGACACACCGCCAATTTCAGGGGTCAAAATCAATGGAACAGGACGTATCGGCGGTGTTGCAGCTGATATGTTTGGTTACATCTATGTAGCTAACCAAGACAATACAGTTTGGCGCATAAGCCCAACCGGCGTAAGCGAATTATTCGCAGAGGGATTTTATGGCTCTTCAGGCATCGTTGTCCTCAAAGATGGCAGCCTACTGGTCGGTGAATGCGGCGGCGATCAGATCAGTCATGTTAGCCGCACCGGTAAAGTTAAACCCTTTGCCTCCGATGGACTGGACTGCCCGGTTGGCATGACCCGCACCAGCGCCGGCGATATTTTTGCGATCAATTACCTTGCCGGCAACATTGTCAAAATTCACCAGGACGGCTCTACCAGCCCGTTTGCCAAGCATGATAAACTTGCCGGCGGTAATGGTCTGACCTCTGACCGAGAAGGAAACCTGTACGCAGTCAGCCTCAGCAACAGCTCTGTATTGAAAATAAGCCCGGACGGTAAGGTTACTGAAATTGTCGAGTTGCCCGGCGACGTAAACGGGCATATCGCATACCGCGCGGGCATGTTGTTTGTTACCAAATTATGGGAACACCTTGTCATAGGCGTGCAGCCTGACGGTACCTATGAGGTTGTTTCCGGTGACGGCACACAGGGCTGGAGCGACGGCGCAGGCACTCACTCTCAACAATCATTCCCCAACGGAATTTGGGGCATTGGTGATTGGCTTTATGTCAACAACCTCAAAGGCGGTATGCTGTTTGGAGAAGACGGCTCCATTCACATCCGGCGCATTACCCTGCCAACAGACCGATGGGTTTTCCGGCGTGCGTTCGCTGCTGGTGGCCTCAATGAGATGAAACGGGCTTATGCCTACCTGAAGGCAAACAGAGGGTTTGAAAACGCAGCTGCCATCCAGCGTGCTCGCAGCGTCTCCCAGGGACTGTTTCAAATGGGTGAGGTAGAAGCCGCCTTCGCACTTTTGGATTGGGTCGCCGAGGACTACGGCGAACCGCAGGCCTTCATAAATTTAGGCAGGGCGCACACCGCCCACGGCAGCAAGGCAGCCGCCATTGCGAACTTTAATCGCGCCCTTGAACTGGACCCAAACAATGCCGACACCAAACGCAGGCTAGAAGGCGTGCAAAAATTCAGGGTCGAGTAAACTGTAACTAACAAAGCTGGCGCTGGCATCCGATCACTAGCGCTGGCCGGTTACTTCCGAGGGTAACAAGGCACGGTATATGTTGTCATCGCCTGCGTTCCTGGCAGGCCGGTCAGACGAAAAATACAGCGTTTTGCCATCATTGGCTATATAGGGGGCGAATTGGCCAAATTCCGGCAGGTTGATCGGCGCAGGCAGCAACGTAAACTCCTGCCATTTACCGCCCGCCATTTTCCGACTGTAAAAAAGTTGCGGTTTGCCGCCTTCAAGGGCAGGCGCCACGATCAATGTACCGTCCGGCGAAATTGCGGGGTTGCTCAACCGCAGCGTTGTTGGGGTGGTATCGATTTTCTTGAGGTCTGAAAATCCTTCGCCGTTTCGTTGCGCTGTCATCAGGCTGGTTGGCCTTGCGCGGCCACGCCCTTCGCCAAAACGAGCGAATAGAACCAGCCCGGATGCACTTTCAGAAATAAATGTTTCACTGGCACCGCTGTTAATCACAGAACCTGCATAAACCGGTTGCGACCATTCGCCGTTCACCAAGGGTGAGAACCAAGTGTTTGTGTCCTGTGTTGGCGCAGCATTGGATGAGCCCGGCAACGGCCTGTCACTGCTGAAGTAAAGCCGGTCTCCCGACCGACTGACAAAGGGATCAGCATCGGTATAACGCTGATCGCCAAACTGTATTTTGGTTGCCTCACTCCAGCCCTTCGCATGCTTTTGCGATACCCAAATTTGCCAAACACCGGGAATATCAGACCGGTTGAAATATAAGCTATTGCCGTCTGGCGACAACGATGTGGCAAACTCTCGGCTGTCGGTCGAAATGACCCCGGGGCCGATCAGAGAAAGCGCCCCGCCATGATCTGACGCCGACGCCGCACATGCACACCAGAGAAGAGGCAAGCTGACCAATATTCTCCTGACGACTAGGTAATTACCTTTGCACTGCATTGCTTTTTCCTCCAGGAACGGCACTCTTGACTGGGAACACCAAACCATAATTTCACAGAGAGTTCCAACGATATTACATAACGATCTTTTGATAAGATCACTTCAGGTTTTGTATTCACATGAACAAAATCTAACCATAGCATCACGAAACTGTTGTTTGACTTAGCACCCCTCATAGCGTCTTGATCTGCCTGTCCTTTACATCCTTTTTATGCTTTAAAAGGACACGACAGCAAACCGCCTGCCCACAGCAGAATAATAATCCAGCGCAACGCCTCGCCGTGTCGCTTGCAAGCCGGAGACGAGAAACTATGGCGCAAAATGCCAGCCCGCAGACAAAAGACGGACCGGACGCAGATACAGCCGATAAAAGCGACGCATCCACAATCGATGCACCCTTCACCGAAGGCTCGGTTTTCAAGCATGTCATAACCATGACTGTTACCGGCGCGGTTGGCCTGTTAGCGGTTTTCGCAGTTGATCTACTGGATATGTATTTTCTGACCATGCTTGACGAGGCCGAGATTGCGGCATCGATCGGCTTCGCAGGAACCATTTTATTCTTTACCGCATCCATCTGCATCGGACTTGCCATTGCGACGGGAGCAACCACCGCGCGCGCTGTTGGCACCCGCGACCGGGTCAAAACCGGCTTGGTGGCAACTAACGCGCTATTATTCACATTCATAGTTGCGGCTATCGTAGCCATGCTTTTTTACCCAATGTTGTCGGATGTACTGACCATGCTGGGCGCAAAGGGGCCGACCCATCAATACGCCCTGATGTATATGCAAATTCTGCTACCCACGCTGCCGTTAATGGCGATGGGCATGGCTGCAGGCGGCATCCTGCGAGCCCTCGGCGACGCGCGGCGGGCTATGTTGGTGATGATCTCTGCCGCTGTTGTAAACGGCATTTTGGACCCGATTCTGATTTTTGGGTTAGAGTTGGGCCTTGAGGGCGCAGCCTATGCCTCAGCTGCTG
>JAALKD010000096.1:10337-12044 GCA_011088215.1 Sphingomonadales bacterium | reverse complement strand
GGTTTTGCCCGAGCGCTCCGGCCTATTCACACGCCGTTTGACGGTGACACTATCTTTGCCTTGTCTACAGGTGCGCACGCGTCTGATCAGGACAAAGGTGTTGCTATGGCGGTGCTGGGCACGCTGGCGGCTGACTGTGTGGTGCGGGCTATCGAAAAAGCGGTGGCAGCGTCCAACCCATGACGCTGGTTAAGTTTTAGATTTACGAAATTGTGTGAGGTTTTTTTGCCGCCAGTGACTGGCGTGCAGCAACCACTTGGGCGTCAATACGGTTTTTAGTTGTGCGGCTGAGTCCACCAATTTCGCTACCCGCCAGGTTTTCATTGAATAGGATGACATCCAATCTGCTTGCAGTTTGGCTCAGCCGGGTCAGTGCCAACTGGGCCTCTAGCCATAGGTGAACTTTTTCATCATCACCTGGGCCATCGTCATTTGTTCCACTGTCGTTGAAGGCCTTCAGCGCCTGCGCGTATGCTTCCTGCGCCGCTTCAATGTCTGCAGTGACGGAAGCTAAAAGTGTCTTGGCTTCCGCCAGGGTTGTAGGCGCCTGTTCCTGTTCGCGCGGTGCAACAGAAGGGTCAGCGCGTTCAACAGCGCGATTGCGCGACGCGGGGTCTGGCATCTTGTCAGATAGGTTGGGCCAGTCGCCGTTAGAGCTGCAGCCGGGCAGAGCGACCAGCGAAAACAACAGCAGTGCAAGGGTTGGGGGTTTAGAAAACATCAGACGCAGGCCTTAAATCTTTGGACATAAAGGGATTATAACGATGAAAAGCACAACAAACCAATGGTGTTTTGTACCACAAAGCGGGAAAGCCAGGTTTCTTACGTATAGTGCAGGCAGTTCGCCTAGCGGCTTTTTTCAGTCGGGTCTGACGGAGGTTTTTCGTAGGGTGTATATACAGCTCTTGAGGTCAGCGCCCACGACTGACCATTGTCTGATGACAGATGACGTTCAATCGTAAAGCTATTGTCTTTGACGGTGCTATATTGGAACCGTGTTTGCAGGCGGCCGTTTTTGTGGCTCCAGATAAATCGGACAGGCCAGATGTCGTTGCCCTCTGAGGCCACATAATGAAGGAAACGCCCGTGAGCGGAATCGAGCCACATGCCTTCGCGTGTTGGTGAGTTCAGCGATGTGGTGGTCCACTCGTAGAAATAGGGTTCGTCGCGGTTTCCCTCGAAATATTCTCGCACGCCGCAGGTGCCGGGCGCGTTTGTAATGCGCGATGTGGCGGTTGCGTTTGAATATTTGCCAGGTGCGGTTCTGTAGGTCCATGCCACCTGCCATTTGCCCCTGTATCCGTTGGTTGCGGCAGCGTTGACAGAATCACATTCGGGGCTAAAGCCGGGTTTGCCTGCCAAGGCACCATTTGAGAGCAGCAATGCGGCAGCAACTAAAACAGGTAATTTCATCATCGAATCTCCACATCGGGCGAAGGGGTAAGCGCTGGTTTGGTGGGTTGTCTTACAGAAAATAGAGGGCGGTTACGGTTGCTGTAAAGTAATCTATCGTTTGGTTTCCGGTTCTAAATCTTTGGCGGTAAAGGAGTAATAGTAATGAATATACACCAAACTTGTGGTGTTTCGGGGGCAGAGCGATAAAAAGCGGATTTCTCTCTTGCATTCAAACATCAATCTGATTAGGTTCCGCCGCACGTTGGAACGCTGCCCTTTTACGGGAAAAGTCTCAGCGTTGGTGTTTGGCGA
>JAALKD010000096.1:0-10327 GCA_011088215.1 Sphingomonadales bacterium | reverse complement strand
GTTCGAATCCTCCCCGGTGCGCCATCAAAACAAACCGCCCTTCGGGGCGGTTTTTTGTGGCCACACCATTCCCTTCTAAGTCAGGGCGCCATCAAGAAATCAGTCACTATCAAAAAGGCCGCTCGTTTGAGTGGCTTTTTTTATGGCTTCGCTTGGCTAACACCGCCGTCTGCCAACCCTTAAAGAAGTTTGGTCATTGAAACGCTGTTGCCGCTTCTGGCAACCTCTTTCCAGCCCAGTCGAGTGTATAGCCTGATATTGTCAGGCATCGCGACGTGGGTCGTTAGTCTCAGCTCATCCGCGCTGTGGTTTCTGGCCTCGCGTTCGGCGAGTTTCATTAACTCCCGGCCCAAGCCCTTGCCGCTGTGCTCCGGGTGAACCGCCACATTAGCCAACTTCATGAACCGCTTATCCGGTACCAAAAACAGGCAGCCGACAAGGTCTACTTCGTTAAGCGCAACCCAAACTCGGTTTTTGGCAATTTCCTCTTCGCAGCCATCTGAAACCGCAGGCAGGTCCGGAATATTGTGTTTGTATTGTGCATAGGCGGCATCGATGCAGCTGACCAGTGCACCTGCGTCGCTTGAGTGTGCTCTGCGTATGTGCCAGTGGTGGTTTGTCACCCTGCACCCTCTTCCAATTTTTCCAGTGGTTCCCTTATTATATCAGACTCGAAAACTGTTTGACTGAAAAACTGTCTGGAAAAGAGTTTCGCCTATTCGTGCCGCAGGGCGTGTACAGGATTGGCAGATGCAACCCGGACCGCGTGACCAATCACCGTCAGGCCTGCAACAACCAGGGCCGCTGCTGCTGCTGCCAGAAACGGCGTCGGTTCCAGATCGATCCGGTAGTTGAAATTGGTCAGCCAGCCACTCATCAAATAAGCCGTTAGCGGCCAGGCCATTAGGTTGGCAATCAGTACTGGTTTGGAAAAATCCCATAATATCTGGCGGGTGATGATACCGTTGGTGGCGCCGAGAATTTTGCGAACGCCGATCTCTTTTTGTCGTTTAGCCACGCTGAACGAGACAAGGCCGTATAATCCGATGCAGGAAACCAGCACAGCGAGCCCGGAGAACAAGGCAAATATTTGCCCTTGTTGTTGCTCAGTCCGGTACAGTGCGGCGATGCGATCATCCATAAACTGGCGGCGTATAGGCCGGGCACCAACTATATCGGCCCATATGGTATCGATGTCGGCGAGCAGTTCAGGCACATCGTTGGTTTTGAAGCGTAGTGCAAGCGTTCTGAATCCCCGTTGGTCGATGTAAAACATCATTGGTGGCACCGTGCCCTTGGACGAACCAAGTAAATAGTCGCCGACAACTCCGGCCACTGTCCAGCGGTCGTTTTCACCGAAGGTTTTGCCCACTGCCTCGCTGGCAGTACCAAGGCCAAGTATTTTTACTGCGGTTTCATTGATCATTATATTAGACGTATCGCGGTTTTGTTCTTCACCTACAGCGCGTGAGATATCAGCGGTTCTCGTTTCTGACAAAGCCCGCCCGGCTATTATGTCCATGCCGTATGTCTCGGTGAAGTCTTGGTCCACCAGCGTGCCGCGGATGCTGATCGCGCGCTCAAGCGCAGCACCGTTAACCCGGTCAACGCCCTCGTACCAGCCATAGGTGCCGCCGGGGGCTTGGTCCGACAACGAGACATTGGTGATATCAGGATGGGCCAACAGGCGTTGTTTTAAAACCTGAACCGACGGGTTAACTGACCGGTGTTGAAGCCCTTGCAGCAGCACCAGATTTTCCTTGCTGTATCCCGGGTCCATGGTTTGGCTATAGCGAATTTGCTGGTAAATAATTGTTGTGGTGATGATCAGGGCAATCGCCACTGCGAACTGGATTGTCACCAGCGCCATGCCCAGCCGGGACATATTCCTGCTTTGCGACCGGCCCCCGCTTAGAACCGTTGCGGGGCGAATTTTTGACATAATGAAAGCCGGGTAAAAACCGGCACCAAACGCGACCGTGACCACCAAGCCAATCATGCCAACGATAAAGATTGGACTGACAAAAACCCCCATAGACATCAATTTGGAAACAAAGTCGTTGAACCACAACAAGGACAGTTCGGTTATCACCAGCGCCAGAAACAGTGATATTACCACTGTCAGCAAGGTTTCGCTTATGAAGAGGCTGATGACGTTGCTTTTGCCGGCGCCAAATACCTTGCGGATAGCAACTTCTTTGGTGCGGCCAACCGCGCGGCTGATCGACATATTCATAAAGTTGAAGGTGGCGATCGACAGAATTACAATGGCGATCGCGCCGAAGCCAGTCAGAATCAAGGGGTCACCCGCATTGGCGGCGGCAGTTTCAAAATGCACATCTTCCAGTGCGATAACGTTGAAACCATATACGCTGCTCATAACCACACCGGGTTCGATGTCTTCGCGGTGGCGGTCAATAAACTCCGGCAGCACGCTGCTCAGCTGTGTAGCGGTGACGCCGTCTTTCAATTGCACGTATGTGAAAAAGCGCATTTGCCACCAACCGGCATCTTCCGATACCAGATCATAATTGCCCGGCCGCAGGGGAAAAATCATGGTGGGGCGCATGTGGGTGTTATCGGGAAAATCCGTATACACAGCTCCGACACGATAGCTTTTTCCGTCATCTAACTGTAGTGTTTGCCCAACCGCAGCACCGGGCTCAAAATATTTATTCGCTGTTGTTTGTGACAGGGCAACGCTGGACATGTCCGGCATGGCTGTTGTTGAACTACCTGCAACAAAATCAATATCAAATATTTGGAAAAAGGACGGGTCCACCCGCATGGCCGCTTCGCTGACGCTCTGCTCGCCGACGGTCACTGTTCCGGTGAAATTGTTTACCCGTGCGGAATTGGCAACCAGCTCCGGGTAGTCGGCCAGCAGCCCGACCGCAACAGTGCCGGCGGTCACACGGTTTTTGCGAACACCCCTGCCGCCGAAGTTGGTTTCCAGCTCCAGCTTGTGGATACCGTCGTTCTTGCCCAGATAGCTATCGTAGGTAATCTCATCCCAGATATAGAGGGTGATCAGCATCACCGCCGACAAGCCAATGGACAGCCCGGCAATATTGATGAAAGAAAATATCTTATTCTTCAAAATATTTCGGACGGCGACGGCGAGATAGTTTCTGAACATAAAAAAACTCCAGCGGGTTATGCGGTAATGTCGTGTTGCGCTTACTTGCAGCAATTTTTGCACCAACTGACTTTGATGAATATTTTTGTTTTTAATCAGTAGCTTGCTAATTTTGAATGGTTGGGTATCCGCTGCCAATGTTCGATTTCGAACAGGCAATGACCGATTTCGAACAATGTCAAAAGTTTAGAAGTTGTTGGCCCTGAGACTTCTTTTGGCGGCTCTATACAGGCCAACACTCTAATGGTATCAATTATCTTTCGTCTCGATAGTCGCTAGCGATGATAAATTCAGGAGAGCAGTTGATGGCCGAAAAGAACCGCTTGCACCCGATCCCCCAACCAGACGGCAAGCCGCTTGTTGGTAACGTGCTCTCAGTAGACCCTGATGCCCCGCTGCAAAACCTGATGCAACATGCCAAGGAACAAGGGCCCATATTTTGGTTGGATATGATGGGCTCGCCCATGGTGATTGTCTCCGGCGCTGATTTGGTTAAGGAGCTGTGCGACGAAAGCAGGTTCGGCAAGGTGGTGCGCGGACCGCTCAGGCGGGTGCGCGCGGTGGGTGGTGACGCCCTGTTCACTGGCGACAGTGACGACCCCACCTGGGCCAAAGCCCACAATATTCTTATGCCCACATTCAGTCAGAAGTCGATGGTGGACTATCTGCCGATGATGGTCGATATCGCTGACCAGTTAATGCTCAAGTGGGAGCGGATGAACGCGGACGAGGAAATTGACGTTGTGCGCGACATGACCGGCCTGACACTGGACACCATTGGTCTGTGCGGCTTCGACTATCGGTTCAATTCCTTCTACCGCGAAGATTTTCATCCTTTTATCGACGCTCTTGGGCGCACGCTGGAAACCTGCATGCTGCAGCGTGGTTTACCGTTTGAGAAAGTGGCGCTGCGCAAGCGGCTGAACGATATGGGTGATGATGTCGGCTTTATGAACAAGCTGGTGGACGATATTATTACCGAACGACGCAGGGGCGGCGACAATGCCCAGAAAGACCTGCTGAATTTCATGATGGCGGGGGTTGATAAAGTCACAGGCGAAAGCTTGACCGACGAAAATATTCGTTACCAGATCAACACCTTCTTGATTGCCGGGCATGAAACCACATCGGGCCTTCTGTCCTTCACCATGTATTACCTTCTCCAAAACCCTGATGTTTTGGCCAAAGCCTACGCCGAGGTGGACCGTGTGCTGGGCAATAATATTGGTGACGCGCCGACGATCGCGCAAATTGGCCAGCTTGATTATACGCGCGCCGTTCTGATGGAATCCTTGCGCCTGTGGCCAACTGCCCCTGCTTTTAGCCTCGCGCCCTATGAAGATGAAGTGATCGGAGGCAAATACCCGCTAAAGAAAGATACGTTTATTACAGTGTTGATCCCGTCGTTGCACCGGGACAAAGCTTACTGGGGTGACACTGCCGAGGTTTTCAACCCTGATAACTTCATGCCTGAGGCCGAAGCAACCCGGCCTGATCATGCTTACAAACCGTTTGGCAATGGCAAGCGCGCCTGCATTGGCCGCCAGTTTGCCATACAGGAAGCCATTCTTGTGCTTGCCATGATTCTGCAGCGTTTCAAGCTGTTTGATCACAAGAATTATCAGTTGAAAATCAAGGAAACCTTGTCATTGAAGCCAGATGGTTTCACCATCAAAGCCAAACTGCGCGACGGCATCGTGCGCCGCCCAAGCACAGCAAAGACCGAAGATGAAAGCGCAGGCCTGGGGGAAGTTGCCCGCCGGCCCAAGCACGGTACGCAGCTTACCGTTCTGTATGGCTCCAATCTGGGAACAGCGGAAGGCTTCGCCCGTGATATCGCAGAAGCCGGCGATATCAACGGCTTTGAAAGCGTGCTCGCACCGCTGGACAATTATGCCGGTAACCTGCCCACCGAAGGCTCGGTGGTTATTGTTTGTGCTTCCTATAACGGCTCCCCTCCAGATAATGCGATGAAATTCTGTGATTGGCTTGAGACTGCGGCAGTGGGCGCTGCTGACGGCGTGTCCTATACCGTGTTTGGCTGTGGTAGCCGCGACTGGGCCTCTACCTTTCAGACCATACCGCGCATGATCGACGTCAAGTTAGCTGAACTGGGTGGCCACCGCCTAACCGATCGGGGCGAGGCCGACGCACGCGAGGATATGGACGGCCAGTTCCACACTTGGTTTGACGATCTGTTGCCTGCCGTGGGCAAAGAACTTGGTCTGGATATCGACTTCGCCAAGGCCGTTGACGCCCAACCGCTTTATAAAGTCGAGATAACCGACAGTGTCACCGCCAACCCCATCGCGGCGCAGGCTGGTACGGTTGCGATGAAAATATTGGAGAACCGCGAGCTGCAAAACCACAGCGGTGATAACCCTTCAACCCGTTCAACTCGCCATGTCGAAATTGAGCTACCCGAGGGCGTATGTTACCAGCCCGGTGACCATTTATGTGTTGTGCCGGTTAACAGTGCCCGCAATGTGGCGCGTGCGCTGGCCTGTTTTGGCTTCGATGACGACGCCTATATCAGGGTTGATGTCACAGGGGGGCGGCGCAGCCCCTTCCCCAATGGCAGCACCTTTTCGGTCAAACGGTTGGCGGAAGTGTGCGGTGAAATTCAAGCCGTGGCCAGCCGCAAGGATGTGGGCGTGCTTGCTGCCAACACCCGTTGTCCTAAAACCAAGCCAGCCCTGGATGCACTCGCAGCCCCGGCTAAAGGCGACGAAGATCCGTACCGGACAGAGGTATTCCTCAAGCGCAAATCGATCCTTGATTTGCTTGAAGAATTCCCAGCTTGCGAATTGCCGTTTGAACTGTTTCTGGAAATGGTGCCCTGGTTGTCGCCGCGCTATTATTCCATCTCGTCGTCGCCCAAGGCAACGCCCGGGCGCTGCTCCATTACGGTCGGCGTCGTGGACGGCCCGGCACTATCGGGCAACGGTCAATATCACGGGGTTTGCTCCAGCTATCTGAGTGAAGCCGAAGTCGGCACGACGGTTCAGGCCGTGATTAAGGAGCCAGCCGCTGGCTTCCGTCTGCCGGAGGACGCCAACACCCCGATTATTATGGTTGGGCCGGGTACTGGCCTTGCGCCGTTCCGCGCCTTCCTGCAAGAGCGCCGAGTGATGAGGGAAGGCGGCACAGACCTTGGCCCTGCCATGTTGTTTTTTGGTTGCCGCGACCCGGAACAGGATTTCCTCTACGCTGACGATCTGAAGGTGGCAGAAGCGGACGGACTGGTGGAATTGCACACCGCCTTTTCCCGTAGCGGGCCAGAGCGCGTTTATGTACAGGACCTGGTGCGCAAACAGGGCAACCGGGTTTGGGAGTTAATAGAAGCAGGCGCCGTGATCTATATTTGCGGCGACGGCGCGGCGATGGAGCCGGATGTGAAGCGCGCATTGGCGGCGCTTTATGCTGAGGAAAATGAGGTCACGCTTGAGGTGGCTGACGCCTGGATCGACAGTATGGCCAAAGAAGGCCGCTATGTGCTGGATGTTTGGGCTGGTTAGGTGCAATCAACATAATATCGAACGACACTTAATGGGAAGGGATGGGATGAGACAACTGTTTGCTGCGATGTTAGTGGTGGCAGCGCCGTTTGGCGTTTTTGCTGAGGATAAAACGCCGGAGGCGACGCTTCTTGACCAGTTTATGGGCCTGAAGATTGCGCGCAGCGCTGAAATTTCCCCTCCCGGTTCTCATGTGGCTTTTCTGACCTTTGAAAATGATTTCAAGAACGATAAGGACATGTCGCAGCTTTGGGTGGTGCCGACTAGTGGCGGCGAGCCTATTCAGCTAACCCACGGTGAAGACAGCGTTGGCAATTATGAATGGTCCGCCGATGGTCAGTGGATCGCTTTTATACGGGACGGCAAACTCGGATTCATTCGAGCGGCTGGTGGTGAGCCGGTGATGCCTGAGTTTAAAGTCAAAGGCGCGGGTAGTCTGACTTTTGCACCCGATGGCAGTGCGCTGTATTTCACCGCAGGGCCGGAAGACAAAAAGCTGATCGAGGCGCGCGAGAAGCGCTATGGCAGTTATAATGTGGTCCGAGAAGATGGTGGCTATCGCCATATATGGCGCGTGGCGCTCAACGCCGACATGACACTGGATGGCAAGCCCGAGCAGTTGACCAAAGGGCGCGATTTTTCGGTGACTGGTTTTGCCCTTTCGCCCAACAGCAAGCAAATTGCCTTCACCACGTGGCCCAGTCCGCATCTGGCGGACCTGCTTAAGGGCCGCATGTATGTGATGGATGCGGCAGGCGGCACGCCCAAGCTAATTGACGATGATTATGGGGTGAAATCAACACCGGTGTGGCAGGCGGGCGGTGACACGCTGGCCTACACTAATGCAACTGGTTTCCCGACATTGTCTGACGTTATCATTCGTCCGGCGGATGGTGGTGATGCCCAGACCATCGACATGCCAACCTATGACCCGAATCTTTTGTGGTTCGAAGGTAATGAACTTTTGTTTGGTGCCAGTGCCCGCACCGGCCTCGCCCTGTTTCATCTGAACACGAAAACCGGTGACGTAACCCGGGACAGGGCAGCGACGAGTTATTCATACGGCTTCAGCATCTCGCGCGATGGTAAAACGAAGGCCTTCCTGAAGGCGACCATTGATACGCTTGCGGAGGTCACCTTCTCGGCAGACAATGAAATCACAAAACTATCTGATTTTTCTGCGCAGATTACCGGGATGTCCAAGCCCATCCGGGAGCTGATTACATGGCAAAGTGACAATGGTCTTGAGATCGAAGGCGTGCTGACCAAGCCGGTTGGCTATAAAAAAGGCAAGCGCTACCCCTTGTATGTGCGCACCCACGGCGGCCCTACCGGTACTGACCGGCCGCTTATGTCTGGTTCGCGCTCTATCTATCACCCGGAAGTACTTGCGGCTGAGGGTGAGGGCGCATTGGTGCTGCAAACCAATTACCGCGGCAGCGCAGGCTACGGTGAGGCATTTCAGACAAGCAACCAGAAAAATCTGGGTATCGGCCCGGCGCGCGACATCATCGCTGGTGTTAAAATGCTGGTCGGTCAGGGCTTGGTAGATCCCAATAAAGTGGCTTGTTTGGGCTGGAGCCAGGGCGGCCATATTTCGGCGATGTTGGCAACCTATTCCGATATCTGTACCGCCGCGATTATGGGCGCGGGCATTAGTGACTGGCGCACCTATTATTACAACACTGACATCACCCAGTTCACCACCGAATATTTTGACGCCACACCGTTGGCGGACGATGCTGTTTACGCGAAAACCTCGCCGGTGACCTATATCGACAATGCGAAAACACCGGTGCTGGTACAACACGGTGAAAATGATGCACGAGTGCCAATCGCCAACGGCTATCAGTTCCGGCAGCTGCTTCTGGACAAGGGCGTCGAAGCACGAATGATTGTGTACAGTGACATGGGTCACGGTCCCTCGAAGCCGAAAACCCGGCGTGCAATCACCGAACATGCTCTGAGCTGGTTCCGTGAGCATTTGTTTGCTGCGGACAAGGCTGAATTTGTCTATCCGGTTGAGGCACAAAAGGACGATGAAAAGGCGGAAAAATAGACTGGAATTTATACCCGGGGAGGGGTTTTTATGGGCAAATTTTTAGGCGCAGTCGCGCTGGTTGTTGTTGTGCTTTTGGGCATTTCACTTTGGCGGGCTAGCGATTTACCGTCGCCCTATCTGGATGTGCCAGAAGTGGAGGCACCAAATTATGACACCGCCGCAATCGCCCAGCATCTTAGTCAATCAGTACAGATGCGGACAATTTCATGGTCGCCCACAGCCGATACCGAAGGCGATGCCTTCTTGGCGTTTCATGGCTGGTTAGCCGAGACTTACCCCAATGCGCACAGCGCCTTGTCCCGCGAAACTGTCAACGATTATTCGCTGCTATACCGCTGGGAAGGTAAGGACGCGAGCAAAGCCCCGGTCGGCTTCCTTGGTCATATGGATGTGGTGCCCATCGAGCCGGGCACAGAAGGAACCTGGACCCATCCTCCGTTCGACGGCGTTATCGCTGACGGTTTTGTTTGGGGGCGCGGATCACTGGACGATAAGTCAACGGTTGTTTTGGTGATGGAAGCCGTGGAGCGGCTGGCGGCTGAAGGCTTCCAGCCCGAGCAGGATATTTATCTGGCCTTCGGCCACGATGAGGAAATTGGCGGACAGCGCGGCGCGGTGAAAATTGCGGAGCTTTTGGCAAGTCGGGGTGTTCAGTTTGACTGGATTTTAGATGAAGGCCTGACCATTCTGGAAGGGTTCCTTGATTTTATCGATGGTCCCATGGCGGTGGTTGGCTTGGCAGAAAAAGGTTTTCTGACGTTGGAGCTGGTGGCGCGCGATAGTGGCGGCCATTCATCAACACCGCGCGCTGACACGGCAGTTAGTAAACTTGCCCGCGCCGTGGAGCGGGTTCAGTCAAATCCGTTTCCTATTGAAATAGACGAAGCGGATGCAGCGAACCTGCGCGCGATTGCTGGCGAAATGCCCTTCATGCAGCGAGTGGCGGCGGCGAACCTGTGGCTGTTTGGCCCGCTGGTGAAATCCAGCCTGTCGGAGCCGGCCTATTCCGCTGCGCAGTACCGCACCACCACAGCAGCCACGGTTTTTAATGGTGGCTCCAAGGAAAATATTCTGCCGCAGGAAGCACGTGCACTGATTAATTTCCGCATTCATCCGCGTAACACTATCGAAGAAATAGTTGCGCGCACCAAACAGCTGGTGGGCGGTGACATTGAGGTTTCAATCTATGCCAAACCAAATAACCCGCCGGCACCGTCTGACATTAACGGCGCCGCATACGGCTTGATCACCGCTTCGCTCGGTGATGCTTTTGGCCCCATCGCGGCTGCGCCCAGCCTTGTGGTCGGCGCCACAGATTCGCGCTTTTATGCTGGCGTAACCAAGGAAACTTTCCGCTTCCCCCCGATTGTGATGTCGCTCGAGCAATTCTCGGGCTTTCATGGCACCAATGAGCGAGTGGCGGTGGATAGTTTGGGCCGCTCGGTGGCCTTTTATGAGCGCATGATCCGCCGGGCGTCAGGCTCAGAGACGTTGCAATGATCATCCGGCGCATGGCGGAAGCGATCCGTGCTCTTGGCATTGTTCATGAAAAGACGGCAGTTTTAACATCATCTCAATTTTGACCGGCACCGGCTATTCCACCATCGA
>JAALKD010000095.1 GCA_011088215.1 Sphingomonadales bacterium | reverse complement strand
GGCCAAGGATGGGGTGGCCGAGAGGCGCACTGTGATTCTTGGTATTCGCCGCCCGGGTTATGTGGAAGTGACCGACGGGCTTGTTGCCGGTGAACGGGTGGTTACCGAAGGCACCATGCGGCTTGGTCGTTCAGGCATGAGGGTGCGTGAAGCCGGAGATGCTGTTCCGGACCGTGAGGACGGCGAGCGTAAACGACAGCGGCCCAGAGCAAGTGCAGGGGCAGACTCATGATTTTATCGGACATATCAGTAAAACGACCAGTATTCGCCACCGTAATCAGCCTGATGTTGGTGGCGTTCGGTATTATTTCATTCGGCGATATTCCGGTGCGGGAACTTCCGGATGTTGACCCACCGATTGTTAGTGTTCGCACCAACTACCCCGGCGCCAACGCAGCGGTGGTGGAAACACGGGTTACCCAAATTATTGAAAGCGCCATTGCTGGTGTGCAGGGGATCAAAGCGATCGAAAGCACCAGCCGCGATGGCCGGTCAAATATTACCGTTGAGTTTCTATTGGACCGCGACATTGATAGCGGTGCCAATGATGTGCGGGACAGGGTAAGTCGTGTGCTTAATAACCTGCCTGAAGAGGTGGAGCCACCCGAGGTGGCCAAGGCAGACAACGATACCCAGCCTATTCTGTGGTTTAACCTGACCAGTCCGGTTATGGATGTGTTGCAACTGACCGATTACGCAGAACGTAACATCGTTGACCGATTGTCTGTGGTGGATGGTGTGTCGGGTGTGCGTATTGGCGGGCAGAAGCGCTATGCTATTCGAGTTGACCTAGACCGACAAGCGATGGCCGCGCGCGGCATTACTGTTAGCCAAATTGAAGCGGTTATGCGCGCAGAGAACGTGGAATTGCCGGCTGGAACTGTGGAATCGATCCAGCGAGACACCATTGTGCGCCTGAACCGCGAATATGCCCGGGCTGAAGACTTTGAAACCATGGTTATCCGAGAAGGCGAAGACGGCGGTTTTGTACGATTGGGCGATATTGCCAGCGTTAAACTGGCCGCTGAGCGCGAGGAGCGCACCTTCCGCGGAAACGGTGAGCCGGTTATCGGACTTGGAGTGATCAAACAATCTACCGGCAATACACTTGCGGTGGCGTTGGGTGCAAAGGCCGAGATGGAACGTATCCGCGAGACCCTGCCGGAAAGCATGGAACTGTTGGTGGCATTCGACACGTCTGTCTTCATCGAAAAAGCCATTTCGGAGGTTTATTTTACTCTGGCGGTTTCCATGTCATTGGTGGTGCTGGTGCTTTACCTGTTTCTTGGCAACATCAAAACTGTGATTGTACCCGCCGTGACGGTGCCCGTGTGTATTATCGCCAGCTTCTGGGTGCTGTCGTTGACCGGCGTAAGTATCAACTTGATCACGCTGTTGGGCTTGGTGCTTGCTATCGGTCTGGTGGTGGATGATGCCATTGTAGTGCTGGAAAATATTTATCGCCGAGTGGAAGAGGGCGAACCGGGACTGGTCGCGGCATATCGTGGCGCGCGTCAGGTTGGCTTTGCTGTGGTTGCGACCACGCTTGTGCTGATTGGTGTTTTTGTGCCGATTTTCTTCTTGTCCGGCAATGTGGGCCGCCTGTTCGGCGAGCTGGCCATTACCATGACCGCGGCGGTGGTGTTCTCTAGCCTGATTGCGCTGACACTGACACCAATGATGTGTTCAAAACTGGTCCGTCGGCGGAACAAAAAGCCAGCCTTCGCTAAATTTCTTGATCGAATTTTTACTAAAGTTCAAGACGGTTATGGCCGCTTCTTATTAGTCTGCATTAACAACAAGCTACTGGTTACAGCCTGCTTCATGACATGCTTTTTGCTGATATTCGCCCTGTTTGAAAAAGTGCCGTCTGAACTTGCACCGGTTGAAGACCGGGGCTCATTATTCATGCGGGTGCGTGGCCCCGAAGGTGCCAGTCATGCCTTCATGCAAAATCAAGCCAGCAAGATTGAAGAGCAAGTATTGCCCTATATTGAAAAGGGCGAGCTTGAACGCTTGCTTGTGCGGGTAGACGGCAATGGTGGCTTTGGCTTTATTATTCTTAAGCCGTGGGATGAGCGCGAGCGTAGCTCTACTGAAATACTGAATGAGTTGCACCCTAAGTTGCTTAGAAACGTAACCGGTGCGATGGCGATACCGATCGAGTCCTCTGGCCTCACCCGGCGCGGCGGCGGTTCTGAGGCGTTTCAGTTTGTCATCGGCGGGGACACCTACGACGACCTTGGCCGCTTCAAACAGGTTATGTTTGAAGAAATGGCTGATTACCCGGGATTGGTGAATGTGGATGCTGATTACAGGGAAACCCAGCCGCAATTCAAGGTGCAGATCGACCGCGATCGCGCCGCCGATATTGGTGTTTCAATTCAATCTATTGGCCGCACACTGGAAACCATGATGGGTGGCAGACGAGTGACTACATTCGTGCAGGACGGCGAGGAATATGATGTTATTCTGCAGGCGCGAGACAGCGACCGCAGGCAACCGCTGGATATGGAAAATATTCATGTGGCTTCTGGGCGAAGCGGCGCACTGGTGCCGTTGTCAAACCTGGTGTCTGTGCGCGAGGATTCCGGTTCGGGCGACCTGCGGCGTTTCAATCGAGTGCGCGCGCTAACCATTTCCGGCAATCTGGCCCCAGGCTATACCATCGGTGATGTCACCGTATGGATGGAAAACAAAGTGCGCGAAGTACTGCCCGATGTGACCAGTATCGATTACAAAGGTGCAACCCGCGAGTTTAAGGAAGCTGGCGACGACGTAATCTTCATATTTATTCTGGCGCTTGTGGTGGTATTTTTGGTGCTGGCTGCCCAGTTTGAAAGCTTCATCCACCCGTTTATCATCATGTTGACAGTGCCGCTGGCAGTGCTCGGGGGCTTGTTTGGGCTATATATGGCGGGCGGAACACTCAATATATACAGTCAGCTGGGCTTGATAATGCTGATCGGGCTTGCCGCCAAGAACGGTATCCTGATTGTTGAGTTTGCCAACCAGCTGCGCGATGAAGGTCAGGATGTGCGCGATGCGCTGATCAATTCGTCTAAAACCCGCTTGCGCCCGATTATGATGACTGGTCTGTCTACTGCCATGGGGGCGGTACCGCTGATGATGGCTACAGGCGCTGGCGCTAATAGTCGCGGTACAATCGGGGTTACGGTTTTCTCTGGCGTATTGATAGCCACTTTCTTCACTCTGTTCATCATACCTGTGTTTTATGATGCGCTGGCGAAATTCACCCGTTCGCCCAACGCCTTGGCGGGCGAGTTGGCTGATTATGAGGACAAGGAAAACAAGGGTATACCGGCAGAATAGACTATCTGTCTAAACTTCTTGTACAGGTGAGGGCGTTCAGTTTGTTGGATGCTCCATTTCCGCTAAACTGTGGTCGCATTTACAACACCAAGATATTTTGCTAATCCTTGGCCTATGAAAACCCTCGCTCTGATCGCTGTTATAGGCAGTCTTTCCGTCCTGACGCTGAGCCCGGCGCACGCAGGCTCCGCTAAATCCAACCTTCAGGATTCTGGCATCAAAGCCGCTGAAAAGCGCTTGAATAGTGCATTTGACGAAGAGATTATCGTCGATGGCCTGCTTCATATGTCGAAGCGCATTGGTAAAGGCTTTGCTGCCTTCCGGGCGGGCGACTATGCGGCCGTCGAAAAATATTTCAAGCGTGTGCGCAAATTTGAGGATTTTCAGGCAAATTATAGCTCCGATGCGCTCCGTGAGTTTAAGGGAAATGTTAATATGGGCAGCTTTCGGGTTGACCTGCGCTTTGCTGATCAGGAAGAACTCAAGGTGATGGCCATCCTTCTGTATATGGAGGGGCTGTCCCAGGCGCTGCAGGGTGAAACTGATTGGGCGAAAGCCAGCTTCCGCAAAGCCATGCGCTATAACCCTAAACATTTTGATGCCCGGGCAGATTACGCCTTGCTGGAAATTGAATCCGGTGAGTTGAAAAAGGCAGCGAAGCATATGGAAAAATTGACCGACGCCTGGCTTACCTGCCGCGACAAGCCTGCGGGCATATGCGATGCGGTGGGACAGCGGCTTTCTCATGTGGAAACCGCCTACGCCCAGGCTTTTGCCAAATAAACAGGCTTTTGTTAAATAAACAGGTTTCACCAAATGGGCTTTTTTGGCCAACCGTGAAATAGCGTCGTGTGAGTGGATAGCTGTCAAAGGGCTCGCTTAAAGCGCTGTTGTGGGAACGCCTCTCAACTAAAGTATCAGTAACTCCTTCTGGCCAACCTAGCGCCTGCAGTATATGAATGCTGTGGGATCAACAGCAGCCTGCCGCCACAATGGTTAGCCGCGTGCTGTTGGAAATATTTCGATCCAAGGGGGTGCACCATGACACAACGGAAATCATTCACGGCACTTGCACTGGCGGGGTTTCTAGCAGCCTGCAGCGCAGACGAGGCCGGCAATCATGAGGCAGAGATGACCGAAGCCGCAAAACCGGTGATTGAGCCTTGGGGCTACCCAATGGATGCGCTTGACCGCAGTACCCGCCCGCAAGACGATCTGTTTCAGTTCGCCAATGGTGGCTGGCTCGCGGCAACCCAAATCCCCGACGATAGAAGTGGTGTTGGTTTTTCGCAGATCATGCGCGACCGCAACGATGACCGCATCAAAAGCATCATTGCTGACCTACAGGGCAAAAATTTAACGGCTGGCAGTAACGAGCAGAAAATAGACAACCTGTATGCCGCCTACATGAATGTCGACAGTGTGAACGCGGCAGGCATGGCGCCGCTCCAACCCATGTTGGACCGTGTTGCCGCCCTAAATACGCATACAGACGTGGCGCAGGCCATGATGGCTGGTGATTTGGGTGCTCGCTCACTGTTTGGCATGTTCATCGCCATCGATTCCAAAAACCCAAGCGACTACGGCGTTTATGCCACTCATGCAGGCACCGCCCTGCCGGACAAAAGCTATTATGAGCGCGATAGTGAGCGACTGAGCACACTGCGCGCCTCCTACATCGACTATATGGAAGCTATTTTCACCCGGTTAGGCGCAGGCAACGCCCGCGCAAAGGCAGAAGCAGTGTTCGCGCTGGAAAAAGCCATAGCTTCCAACCATTGGTCGCGCGCAGAGCGCCGCAACGCTGACCGCACATACAACCCCATGACGCCGGCGGACCTGTCGGCCTATGCACCTGGCTTCCCGTGGACAGATGCGTTAGGCGCATATGGTGTCAGCGACATCGACCAGATCATTGTTCGTGAAAAAGAAGCTTTTCCCGGCATGGCGAAATTGTTCGCTGAAACGTCGGTCGATGTGTGGAGAGATTATCTGACATTTCATTTGGTGGCGTCGAACGCACCGTTCCTGTCGGATGACGTCGCCGAGGAACGCTTTGGCTTTTTTGGCACCGTACTGCGCGGCCAAAAACAACAGCGCAGCCGTGAAGACCGTGCGATTGCTTATGTGAACAACATTCTTGATCAGGCGGTCGGTGAAATCTATATCGAGCGGTTTTTCCCTGCGGAATCCAAACGCCTTGTGGACGAAATGTTTGAAAATATCCGCGCCGAACTGGGGGAGCGTATCGATAACCTGAGCTGGATGAGCGCAGAAACAAAGGTGGCCGCACGTACCAAGCTGGCGAAAATAAACGCAAAAATCGCTTACCCGGAAAAATGGCGCGACTATAGTGACCTGAAAATTGGCCGCGACAATCTGTTTGATAGCGTGATTGCATTCCGTGCGTTTGACCACGCGCAAGACCTGGCGCGGCTGGGCAAGCCTGTCGACAAACTGGAATGGTTCACTGGCCCGCAAACGGTAAACGCCTTCTATAGCCCGTCGCGCAATGAAGCTTTCATTCCGGCTGGTTACATCCAGTCACCGCTGTTTGACCCTAACGCAGACCCAGCGCTGAACTACGGCGCACTGGGTAGTATCATTGGTCACGAGATCGGCCACGGGTTTGATGACCAGGGTAGCAAATATGACGGTGACGGTGTCTTGCAGGCCTGGTGGTCTGAAGAAGACCGCACAGCATTCAATGTGCTGGGTGACGGCTTTGCAGCTCAGTTTGACCAATATGAACCACTACCGGGCCTGAATGTGAACGGCCGTCAGACGTTAGGCGAAAATATCGGCGACCTCGCGGGTATGATTGTGGCCTTCCATGCGTGGGAACGCTCATTAGACGGCGAGGAAGCCCCCATATTGGACAGCTTTACCGGTCCGCAGCGCTTTTTCCTCGGTCGCTCGCAGGGACGGCGATACAAGCGTACTGAGGAAAGTCTGCGTCAGCGGCTTCTCTCAGCGCCGCACAGCCCCATGTATTTGCGGGTGAACGGTATGGCCCGAAATATGGATGAGTTTTACGCAGCCTTTGATGTGCAAGAAGGCGATGAGATGTATATCGCGCCCGAGGACCGCGTGCGTATCTGGTGACAGGCGGCAGGAAATCCGTGCTCCGTAAGTTCAGAAAGCTATTTTTTTGGGCAACGGGAGTGGGCGTTGCCTTCATTGCTATCTATATGACGTTCTTTCTGCGCTCGGGTGACCAGCGACAGATGCAATCGGTCGTTCTGGGCGAGGCGCGGACTTATTCGGTTTATTTGCCCTTTGCCTACGATACGAATGAGCGTTATTCGGTGCTTTACACGCTTGACGGCGAGAGGTATCGCCACGGTGCCATTGTCGCGGCCAATGCCAGAATGATGACAGCTTTCGGCCTAGCGCCTGAAATGATTGTGGTGGCAGTGCACACCATGGGTAATCGCGGACGCGATTATCGCCCAAGTTATGGTGCGGTGACCTTCATCGATTTCTTTGAGCGCGAATTGATTCCTGAAGTTGAACAGCTATTCCCGGCAAATGACAGCCGGGTGCTTTCTGGCCATTCGTTCGGTGGGCTGTTTGCACTGTATGTCATGACTACGCGGCCACATTTGTTCGGGGCGTATTTCGCTTATGATCCCAGCGTCTTACCTGATGATGAACTTTTGAGTCGAATAGAGCTGCTGGCTGAAATGCGACTTAAAAACCCGATAAACCTTTATATGAACTATGGTTTTCATACCAAGAGATATGAAGAAAAATATGATGATGTGCTGCAGGCTTTGGAGCACCGCCTTGCCGGGCAGGTCATTGTTTCAAGCAGTTACTATCCGCTGCCGCATTCCATGATAATGCTGCCCGGGCAGGTTGAGGCGATGGGCTTTACCAATAAGCGCGTGGAAAATTAACCATAAAAAAGGCCCGGTAAATCCGACCTCTTAATATCATCAAGTCGAGCTATTAGTCAGCGGCACCCAATGCGTGCATCGGTCCTATGATGTGGGCGTTATTCTGGGTTTCAGGCATCCATTTCATTTCGGTTTGCCCGCGCCCGCGGTCCGCCTTTATGCAAATGATAAGTAAGGGCACGGGTTATAATCAATTTGAGTTTTTCAACTTTTTCTGATGACAAGTCATCAATCTGAATTGCGCGGTTACCTTCAAAGACAAAGTCATTTGGAAAGGCG
The DNA here is from genome assembly GCA_011088215.1 of Sphingomonadales bacterium. Lineage (GTDB taxonomy): Bacteria > Pseudomonadota > Alphaproteobacteria > Sphingomonadales > Kordiimonadaceae > Kordiimonas. The sequence goes on along the minus strand of JAALKD010000095.1, from coordinate 4,537 downwards.
TGTTTGAACTCAGATACTAGTGTTGTTTGACAATGAACGAACAGAGCGGCTGCCCCTGTTTTTGATTGCCCTAAACGGATCAAGGAACCAGCTTTGGTTACTGGTGTGATGTATGATGGTTGCCCCCAGCGCAACACCTCTTGAATTGTACCAATTTCATGCGTTTGTGTTGCGCAGTCAAATATAAGCTCGCGAACAGCTAGCAGTATGTTGCGCACATCATTCGGGAGTGCTGAAAAACTAGCCATTACCTCAGTATCCATATGGTGATCCAACGTCAGCGATATTTCCTTTAAGTAATTTTGAGAATTTTTACATATATACACTCAAACGCCTTAGCCATAAAAAAAGGCCCGGTAAACCCGAGCCTTCTTCAAAGTCGCAATGAACGAAACTTTAGTCAGCGAGTGCGAGATCGCATGCTGAGGTCTTGCCGTTACGGCCAGTCTCAAGTTCGTATGTTACTTTTTGATCGTCGTTAAGACCGCGAAGGCCTGCTGCTTCTACTGCAGAGATGTGAACAAATACATCGTTGCCGCCGTCTTCAGGCTGAATGAAGCCATAACCTTTTGCTGAGTTGAACCATTTTACTGTGCCGTTAGCCATTGTCTCTAATCCTTGTGCGCGTGTTAAAATAAAGGGTCGAGTCCCAACGACTCGGAAGTTGCGCGTGCCCCCTTATATAGCGTCAACCGCCCAAGGTGCAAGCGAAAGAATCAACCTTTTGGTCGGCTAACATGCGTCGAAGGCCTTGGTGGTGCTTGATAGCAACAATGCGGCTATAGCTAATTTGCGGTTCTGGCAGCGCACCGAACCACCGGCCGGTAGCCGGTGATTGTTGTCTTTAGTCGCCAGTTTAGCCCGGCATTTGTGGGAATGTTGGGCGTGATAGCATCGCCTTCTGCCAACGGACAACGTTCGTAAGTGTGGCTGGAATTTCAATTTGAGTGAAGCCCATGATGAACAACAGGGTCATTCCGATGATGTCTGCCATGGTGAAAGTATCCCCGGCAATGAAACCGCGTCCGTCTGCCATCTCGCCGTCCAGCCACGCCAATCGTTCAACAAGTGTGCGCCTGCAATAGGCAGCATAGTCGGCGTTTTGATCGACCCGGTATTTGAAAAATTCAATCTCGTGCAAACCAACATCGCCGGCAACATTGAACAGCCAAAGCTCCATGCGGCGTATCCACATTTCAATAAAGGCTTGTTCTTCCGGTGTTTCGCCGAACAGGTTGGGGCTTGGGTGCAGGCTTTCCAGGTACCGGCAAATTGCTACGCTTTCCGTAAGGTAGCGCCCATCATCCAGTTGTAAAACCGGCACCTGACCGAGTGCATTGACCTTCAAAAATTCAGGAGTTTGACCTTCATTGGCCATCAAATCAATTGAGTGGGTTGGGATTTCAATCCCTTTTTCCGCCATATAGATCATGACTCGGGCACCATTGGAGGACATGCCATTGTATAATTTCATTTGTCATTCCTTGTTTGTAAATGTGTGCGTTTGAATTCGCGAACGTAGTTTGGGTGTTACTTAAATATGTTCAAGAACATATTTTAATGTTCTGATATGGTGTGAAATATGAAGGAATTGGGCCATGCCTTACAGTGCTGAACATAAGATAGATGTTAGGAAACGCATCGTTGAACAGGCGCGCGTGATGTTCAACCGCGAAGGCTTTGCCGCTGTATCCATTGACCAATTGATGGCGGGGGTTGGGCTTACGCGCGGCGGTTTCTATAATCATTTCCGCAATAAAGAAGAACTGTATGCCGAAGCTGTAACCAGCTTTTTAGCCGGGCGCGGTAAAACCTGGCGAGACGAAGCCGGAGTTGACCCGGAGAACGGCGGGCTGGAGACGGTTCGGGCAATGATTGACAGCTATCTTTCCCCCGAACACCTAAAAGATGTGGACGGACAGTGCCCGATGATTGCTCTGCCTTCTGATGTTGCACGCGGTTCTCCAGAGGTGAAAGCGGCATACGGTTCATTGTTAAAGGCAATGAGCTGGTTGTTTGAAAATAATCTGGAAGGCAACGGACCAGAGCGACGTGAGAAAGCCTTGCGCTTTCCGCTATGTGCGTTGGCGGTATGGTTTTATCCAGAACGCTTGATGACGAGACACTGGCCGACGACATTCGTGAAGCGGCGAGGAACTCGGCGCTTGGCCTGCTGGGTGCTGGCGACTAGCCACCAAAGCAGCTAGACGGTTTTGGCATAATCCACTTTGAAGCCTTCGGCCTCCAGCGCAGTTACCAGGCTTTGCGCATGCTCTTCGTCTTTGGCTTCGATCACCAGTTCCATCTCGGTTTGTTTTAGCGAAATGGCCCCAAACTCCCGGTGGTGGCGCATTTCAATGATGTTGGTGCCAATTTTCGCAACAATATCTGTTACCATGGCCAAAGCACCGGGTTGATCCATCATGGTGATGCGCAAGCGGCCCAAACGTCCGTCACGCGCCATGCCGCGCATGATTGCACTGGCGAGCATGCGGCTGTCGATATTGCCGCCAGAAAGCACCATGCCCACCTTGTTGTCCTTGAACATATCTGGGTATTGCATCACCGCCGCCAGACTGATCGCGCCCGCGCCTTCGACGATCACCTTCTCGATTTCCATCAGGGTCACCAGCGCCTTTTCGATTTGGCGCTCGGACACTGTGACGATCTCGTCAACCAACTGTTCGACCACCAGTTGGGTACTGTCGCCGGGCTTGTTCACCGCAATGCCTTCGGCGATCGAGATATTGTCGCCCGCCAGCTGTGTGCCATCAACCCGCTCCTTCATCGCCGGAAATGCTTCGGTTTGCACGCCGACAATGCGGATGTTTGGATTGATATACTTGGCGATGGTCGCGATGCCGGAGATGAGCCCGCCACCGCCGATGGGTACGACCAGCGTGTCCAGGTTCGGCTGGTCCTCCATCATTTCAAGGCCAACGGTGCCTTGACCCGCCATAACCAGCGGATCGTCAAACGGATGCACATATGTCAATTGCTCAGCGTCGGCCATTTCGTATGCGGCGAGGGTTGCCGCCTCAAAGTCAGCGCCGGTTAGCACGACCCGAGCGCCCAGTTCCTCAGTCCGTTTGACCTTGTTGAACGGCGTGCCTTCAGGCATGACAATTGTCGCGGGGATGCCGAGCCGACCAGCATTGCCCTGTGCATGATTGCCCGCAGAAGCTGCGATCACGCCTTTGGTGTTCTTGGGCAGCGACAACAGACGGTTGAGCGCACCACGTTCTTTATAGGCGGCGGTAAACTGGAAAATCTCGAATTTCAGGTAGCAATCTGCTCCGGTGATCGCCGACAGGGTTATCGACCGATTGAGGGGTGTACGAACCACTGCATCGCTGATTGCTTTTTCTGCCGCATAAACATCGTCTGCACAAATGGGCAGAGCATCTGAATTGCGTAATTTAATTTCACTCACGGCAACGCCTCAGTAACTTTATTACAAAGCGAAAGCGATGCCACAGCCAAAATTGCCTGTCCAGTAAAAAGGCTGGTTTGGCGTGCAAAATGGCGACTTTTATTCTGAAAAAGCCGAGTTTGGTTCTGATTTTGCCCGGTTTGATTCCGATTTTGAACAGTTTGCTTCTGATTTTCGTCGGCTTTTTGAGTGAAAGGGCTGCTGGTTTTATAAAAAACGGTCGATCAGGGCATCAATTGCCTCATGCACCATCGCTTCTTTCATTAACGGGACATGGCCAACTTCGGGCACGGTAACGGCATTTAGATCAGGGTGTTCGCGCGCCATTCGCTCCAGTGTTTCTGCCGCCAGAATATCAGATAATTCGCCCCGAAGTACCACTGTAGGAACCGAATGCATCAACCCGAAAATTGGCCACAAATCCGGCGCGGACTGATCGTCCTGACTGTCGAAATTTTTCCTGAGGGCAGGGTCATACTGCACTACCGGTTTTCCGCCTTCGTCCACAAACAAAAGGTGGGTGAAGTCGACCCAGTCATCGTGGGTGAAGTTGGGATATACATTAGGATTGGCGGCTTTGACGGCCGCGACGGCTTCGTCCCATGTGGTCGGCGGGGTGCCTACACCCACATAGGATTTGATGCGGGTGATACCCGCCGGGTCAATCTCTGGACCAATATCGTTGATGACTGCAGCATTGATAACGCCTGGGTGCATGGCGTTCATCATAATTGTCATTAAACCGCCCAACGAGGTGCCAATGGTGATAATTTTATCAAGGCCCAAATGCCCCAACAGGGTCATCATGTCGCTCACATAGGTGACCGGAGCATAGCGTGTTGGGTCCGGGTCCCAGTCCGATAGGCCGCGCCCGCGCTGTTCAACACATATCAGTCGACATCGGTCTGCCAAATGGTCTGCGATATAGGCAAAATCTTTTGCATTTCGGGTGAGGCCAGCCATGCAAAGTATGGCGGGTGCGCCGTCCGGAGCATTGTTATAATCGCGGTAATGTTGCTTCAGTCCGTCGGGATTGGTGAAGTACTCGTCGGTAAAATCAGCCATTTGCGCAGGCCTTATATTTTTGCCCCAACCTTTGCTTCA
>JAALKD010000094.1 GCA_011088215.1 Sphingomonadales bacterium | reverse complement strand
CCCCCCCCCCCCCCCCCCCCCCCCCCCCCTCCCCCCATGGCCCACACCCTTCCCCGACAGGACGCTCTGCCGTTCTGATATGCACAGCGGGGACGGTAACGAAGATTTGCGGCCTTATATTTATATGCCGGTGACTGGCAACAGCGAGATGGACGCCACAATCAAAGGCATGGCACTGGCATTTGGGCTGGATCATATTGTGATCGATCGACGGGACAACCTGCCGGCTGATGCTTCGCTTTATACTGACATGACCGGGCTGACGCGCGGCATTCCTTCAATGACTACCGAGGCTGGCAGAGTTGGCTCAACCGCGCCTGATCTGGTGCGCAAAAACATTGACGGCGTGATGAACCTGTTGCGGCACCTGAAAATGCTACCGGGCGAGGAGCGGCCGCCGCAGCCAACCGTTTGGCTGGGCGAGTTTAGTGTTATTACCAGCCCGGCAGACGGTATGTTTATCGCTGGCGTCAAGGGTGGCCACACGGTTGCGAAGGGCGGCGTGCTTGGGCAGTTGGTCGACTTTTTCGGTGAGCCGATCGCGACAATCCGCGCGCCTTTTGCCGGCATGGTCAATTATGTGATCGCCACTCCGCCAATGCGCAAGGGTGAGCCGGTTGCCATGGTCAGCAAAATAGTCGCGGAAGAATGACGACGGAAGTTAATGGTTTTCTTCCGCCTGCTGATTTTCAATTTGCGAAATGAATTGATCTAGTTGGTGTCGGCCTGGCCTCGGCGCATAAGTAGGATGACCAACCCGTGCAAAACGAAGGCAGCGCCCCATGCTGCTGCCACAACTTCCACCCATTGGGTGGCCGGTGACAACGTGATGTTGAGCCAGTAAAGCAGTGGCATAATCACGAAAAACGCCGCTAAATTCATCAAGAAAGCCATTTTATGCTGGCTATATTCATCTGTGTTGTCGGTGGAGGTCGTGCCTGAGCCCGTAACTGAAGGCTTGGTTGTTGCGGTGTTGGCTGCCATGGTTTGTTCCTCTCGTAAAACGGCAATTTCAATGTCGAAAGCCGCTGCGAGAGCGTTTAGTGAATCGTTGCCTGCGTTTTTGCCGCTTTCGATCCGTTGCACCGTGCGCAAGCTCAGGCCTGACAATTGTGCCAGGTGTTCCTGAGACCAGCCTTTTTCCAGGCGGCGTTTTTGCACACTCATGAGGTTAGTCCCTTTGGTTTTTTAACTTCAAATTTCCGGTCTAACTCAGCAGCGGTCTTTCAACATGCCAAATGGCAAAGCAAACCGGTTTTGACAACGACACTGTCGCGACACCTGTCATAATTATCATGGGCGAGCGGAAGCTGTCGAGCGAATTGAAGGCAGTTTGGGTTGCCGCATTGATCATACTAGAATGTGATCTCAAGGATGCGGTGATAGGCGGTGAATCCAGCTTTGGTAATGGCTTTTTGCGCAGGGATATTACTGCACTCTGTTGAGCATATGGGCTTAAGCCCGCGTGACTTGGTTTCCTCAATTAAGCGGCGCAACACGTTGGTGGCAAGGCCTTTGCCGCGGTGATCGGTGCTGACAATCATGCCCACATCGGCGAAGGCTGGCTGTGTTGGGCTGGGACGGCACTCGCCTGTTGCGACAAGCGCGTCATTGTCGAATAAGCCATACAGTTCACCGCGAACAATTAGCCCGCCGAAGTAATGTTCTAGCCATCCGGTATCGGCACCGATTGTTTTGGCCGGAGGTCGGGGTGAATGTGAAGGTACTCATTGGGGAGCTTCCTTGTAGTTTTGGTAAAGCTGCACCAGCATCGCGTCCAGCGGGTAGTCTTTGAAGACAGACAAATAATGCAGGGTAATGCCGTCCAGTTCGGCGACAAAGCGGCGCGCGCTGGCAAGCGGGTCATTTGCGCCCGCTCGCTGGAACATGGCCTCTGTCATCGCAAGCAACTGCTCAGCGCGTGCGTGCATGGGACCTTGGACAATGTCCTTTAGATCAGGTTGGAACATCAAGCTGAGTTGAAAGGTCAGAAACTGTTTGTTGGCCTTTAATGATTTGCCGTAACGCGCCAGAAAATCACGCAGCGCTATCTGATAACCAGCGCTAGTTGTCATGTCGCCTGCTACCGCCATCATGGTTTCGCTGGCCCGGTCAATGATCGCCAGCAAAAGGGCCTCTTTGCTGTCAAAATAATTATAGGTTAACCCCTTCGACACCTTGGCAGCAGCAGCGATCTGACTGACCGAGGTGGCATGAAAGCCGTTCTTGGCAAACAACGTTAATGCTGCATGAAGTATTTTGTCTTTTCCGTCTTGTGGTCGCATAAGGCAGTCGCTCGTGATCGTGTCATCGTTAATGACTGACCGGTCAGTCATTAACGATGAAATACGGTGCCGAACAGCTTATGTCAAGGCTTGTGCCGTTCCATTGCCAATATTCTTGATTAAGAGTAGGCTGCTTGGAAAGCAGGAAGGTGTCGAAAATCAGGGGTCTCAAGATGAAAAAACCTAGAGGTAATAATTTAGTTGTTTTCGCAAGTGTTGCGGCGCTCACGCTGTGGGGCGGCGGTGCAGTGCTGGCAGACGAGAGTGAGAAGTCGACGGTTCTGACCATTGATCACTTGGTTGGCATGCAAACACCGCGTGATGTTCAGCTTAGCCCGGATGGCAACTGGGTTGCCTATGTGGTTAGCCGCAACGACATGAAAAAAGATCGCGGTTTTAGCCAGATATGGATGACATCCACCGACGGCAAAACCACCCTCCCGATGACAGTGTCTTATGCCAGTGCATCGAGTCCGCGCTGGAATCCAGATGGTAGCACGCTCGCCTTTATGGGTACACGCGGCAGCGACAAGGACGCTAAGTCACAAGTTTGGTTGTTGAACCGCATGGGCGGCGAGGCGCAGCAATATACTGACGTCAAGCAAGGCGTGTCAGGGTTTGCCTGGTCACCGGACGGCGCGCGCATGGTGTTGATCATCCGCGACCCGAAGCCTGAACCAGACGAAGAGGAGGGTAAAGCCAAGTCGGGTAAAGACAAGCCCGAACCATGGGTAATCGACCGTTTGCAGTTTAAGCGGGATTATGTGGGGTATCTGGACCGTCGGCGCAGCCACTTTTACCTGTTTGACGGTGAAGGTGAGCCTGAGCAGATCACCTCTGGGGATTTTGACGATCGTGACCCACAGTGGAGCCCAGATGGCACCAGTATCGCTTTCACATCCAAGCGTGACGGTGACCCCGATGCAAATGCCAACGACGACATCTGGGTGGTAGACGCCGCGAAGGGAGCAGACGATCGCACCTTAATCCAAGTGACAACCAACAAAGGCAGTGACGCTAACCCTGCCTGGTCACCCGACGGAAAAACCATCGCCTACACAACAACCGTCGAGCCGGAGAAGTTCTGGTACGCCACCGATCATCTGGCTGTGATCGATGCGTCCGGTGGCGGCACCGCGCGCCTGTTGACCAAAGATTATGACCGGATGATTTCTAATCCAGAATTTTCAAGTGATGGAAATGCGGTATACTTTACTGCCGCTGACCGGGGCAATCGACCATTGATGAAAGTGGACGTGGTAGGCGGTGCGCTGGAAACAGTTACGGCCGGCGAAGTGTCTGTTCGCGGGTTTGATATGCTCGGCAAAGACCTGATCGCAACCGTGCAAAGCAGCCATCACGCGACCGCTAATGTGGTGCTGATCAAGGGCTCGAAACCCGTGCAGGTTACAGCATTAAATGCTGATTTGCTTGAGGGCGTGACACTCGGCAATGTGGAACGGTTAAGCGTTGCTGGATGGAACGGGGATAGTGTCGAAAGCTTCGTTTATTACCCGCCTAGTTACACTGCGGGCAGTGCTTATCCGACTATTTTCATGCTGCACGGCGGGCCGGTTGGCCAGCATGACACCAGCTTTGATGCCTGGGGCCAACTATATGCCGCCAATGGATATATCGCGGTGTTGCCTAATCCGCATGGCTCCAGTGGCTACGGCCAGCCCTTCACTTACGCGCTTAACCGCCAGTGGGGTGTGCCTGATTTCGCTGATGTGGATGCTTTGGCGGCTCATATGGTGAAGGAAGGCCTGAGCGATCCCGAAAGACTGGGCGTTGGCGGATGGTCTTACGGCGGTATTCTGACTAATTATGTGATTACCAAATCTAACCGGTTTGCCGGTGCGGTAACCGGAGCCAGTGTGGTCAATTTTACTGCCAACTACGGCCACGATATGTACCAAAATACATGGGAGGCCGAGTTTGGTTTTCCGTGGGAACCCAACGCAGACCTGGATGCCATAGATATCTTTAGTAAGCTCGGTAATGTGACAACCCCCACTTTGGTGATGGGCGGCAAGGAAGACTGGAATGTACCGATCCAGAATTCCGAACAAATGTACCAAGTGCTCAAAAGGCGCGGTGTCGATACTCAACTTGTTGTCTACCCGGGCGAGCATCATGGCTTTCGCCGCCCCAGTTTTCAGGTGGACCGCTACCAACGGTTCCTGGGCTGGTTCAAGAAATATGTGAAGGGCGAACAATAAACGCCCCAAGTTTGATTTTTAGGGAGAGACCTATGAAGTATATTTTGGCTGTAATTATTTCGCTGGCGGCGGCAGTTTCTGCTCAAGCGCAAGGCGCTGAAACACCTGAGCAAAGGCTGGCTGCGGCGGGGCATACGTTGCCATCTCCGGCGACTCCGGTTGCCAATTATGTTACCTGGCGGAAAGCCGGGAATATTCTTTACCTGTCAGGCCACGGCGAATGCGGCGATGCGCTCACCGGTAAATTGGGTGCGGACCTGACGGTGGAGCAGGGGTATCAGTCAGCCCAACGCGTTGGGCTTTGCATGTTGGCAACGATCAAAGGCGCCGTGGGGGATTTGTCGCAGGTTAAGCAAGTGCTGCAAATCATGGGTATGGTCAATGCCAGCCCGGATTTCACCCGCCAGCCTCAGGTGATAAATGGCTTTTCGGATGTGTTTGTGGTTGCTTTTGGCGACAATGGCAAAGGCGCACGTGCCGCTGTTGGTATGGGTAGCCTGCCGAGCGATATCGCTGTTGAGATTAGCGCGGTTGTTGAGCTGAACTAGCTGAATACTGCCAGCAACTATCATGAGCCGTTAGCAGCCGACCTTCGGCTAGTTTACGGTTTTTGGCGGCTTTCAATAAGCACTTCAGAATGCAGGGTTTTGTGAACTGGGCATTTGTCGGCAATGTCGACAATTTTTTGCCGGGTCTCAGCGTCCATGTCACCGACCACTTCAATTTCGGCCACGATGCGATCCATACGCCCGCTTTTGGTTTCGCAGGTCTCGCAGTCTTCGGCATGAATTTTATCGTGTTTCAGTGTAACCCGCGCTTGTTCCATTGGGTAGCCTTTGTGTTCGGCATACATACGCATTGTCATCGCTTTGCACGCACCTAGCCCCGCCAACAGAAGGTCATAAGGCGTAGGCCCGGTGTCGGTCCCGCCGTAGCTGACCGGTTCATCGGCGAGGAAACTATGCTTGCCACCAATGGAAACGGCGTTGGCAAACTTGCCTTTGCCGGTTTCTTCTACAACGACAGTACCTGGAACGGCAGATGTGACAGGCCGCGCTGCGCCTGCTTGCGAAGCGTCAAGGTAGCGGGTCGCCCATGAGGCAAGAACGTCGGCAACATAAACAGCATCCTGCCGATTGCTCAGCATGTGATCGGCATTATCGAGGGTAACGAAGCTTTTGGGGTGTTTGGCAGCCTGGAAGATGTTTCCCGCATTTTCAATGCCCACAACGGCGTCAATCGGTGAATGAAAAACAAGCAATGCCTTCCTCATCGTCGCGATTGATTGTTCCAGTTTCCGGCCCTCGATATCGTCGAGGAACTGCTTCTTGATGGTGAAAGGCCGACCGGCTAGAGACACTTCCGCTTGGCCGTGCTTGTCAATTTCGTCGCGTGAGCTGCTGAATTGGTCTGCCACATGGGCCGGGTCGGCGGGCGCCCCAATTGTACAGATGGCTAATGCTTCTGGCACATGGGCTGCCGCTGCCAGCACCGCAGCACCGCCAAGCGAGTGGCCGATGAGCATTTTGGGTGCCTCGAAATGCGCGCGCAGATAATCGGCTGCGGAAATTAGGTCCTGAACGTTTGAAGAAAAGTTAGTGTTGGCGAAATCGCCTTCGCTTGTCCCAAGGCCGGTGAAATCAAATCTCAGTACTGCAATGCCTTTTTCCGTCAGGCTTCGTGCAACCCGCGAGGCGGCAAATACGTCTTTGCTGCAACTGAAACAATGAGCCCAAAGCGCATATGCCAGCGGCGCCCCGCTGGGCAAATCCAGCTTGCCAGCCAGTAGACTGCCGTCAAATCCGGAGAAGGTAATTTTTTCACTTTTAGAGGCCATGATTCATATCCTTAGGGAGATAGCTATTGTTGGTCACTGTTTTGCCGTTTGGTGGTTTACCATGCGCCGTCCTAACAGGCCCAATAAAGACGATAAGGCAAACGAAAAATAATACTTAGGAATGCCACCGTCTGTGCGCGGGCAAACTGGACCCATTGTCGGGCAAGCCGCTGCATCGGTTATGTGAAGGTTAGAAAATTGAAAGCGCAAAAACGGCGCCGAAGGAGGCCCGCAAACCGAAGTTACGCGTAGCACCAGTTTTGTGTTCATTTCAAAACCCCCATTAACTCATGGCAGGGCGCTAATTAGGCACAACGTCAAAAGCAACGGTTGTCCGCCTTTTTCCTTTTTGTATCGGTACCGTGCCGTGCAGCATGTATGACGGAAACAACACAAGGCGGCCCGGGATCGGTTTCACAAACCGGTGCGGTCCGGTGTTGTTGGGGTCAAAATGCATGTCGCCGAATTTGAGCCAGCCCTCATGGGTTTCGTCGTTTAGCTCGTCTGGCACTTCAACATAATAAACTGAACTTATCCAGCCCGCCGAGTGTACATGGTCAAGGTGGTAACCGCCTTCACTAAGCTGCACACTCCACGCGCCGGAAAACTCGAAGCTGTCGGAAATTCTGTTTTTGATCTCAACGGGGCCAACTTTTTGCAGATGCGCAATGTAATCCTTAATGCACTCGCGCAGCATGCTCTCTAATTGCTTGATTTCCTTGCTGTTATTGTTGAACAACATGCCGTGTGTTTGAGTGCCGCGCACCAGGGTTTGATCGAGTGGTGCAGCTTCGCTTCTATGGTAGGGCTGCAAAGCGCTTAGCAGTGCGGCATTGAAGTTCTGAAGTGACGCGTATTCCGCCGGCGGGCGTGGCTCAAACGCCTGCACCAAACCGTCATAATCATTAACCCGCGCGGCATCTTCCGGTTTTACGTGGGTGTTGGCAGCGGACAGAAACGCAAGGCATTCCTGGTCGGCGCTGTCGATAGCTTTGCATTCAGCCAGAATTTCAGCGGCGCGCTCATACTGTTGAGCCCCGATCAGGTTGCGACCATATGCCTTGAGCATGTTGGCGTCCGCAGCATCCAGTTCGTAGGCCTGTGCATATAGCGGCAGGGTGTCGAAATCTTTGTTCAATTGCTTTTTTACGCCAGCAAGTTCAGCGTATACGCGCGCGTTGGGACCAAAAGTGTCTAGGCAATAGTTCAACTGTGCGGCGGCATCGTCCAGCTTGCCGGCAAGAATGCGGAAATAGGCTTGACGTAAGCGTAAAATTAACAGGGTCGGTAGCTTTTCTATGGCAAGGTCAAAGCTTTTCAGGAAGTTTGTGTGTTTCCCGTGTTCCCACAAAGCTTTGTTCAGCGTGTCATGCGCGTCAACATAATGCCGCTTGAGCAGCACTGCTTTTTCATAGTGCGTAAGCGCCGTGTCAATTTGATCGGCATCGTAATAGGCATTGCCTGCCAGCAAATAAGCTTCGGCGTCAGTACACCCGGCGCCGACGCACTTCTCATGACAGGCTATTGCGTCGCTGGTTCGTCCCATCAGCCGTAATACTTCGCCTAGATAAGCAAGCCCAATTGGTTCGGCTTTCATTTGCAAGGCGGCCTGGATAGCTGAACCGGCATTGTCCAGAGAACCGACCGACATCATCGCCAGACCGACTATCAAATGCAGAGCCGGAGTTGGACCAAGTAAAGTCGTGCCATCGCTTGCAATTTTGATCGCGTGGTCGGGGCGTTGGCAGTAGATTTCGCTACGTGCTGCGCAGGTAATATTATCAAGCGTGTTTTTGTCTTCGTTGTACACTGCCAGTGCAACGCAGGATGCCAGTTCGTAGGCCTTAATGTCGATCAACATCTGGATGAAGGCTTTATGTTCAATCGGTTCTGGCCTGAATGAACCCTGCCGGAATGTGGCTATTGCTTCTGCTTCTCTGCCGTGCCCTATAGCATGCAGCATGCGCTGGCAGCCTTCCGAGAAGTTACCGTCAAAAACCTGTGTCACAACGTATCCTGCATATTATTTGTTTCCTGCGTGCACCATAGCGACGCCAGAATATTTGGCAATTAGGGAATTAAAAAGGGACAGTCTACTGCTTGCCGAGGTCGAGGTGTGCTTTGGAAAAGGTGCCATCTTTCTGAAGCAAAAAGATTTGGCTCTCTGCCGGACCCGGGTAAGGACGGATATCCATTTCCTTAAGGTGATGTCGCAGCACGGTATCCAATGCGACTGGCTTTTTGTCAACGCCGGGTTGGATGTTCGGGTGTCTTACCGCAAATAGAGTAGGGAAATTATCCAGCAAATCATCGTTGCTCAAACCTGTCCTGGTTCGATGGTCAGTTCTGTTAACTGACAGGCGGCTGCCATGGTCTCCGTGAATAACAACAAGGGCGTTTTTCAATTCTGGGTTTCGGGCTACGTGATCTAATATTTCGGACATATGCTTTAGTGAACATTCCAATTGTTGGGCGTAGCGTTGGTAGGCAATTTTCCGTTGGCGGCTGGTATTGTCGCGTCTGTCGCTGGACCATTCGGAGACTGGCCGTAGTAAACAGTTTTTGTTTAGGGCATAAGGCGAATGAGATATCAGGCTATGCATAAAAATATATGTTTTTGCATCAACGCTCTCGATTGTTTTTTTCGTTATCTCCGTTGCGATAAAATCGGTTAGCGGTGACCTGACGTGAGCGATTGTGCCGCCAAAGACACTGTTCGTCACAAGCCGTATAGCTCTATAAATTATGGTTTTCTCTCCGATCAAAATAAGAAATAACTTCAGTCGTTCAATGACAGGCAGATTCAACATTTTGTCGCGGGGCAGGTCACTTGTTGAATAGGTAGAGCAACGGATACTGGAGCGAACGGGTGGCGGGACGCAAAGGTCCACGTGGTTGGTTTGAATAATGTGAGCATTTAATCCTTTTGCTGCCATGGTTGCCAATACCTGGTTCTGCCCGGGATAATGTTCAAAAAGGGTAGTCTGAAACGCTTTCGAAGGTTCTACGTCGGGCGTCACCACAGCTTGACCGAAATTTAGCGCAGCCGGCAACGAGCGATACGTACGGTTGTACCGAGTGAAGGCTTTATCATAAAGATAAAAGCCGTTGTTTACAAAGTAAGAGCGGATAATTTCTGCTGTTGCAGCTTGCCCTTTTGGCAAGGCAGAAGACGCCTGGAACGCATCGAAAACCAGATGTATGACAGGCCGCGATTCGTCACCAGCCGCTGTTTCTATGGCGTTTGAGTGTTGCCCCCGGTGCATACGAACACTGACGGAACTTCTGTCTAATATGATATCACCTACCAGAAAAGCCAAACAGAAAGCGGTGACTATTTGGGCAGACTTGGGTGGGGCCCAGTTTCCATAAAAGGTAACCGCCAACAAGTGAGAGGCTAGCCCACTGCATAATTTGCCAGATCGCTCTTGGCATAAAATAGTCGGTTATCAAATAGTCAGTTAATAACGATAGTGCGCCACCAACCATTATAGCATAGCCAATGTTACCTCTGTGCCGAGCAAAAAAAGTCATTATTGTTGATATTAATCCTATGCCAGTCAGAAGCACCAAGCCGTCTATGTTGAACAAAGAATAATTGACCAGAAGTGCGTGATGAACGATAGGTGACAGCAGCAAAAGAAAAATTGCAAAATATACGCTGGCAGTGACAGAGTGAGTGGGCTCTTTAAGAGTCATTGCGCGTAAAATGGATCAACGTGCGTCCATCCTCAGTAATGACATCAGATCGAATAATTCGGGCATATTTGTTGAGGACATGTTTAAAGTTCTCCAGCGTATAATCAGGAAAAATGTCTTCCCTGTTCATCAACAAGATTTGCACCATAGGGTCATTTTTGGGAACAAATTCGAGGATCCCTTCCGGCGCCAACTGGACAAGCCATTTAGTAAAGTAATTCAATGGAACATTACGCCCGATAACCAAATGATGAATTAAAGCGAGTGCAACCGTCATGTCTGCGTTCGCCCTGGCCATGAGGCTTTTGCGTTCCACGCCGCCCCATCCATGGGCTGGCGAGGGGTTCGCCAGATCCTGATGCAAGGTTAACAGGTCTAATTTTTTATCTTTGCTGCGCTGGAAAGCGATGCCCACAGTCTTTAAATCAAAATCGAACCCAACAGCGTTCTTGGCCCCTGCTTTCAGGCATACCTCCGAAAATTGGCCGGAATTGCATCCCATGTCCCAAACGGTGTCAGGTTGGCTTTCCTGAACGGCTTGTGTAATGAAAGATGTTTTTGCAGCGACTTCTTCTTCGGAATAGCTGTTGTTTTTTTCGTAATTCAGACCAGGTGCTCTTTTTTCCGTGGTCCAGCGACAGTTTGCTAATCCAGTCATATAGCGACACGAAAATATTTCGCATGCTGGCCTTTGGCAGAGTTTGTCGAGTTTCGTTGGCTGCCATGTCTTGCAGGTTTTTTTGGTTTGCATTTTTTTGCAGCGTAGCCGGGAGCCAGATATGTGCCGCTATTTTGGGTTTAATTTTCTTGCGAAGCGGCAACAGCCGAACCAGATCTTGCCCAGAAATGCCTTCCAGCGTGCCTTTGAACCAATTGTTGAATGGAACGTCAAGTTCACATTGCAACAACAATGGGTGTAGAAACTGCTCGCAAAACTGCCGGTATCCGTTCCAAACTTCGCCCTCTCGGTAAGGTCGAAAGGACAACATATCGATAAAATAGGGCGTGGTTCCTATATATTGAATGTTGTAGGCTGATGCGTCGGACAGCATGATATTTCTATCCAGTGCTTCGCGCAGAATCTCCAAGTGCAACAACGCCGCTTCCTTGAGCTGGTCAAAGCACCACTCATAAGGATAATTGACCAAATTAATTCGGTCATGCTCCAGCAGCAGGTCAAAACTTCCGTCAATTTTGCCTTTGATTGTGGCATCGGTGACAATTTTTGTATTGATGATTGCTCCGTGCGCAAACTCGACATCAAACAAGCCGCTGTCTTTGGCTTGTTCAAAATGTTTGCAAGCGCTGCCTTTCACTGTTCTGAATATTCGATTGCCCAGATGCCAAATATGGCCACTTGGGTCTCTGAATGAGCCCGGCTCAACGTAAGCTGATTGCATGAAATTACCTCAAGAAAAAGGGCTATTCGGGTTGGTCAGCATTGTCCTTTTTCCGCTGGGGGAAAAAACTCTTAATTTTGTGCCAGTACAATTTCACCACCACCATAAAGCCTGCTGCGCCACCGATTATCAGCTGAGCAATAATGCTGCCTGTACCTGCATCCAGATAAGCATGAGCAGGCAATGATGATAGGAAAATAGTTGCGATAATTGCGAATAAGCGCGTCAAATTTGCTCTCCCGAATAAAATAGCTAACCCCGTTTGGAACAATCTATTCATTTATTTGGCTCTGTCCATATATAGACAGGGCCAACTTTACTTTTTTAGCGACTTTTGTGTCACCGGCATACGTGGTCTGCCGGTATTAGTTGCTTTCGTTACCGCAGCCGTGCAGCAATGCTCTTCAGGGTTTCGCCCAGTGCGGTTTGCCGGCGCAGTGCCGCGGTGCTAGCGTCATCAGACAGCATGCTTTCCCCCAGTGAATTCAAACTCTGTGCCAGACGCTGGTCCTTACGGTCGTTGCTGAGGCTCGCATCTGCTCCGTCAAGCGCTTCTGTCAGCTGCGAAATTGCATCCGCCCGCAGCACATTGCTGCGCTGAAGTTGATCAATGTAGGCTCGAGCAACAACCGGTTCAGCGGGCCAGGACACCCGGAATTGTTGTTGCGGGTTAAAC
>JAALKD010000093.1 GCA_011088215.1 Sphingomonadales bacterium | reverse complement strand
CCCCCCCCCCCCCCCCCCCCCCCCCCCCCCCCCCCCCCCCCCCCCCCCCTTCCCGACCGGCGGGCCGGGACACGCAAAAACCCTTCGTTACGTCAGCTTACAATATCAAAGGCGAAATCACCGACCTTTTTATCGACTCAGAAAGTGAGTTTTGCGCCTTTCGCAACACCACGTCTTACGACGACAAAGGAGGCTCGCACCATCGAATTGACGGTTTACATGTGCAAATGTGGGCCGATGGCAAGATCGCTACCGAGTGGTTCTATTCCGGCGAACCCATGCGCGGTATGATCGCGCGGGGCTTATTGAAAGACCCGGCGCATATCCTGGAATTGATTGGCAGCTAATGCGCGCAATGGACTAGGGCATCGGCCTAACGCCAATGACAGCTTCATGGAAATAGATCGTAAGTGCATAAACGGCCAAGCCTATGGCTACAGTCACTATGTCTTTAACTATCGGTTGCTTTTCCGGCTTCTGCCACACCTTGTCGCGGCGGTTGGCACCAAAGATAGCTAATACTGACCAAAGCGCAAAGCTACCAAACAGGACAACAGAACGGTCTTCACCGTTCGCCGCCAAATGGCCAACCGACCACAGCAAAATGCCGGTCATCTGTGGGTGGCGGATCATGCGTTTAATATTGGTAGGAGCCTGACTGGCGAAAAACAGGATGAAGCCAAACAAGACAAACAGCGGCGTAATGTGGAAGCCCCAGGTCGGCGGGTTGAATATGATTTCAGGCAGTGTACTGCGCCATCCAAAAATAATAGCGGCCATGCTGGCGAGCACGGCAACGGCAAAAAAGCCGCGATAGCCAGCAACGCCGATTTTGGCAACCAAACCGGTCCTGAAACCAGTGGCGAAATAAGGAATGAGGTGAAGGCCGATAAACGCGGCGACGCCAGCAATTAATAATGTCATGGTTTAATCCTCAAATTGAGCAGCTCTGGGTTGGTATAATACATAATCGGCGTGCCGAAACCAGACGCTGAAACACAGCCTACCTGCGTCGGATGTTCGTTTTCGAACGATATATGTTCACTAATGGACATCGACCAATCTACAGATCGCCTAGAACCTATTTAACTAACTGAAAAGTATACAATATTTGAAAAAAATCCGTGGCACAAATCTTGCTGTTTCTCAATGAAAATAAAGCGCCTCATATAGCTAACCATACCCTTAGTCCTATGTGTAGGCAAAAAAGAAACAGCGAGAGGATAGTAAAATGTCAGAAAATAAGGTGTCATACAATTTCGGGGGACGCGGCAAAAGGAAAGCATTTCTTGGTGCAGGAATCATTTCGAGCTTACTTTTGCTTGGGGGTGGTGGTTTTCTACTCTATGGAAAATATGGACCAGCGAACAGCGGCGTGTCCGCGAAAGTATGCCCGTCCATTCCTGCACATTATACATTTTCTTTTTCTGGCGCGCCTTCCGGTAACAATTGGTTT
This sequence comes from Sphingomonadales bacterium, assembly GCA_011088215.1. Taxonomy (GTDB): domain Bacteria; phylum Pseudomonadota; class Alphaproteobacteria; order Sphingomonadales; family Kordiimonadaceae; genus Kordiimonas. The sequence goes on along the minus strand of JAALKD010000093.1, from coordinate 10,829 downwards.
TCCGTAGAGTTAGTTGCTCCGAGCGACACGGATCAACTTGATATTGTTTCCCGACGCGATGCGTCTGGCAGTGTGCTCACCGATGATTTCATCAAGAACGTTCGGCAAATTCACTCGGACGGTACTGAGCAGCCGCTAGAATATCAAGGTGTCGGAACTTGGACAGTTGGAGGTAGCGCCGAAAGTGAGACCTTAACGATACGGTATGACATTGAGGCCAAACACGACACCTTTGCGTGGCGAAATGGCAAGGAAGAGATTGCTTACAATTTTGACGGGTCGTCTTTTTTTACAGGTTGGACGGTTCTACTGGCAGATTACTCCCGTCAATCGTGTGCGTCGACAATTTCATTTGATGTGCCGGAGAGTTGGACCGTTGCTGCACCGTGGGAGCGTCTGGCAGAAAATAACTATCGTATTGAAAATATTCAGCACTTACAAAAAAATGGTTTTGCGTTGGGGCCGTCCATGCCCCATTTTGAGGTGACAGCAGGCCAATCAAAACTGGTTATTGTTTATGAAAGTGCGGTGAGACAAATAGCGCGCCGTGCTGCCGCGGACGCTGACGCCTTGTTTACATATTATCAAGGTGTATACGGTGGGGCAGCGGGCAGCAGCTATCATGTATTTATGGTGTCGGACACCGGAACTGACGGCGGTGCTTTTGAGGCAAGTTTTGCACAGCGTTTCAGCATACCAAGCAACAAAGCAGACGAGAAGGTATGGCAACATGGATTTGCCCATGAAATTGGCCATTTGTGGAACGGAATTGCAATGAAGCCGGCGGTGTCAGCAGATGCTGAATGGTTTAAAGAAGGTGTCACCGATTATATGACCATTAAGGCCCAATATGCCATTGGGGCTGTGGATATTAGTCGCCTTGAAGAGAAAATTGCCACCATCATCAGGCGGTACTATTTGGCACTCTCTTCCAAGGGACCGCGGTCAATTGTGGAGGCCGGCGTTCAAAAACAGGATAACCGCATGTTGATATACGGTGGCGGGGCTGTGTTCGCACTGCTTTTGGACGGTGAAATGCACCAAGCTTATGGCGCAGGAACATTTGAGCGCATGCTTGCGGCCCTTTTTGCAAATCGGACTGAGCCCTATACGCAAGAACAGTTGATGATGATTCTTGACGAGGAAAGCGACGGTCGGGCATCTGCTATTTTGGCAGCACTAAATGCCGGCTTAATGCCTGATGTGCTGAAACAGCAGTTGGCCGACCATAAATTGGGGTTGGGGATGTTCGCTCCAGAGGAGCTATACATCACGTTTGACGTTGAAGAGTGCACTTGGGTCGACGATGTATGCCTGCCTGCCTTTCTGCGTTCCCAGCGATAACGCTTAATTAGGCCGTTAAGGCCGGAACGATAAAATCAGTGTCGGCACGGCATAGGAACCAAGGGTTGAGAAAGGTCTTAAGGTTTTTTGCGTAGCCGAGCGGTGAACCATCTGCAACTTCAACACTACCTCCGGCGGCCAGCAAAACAGCATGCGCAGCCGCAGTGTCCCATTCGCAGGTTGGGCCAAGCCGTGGATAGAGGTCGGCTTCGCCAGTGGCAAGAAGGCATAATTTAAGACTGGAGCCAATGGACACATGCTCCGCACTTGGAAAATGGGCCAGCCAGGCCTCCAACTCGGGCGACCTGTGTGACTTGCTGGCGACTATGATCAACTTCTCCGGGTTGGCCGCGCGTGCAGCGATCGGCTTCTGATCGTCGACTTTGCCGCTGCAGATGTTTGCAGTCCAAGCACCGAGGCCCTTTACGCCCCAGTAAAGTTTGTTCATTGCAGGCGCCAATACAAACCCTGCGATGGGAACACCGTCTTTTATTAGACCAATATTGACGGTGAAGTCCGAGCCTTTCTTAACGAATTCCTTGGTGCCATCAAGCGGATCAACCAGCCAGAATAGACCACCGGAAATATCCGGACAGTGGCCGTCGGATTTGGCTTCTTCGCCGACAATCGGGATATCAGGTGCGATTTCCTGTAGTGCCGCAGTAATTATGTCTTCACCGCGACGGTCCGCCTCGGTAACCGGAGACTGATCGGCTTTGCCATAAACCTCGAAGTCGCTGTTATATACGTCCATCACAACTTCGCCGGCGTCCAATGTTGTTTGGATAAGTTTGGATGTAAGCGCTTTTAGGCTTTGCGGGTCTGCCTTTGTGGTCATTTTGTTAGATTCTCGGTTATTTTTGCGGGTTTTGGCGACACCATTGCCAACTCAGAAGGGACAAAATCGCTAATTATTTGGTGGTTCAGCTCTATCAAAATGAGTTAGCGGCCGATAATTACCATAAAAAAGTTGCCTAGATAGACATTTCTCGTGAAAATATGCATAGAAACCGTTGGGGAGACGCTCGTTGTCCAAGTTAGATTTTTCAGCTTTGTTGTGCTCTAGGCTTTGCCATGATTTGGTAAGCCCGGTTGGGGCGATCAATAACGGCCTTGAGTTGCTTTCAGGTGAGCAAGACGAAACTATGCGCGAGGCAGTCTTCGATCTGATCGAAAAATCGACCCAGCAAACAAGTAACAAATTGCAGTTTTTCCGGTTGGCATTTGGCGCAGCGGGTGGTTTTTCGACTCATTTGGATACCCGGGAAGCGGAGAAGTCTCTGCGCGCGTTTCTTGCCGGAAGCAAAGTTGAACTGGTTTGGGCTGTTTCAGCCAATGAACTCACTAAGGGTGGGGTCAAGCTGTTGTTAAATTTGAGCCTGGTTGCCGCTGAGGCTCTTATTCGTGGCGGCACATTGACTGTTCAATTTGGCGCGGTCAATGACGAGACTGTTACGATTGCAGTTGTGGCGGAAGGCGAGCGGGTCATTTTTTCTGATGAAATTCGCGCCGCCGTGCAAGGTGAGGCAGCAGAAGACAATCTAGAGCCTCGTTTGGCACCAGCATTCTTGGCTAGTATTGTTGCTGCTGAACTGGGCGGTAAGGTTGAGGTTGCGCAATTGGCATCTCAAAAGCTTGAGATAGTAGCATCCATAAAGGCAATGGGCTGAATAGTAAGTCAGACCGCGTCGTTTCATTGCGTTCGGGCGAGCAGTTCGTGCCACGCCATTTCACATTCTGAAATTATTATCGTCTGTTTTTCGATAATCCCAAAAGTTTTACACCATTTTAACCCTTTTTCGCGAAAGTGGGCCTTGGCACGAAAGTGTTTAGGGGGGCGTTGAACTATTTGGCAGGCGCAAAACGCCGGGAAGTGGACATGGACGATTTATTAAATGAGTTTCTTACAGAAACAGGCGAGAGCATTGACGTTGTTGATGTTGAGCTGGTCAAACTGGAGCAGGATCCGAATAATAAAGAAGTTTTGGACAATATCTTTAGGCTTGTTCATACCATTAAAGGCACCTGCGGGTTTCTCGGGCTACCACGATTAGAATCAGTTGCTCATGCCTCCGAAAATGTGCTCGGAAAATTTAGAGACGGCGAATTACAGGTCTCCGAAAGTTCGGTTACGGTGATTTTGGAAAGTCTCGACCGGATTAAGGAAATTCTGGCTGGCTTGGAAGCAACCGAAGAAGAGCCAGACGGCGACGACAGTGATTTGATCGCGCGCCTGGATGCGATTGCTGAAGGTGGCGGCGCGCCAGAGCCGCAACCAGAGCCAGAGCCTGATACAGTAGACGGCGAAATTATTGATCCTGCCCTTGGGCGTTCCTTGAAGCCAGGTGAAGTATCCCTTGAAGAACTTGAAGCTGTATTTGCAAATACTCCAGGCCCGGACGATAGCGCCGCAGCAGATGAGTCGGCCCCCTCGAATCCATCACCGTCCGATGGCGGCGGTTCTTTGTTTGACCGCGTGGGCGGCGAAGACACGCTTGCAGTCGCATCGCACCTTATTGCTCAGCGTTTAGACACTGAAGCAAAACTTAAGAAATATTTTGAAGGCACCAACCTGGATCAGCGTAAAGGCCGTTTCATGGGCCTTATGCTCGCATTGTTTCAGGACGACCTTGATTCTGCTGATACGGTGGGTAGGCAGCTTATTACCGTTGCCGGGTTTGACGAAGCCCAGTTCGACGGATTGCTCGAGCTAATCAAAAATGTGTTGACCGAATGTCAGGTAAAAGTAGAGGTCGTTGACGAGGCGGTAATGACGTTTGAACTGGTGCGCGAGGCAGTCATCAGCGCGTCGAAAGCTGTCGGCAAGCCCAAGGCAGATGTTGCAGGCCGCGCGAAATCTGGTGCAAAACAACAAACAGCAGCGTCCGAGACACGGCGTACAAGCCAGTCTATTCGTGTGAATGTGGACCTACTTGAAGACTTGATGAATATGGTCTCCGAATTGGTTCTAACACGTAATCAGCTGCTGCAAATTACCCGAAATATGGACAATTCTGAGTTGGGTGTACCGCTTCAGCGGCTTAGCCAATGCACAACCGAGCTTCAGGAAAATGTCATGAAAACCCGGATGCAGCCGATTGGCAATGCCTGGGCAAAATTACCGCGTATCGTTCGCGATTTGACCGTGGACTTGGACAAGAAAATCGAACTGGAAATGTTAGGGGCGGACACTGAACTGGACCGTCAGGTGCTGGAGCTTATTAAAGATCCACTGACTCATATGGTTCGAAATTCAGCTGATCATGGAATCGAAATGCCCGCTGAGCGTATCGCTGTTGGTAAGCCGGAAGTGGGCTCGATTACATTGAATGCCTACCATGAAGGCGGACATATTATTATCCAGATTAAAGATGATGGCCGCGGTATTTCTGCTGATAAACTAAGCGGCAAAATCATTGAAAAAGGACTGGCGACCGAGGGCGAGCTGGCAGGTATGTCTGAGGCTCAAATTCAGAAATTTATTTTCCACCCTGGCTTCTCGATGGCCGAGAAGGTTACCAGTGTTTCCGGCCGCGGCGTGGGTATGGATGTTGTTCGCACCAACATCGAAAAAATTGGCGGCACCATTGATATGGTCTCCACTGTTGGCAAAGGCAGCAGCTTTTCGATCAAGATTCCACTGACGTTGGCCATTGTTGCAGGCTTAATTGTCAAAGCCCGGGATGAACGATATGCTATTCCGCAGATTAGTGTGCTTGAGCTTGTGCGTGCATCCAGCGCTGAAAAAGCCGGTGAAAATGACCACAAAATTGAATTGATCAATGATACGCCGGTGTTACGGCTTCGTAATCGATTGCTCCCGCTAGTATTCCTGAATGAGGTGCTGGGCTTTTGTACCCGAGAGAAAATCGAAGCACGCGAAAATTCCGATGATTTCATTGTCGTATCCCAAGTTGGTGCTTTCACCTTTGGTATTGTCGTGGATCAGGTTTTTGACACCGAAGAAATTGTTGTCAAACCGGTGGCTCCTATCCTCAAAGAGTTGGACTTCTATTCCGGTAACACAATTCTTGGAGACGGTAGTGTCATCATGATTTTGGACCCCAACGGTATTGCCAATAAAGCTAACTCAAGTGTATCCGATGCAACAGCAGAGGGGCACAGCGATGAAAGTCAGGTTCGCGTTGCAGCCGGAGCTGAGAAAGAAAGCATGCTTGTCTTTGTGGCAGGAGCAGACCATCCCAAGGCAGTGCCGCTATCTCTTGTGGCGCGACTTGAGGAAATCAGCGTTGATAGCATCGAAAAATCTGATGGCCGCCTGATGGTGCAATACCGTGGCGCGCTGATGCCGCTTGTGCTTGCGGACCCCGGGATGACGTTGCGAGAAAAGGGGAGTCAGCCTGTCTTGGTCTTCACTGACCGGCAATTTACCATGGGGCTTGCGGTTGACGAGATATTGGACATCGTCGAAGACGAGATGGATATCAAATTGGTATCCGAGGAAGGTGGCGTGATCGGGACTGCAGTGATCAACGGAAAAGCATCTGAAGTTATTGATGTGACCTATTTCCTTGGCAAAGCATTTCCAGAGTGGCTGGCCAGTAAGGACATGAGTGAAGAGGCAAGCGTATCAAGGACTTCGGAGCGGTTGTTAGTGGTTGATGATAGTGATTTCTTCCGCAATATGCTGCGCCCAATATTGTCAGTGGCGGGCTATAATGTCACTGCAGTCAATTGCGCGGAAGCAGCACTTGAATTGATGGAAAGCGGCGCGATGTTTGACATTATTGTTTCGGATATCGAGATGCCGGAAATGTCAGGGTATGATTTTGCGCGCGCTATCCGGAACAACGAAAACTGGAAAGACATCAAGCTCGTCGCTTTGTCAGCCTCGACCGCCGAAGACGATATAAACAGTGGATACGAAGCAGGCTTCGATGATTATGTCGCCAAGTTTGACAAGGACACGTTGCTTCGCAGCCTGTCTCAGCAATTTAAAATTCAAGGAGACGCGGCATGAACGATATAGTGGTACGTGAAGACACCAGTCTCGCCACCGTCGGCGTGCAGGATTTTGTTACAGTGCATTTGGACGGCCAACAAGTAGGCATTCCGGTTCTTGCCGTTCATGATGTGCTTAATGCACAACAGATTACAGTCATTGATTTGAGACGCCGCTTGGGGCTGCCGCCGCTTGAGGAAGGTAAATCCAGTATGTCGGTGGTTGTAGAGCATAATGAGGACCCCTAGAGCTTGCAGATCGATAAAGTTGGGGAAGTTCTGTCTCTGGAAGACCAATTGTTTGAAAAAAATCCGGTTACGCTTGACCCACGCTGGCGCGAAGTCAGCGTCGGTATCTACCGCCTCAAAGAACAATTGCTGCCTATTCTGGACGTGGACAGGTTGCTTGCTTTTGAAGGTAACAGCAAAGCCGCTTAACTGGTTACTGCATTGAAAATGTTGCACTTAGCGTGGATTTTGGAGATTTTCGCACATGAAATTATGTCTAGTCGTTGACGATTCAAAGGTTATCCGAAAGGTTGCCCGCCGAATTCTTGAGGAACTCAACTTCGATATTGAAGAAGCGGTTGACGGCCAAGATGCCCTCGATGCTTGCGATCGCAATATGCCAGACGTTGTGCTGTTAGACTGGAATATGCCGGTTATGGACGGGTTGGAATTTTTAAAAGCCGTCCGGGCTAAAGAAGGTATCGAACAACCTATTGTCGTTTTTTGTACGACGGAAAACGACATGTCTCATATTCGCGTTGCCATCGAGGCAGGCGCTAATGAATATATCATGAAGCCTTTTGACCGAGAGATCATCGAGGCGAAATTTTCACAGGTTGGTCTCATTTAATTCAGGAAATTCACTGTGAATTCTGTTGTTTCAAGCCCCAATTCAGTTACAGACAATAGTGGGCCATTTCGGGTAATGGTCGTTGATGATAGTGCTATTATCAGAGGTTTTTTGTGCCGCTATTTGTCGGAAGACCCAAATATCGACGTGGTTACGACCGCCAATAACGGTGTTGTTGCATTACGACAGCTAGCGCAGCATGACATAGAAGCTGTTGTTTTGGATATAGAAATGCCCGAAATGGATGGCATGACTGCTCTTCCCAAAATGATTGATATGAAGCCTGATATTCAGGTTGTTATGGCATCAACATTGACCCGCAAAAATGCAGAGGTCAGCCTAAGGGCGTTGCAACGCGGTGCGGTGGACTATGTGCCAAAATCTGAAACCGCTCGTTCGGTTAATGCTAACATTGATTTCCGCAGAGAGCTGGTTGAGAAAGTTAAGGCATGGGCTTCGCGGCGACGCACAAAGCTTGGCCACAGCCAACCAACTGGCGTAGGCTCTAACGGTTCAGCGGCTACAGCTGGGCCGGCTTTTGCCAGCCCGACCAGGCCTTCGGCAGCCGGTTTTGTCTCTGCTAGGCGCCCAGCGGCGGCTGTAAGCGCTGTATCAAGTAAGGGCAAAGCAACGCCGCAGACATCTGTGCCACTACCAAATCGCGATGGTGCTGCAGCCCCAATTGCGCTGCGCAAAGGATCGACTCAAAAACCGAAAATTCTGCTGATTGGTTCGTCGACCGGCGGTCCACAAGCACTTATGAAATTTTGTAGCGGGTTAGCTGAAGCCACGTCGGTACACATTCTGGTTAACCAGCGTATGCCAGGGACGTTCCCGGCGACCCCCGGGGGGCGCGCGGGCGCGGGCACAGGTTGGCCCGCATGTGAAGGCGCTGACGGAATGAAAATTAAAGCAGGGCATATTTATGTGGCACCCGGTGGCAGGCATATGGAAATTGACGATGCAAACGGTAACCTCACGGTGAAATTAACCGACGAACCACCCGAGAATTTTTGTCGTCCTGCGGTTGATCCATTGCTGCGCAGCGCGGGCAAGATATTTGGCGAGCGCATTCTTGCGGTCATTCTTACCGGTATGGGCCACGACGGCCTGAAGGGTGCACGTGAAATTACCAAGGGCGGTGCAACTTTGTTGGCGCAAGACGAGGCAACCAGGTGGTGTGGGGTATGCCAGACGCAGTTGCCGGCGCGGGCCTGTGCACAGAAATTTTACCGATCACCCAGATCGGGGCAGCTGCAGCGAAACGCCTGCAGGGAGGAACAGCGTGAAAAACCAGGATTTTGAATTCCTCTCGGGGTTGTTAAAGGAAAAGTCTGGCCTGATGCTGACGCCCGACAAAGTGTATTTGCTTGAAAGCCGATTGACACCGTTGTCGCGAAAGCGCGGGATGGACTCGCTGGATGTGCTTATTCAACAGCTACGGTCCAGCCGGGATGAAGGATTGATCAAGGACGTCACTGAGGCGATGACCACTAACGAATCTTTCTTCTTTCGGGACAACACGCCGTTCGACATATTCAAAAATCATGTCCTTCCTGCGATGGAAAAAGCAAGGCCAAACAAAAAGTTACGCATATGGTGCGCTGCAGCCTCGACCGGCCAGGAACCCTATTCGCTCGCGATTGTACTGAAGGAGAACTGGGCTAAGTGGAAAGACTGGAATATTGAGATTGTTGGCACTGATATTTGTACACAGGTGCTGGAAAAAGCCAAAGCTGGTACATATAGCCAGTTTGAAGTTCAGCGTGGCTTGCCGATTCAGACATTGATTAAATATTTTAAACAGGAAGGCGACGTTTGGCGTTTGAACGAGGACGTGCGCAAAATGGTCACCTACCGACCGTTTAATCTGCTTGGTAGTTTTGGTCTGTTGGGGTCGTTTGACGTAATTTATTGTCGCAACGTTCTGATTTATTTTGACCAGCCAACCAAAAAAGAAGTGTTGGAACGCATGCAGGCGACGATGGCGAAAGACGGCAGTTTGTTTCTCGGAGCGGCCGAGACTGTACTTGGTATTACCGATAAACTGCGCCCGATACGTGGGCATCGGGGCATGTATGTATCGTCGGATGGTAACGCAGAAGAGCTGATGGGTTTGGGCTAGTAATTTGCTGTATTGTTAATAAAAAAGACCGGTTTTGACCGGTCTTTTTTATGACATTCATGATTGTCGTTAGCTGGCTGCTGCTTCCTGCTCTTCATCCACAGGGTTGCGCAGTACATAGCCGCGGCCCCACACAGTTTCGATGTAATTCTGCCCGCCTGATGCTGCCGCCAGTTTTTTGCGTAATTTGCAAATAAAGACATCAATAATTTTCAACTCGGGCTCATCGATGCCACCGTATAAATGGTTGAGGAACATCTCCTTAGTCAGCGTGCTGCCTTTGCGGAGCGAAAGAAGCTCTAACATAGCATATTCTTTGCCGGTGAGATGAACCCGCTTGGCCTCAACCTCAACGGTTTTGGTATCCAGGTTAACCGCTAGTTTGCCTGTATTAATTATTGACTGAGAATGGCCTTTCGACCGACGTACGATGGCATGAATGCGGGCAACCAATTCTTCTTTGTGGAATGGCTTGGTCAAATAATCATCCGCGCCGAAGCCAAGGCCTTTAACCTTGTTTTCCATTTCACTCAAACCGGAGAGAATTAAAATCGGTGTGTTCACTTTGGCTGTTCGAAGTTTCTTCAATACGTCGTAGCCATGCATGTCCGGTAAATTCAGGTCGAGCAATATGATGTCATAATCATAGAGCTTTCCAAGGTCGAGACCTTCTTCTCCCAAATCGGTGCAATAGATATTGAAACCTTCGGAGCTGAGCATGAGTTCAATGCTACGGCTGATGGTTGGGTCATCTTCAATTAAGAGAACACGCATTGTCTTATCTGCCTATAATTCGGCTATCGATTCTCATCCAACTTGGTGCTTTATGCGGTTACAGGCACCTAACCATTTATATCTTAACCATTTAAGCGGTTGAATCGGATTAGAAAAATAGCACCTACCCCCAATACAAATTCGTTTCTGTTAACCAATGTTAACCAAGGTTAACGCAAACGCCAACAAAATTCGTTAACGGTCTATTTGCGCTGCATAGCTGATAGGAAACTTTACGAATATTTAAGGCGAGATTGTTTAAAATCACAACGAATCTAAAGGTGGGGGTCTGCGTGCGCAGCCTAATCAAGGAAATTGATAGAATTCAAACTGAACGCCGCTATGGCCGGGTAACTGGTGTGCGTGGTTTGCTGGTGGAATTGGCAGGTATTGGTCAATATATTTCGGTGGGCTCTCGGCTGGAAGTCGAAACCCGTGACCGCCGCCGGGTTCCCATTGAGGTAATCGGTTTCAGACACCAAACTGCTCTTGCCATGCCATTTGACGCTGTAGAAGGCATCGGCGTCGGATGCAAGGCAATGGTTACACAGTCCGAGCCGGTGATTTTTCCGTCAAACGGCTGGCTTGGCCGGGTGGTCAACGCGTTAGGCGAACCGATTGATGGGAAGGGGCCTATCCGGCATGGTCCAACACCGAAGCTGTTGCGCGGCACGCCGCCCCCGGCTCATAGCCGCCAACGGGTCGGTGAAAAAATTGACCTGGGCGTTCGGGCCCTCAATACATTCATCAGCTGCTGCCGTGGCC
>JAALKD010000092.1 GCA_011088215.1 Sphingomonadales bacterium | reverse complement strand
CCCCCCCCCCCCCCCCCCCCCCCCCGCCCCCCCGTGGCCCCCGCCCCCCCCCCCCCGCCCCGGTGGGAAGGCAGGACGGTGGTTGGTGTTGGATGAAGCGCTGGACAGGAGGACCTGGGTCGCGCCATAGAAATCGTTGTCTTCCATGAAATCGTCGATCAGGAAAGAGGTCGTGAACAAAGGTTTGAACAGCATCTGAATTTCTTCAAGGTCTTTGCTATAGCCCGGATCACCGGCACAGCGAGTATAATAGTTGTATACGGGGCTCAGTTCAGCGCGGTGCGCTTTGCAGTCAAAGAACCCTGCGGGGCTGTTTTTGGCTGGTGATACAACCAAGTGGCTGGCCATGGGGAAATAGCCGTAATATTTATCGCCCACGCTAACGCCGTCGGCGCTGGTCTCAACCACAGAGGCAAAGCCCCACACAGGCACAAAACCCATGCCATCGCGCCCTGGGAAGAAATTCCAGTACTTCATCGCCTCGCCGAAGGCGGCATAGGTGATATTGTTGGCAGTGAAGGCAAAGCGCTCCACTTCAAAGCGAATTTCGCCTGCTTCCAGTGGTCGGTCTGCTGCCGGGCAGCCTGCATTGAAAGTCACTTTACTGATGTCGGATTTATCGATCAGAAGCTCTGCCGCACTCATATCACTCTCCCGTTAATATGGTTGAATTTAGAATGTAGGGCCGCTGCCTGAAATTTCAAAATAGGCGGCGGCCAATTATGTCAAAAAGTCACTGTAATCCCTACAGTTTGTATTGGAAAAAAGATTGAATGTTGGCATAGTGCCGCCACAGGATTGTATGTCGGGGTTGTATTTAGGGAGTTTTACTATGGATTTTTTTAGTGATGAATCGGTCGACTGGGACGCGCTAATGACCCAGGGCATCGATTTGGGTCTGCTTATTCTCGGTGCACTTGCGGTACTGATCATTGGTTTGTGGCTGGCTGGGTTTGTTGAACGCCGCCTGACCAAAATGTTCGCCAAAAGCGACAAGATTGACGTCACCGTGTCGTCTTTCATGGCCAGTCTCGGCAAGTATGTCGTCATTATTTTCACCGGCATCGCACTTCTTGATCAGTTTGGTGTTGAAACAACCAGCGTTGTCGCTCTTTTGGGTGCTGCCGGTCTGGCCATTGGCTTGGCGCTGCAGGGTACCTTGTCCAATCTGGCTGCTGGCGTGATGCTGCTGATTTTCCGCCCGTTCAAGGTTGGCCAATTCGTTGAGGTCGGCGGGGAATCTGGTGTTGTTAAAGCCATTTCACTTTTTACCACCATGATGGACACCGGCGACAATGTGCGCATCATGATCCCGAATGGGTCCGTCTGGGGCAGCTCAATCTCGAACTATAATTATCATGACACCCGTCGTCTTCAGATTGTCTTTGGCATCGGCTATGACGATAATATCGACAAGGCAATGGAAGCTATTTCCGGCATTATCGCAGCTGATGACCGCTGCCTGAGTGATCCTGCGCCGCTGGTTGCCGTCACCGAATTGGGCGACAGCTCGGTGAATATCATGATCCGGGTCTGGTGTGCGTCAGGGGACTATTGGGCGCTGAACTGGGCGCTGCTGAAAGCAGTGAAAGAGGACTTTGACGCCAAAGGTGTGAACATCCCTTACCCCACGCGTACCGTCTATAACCACAACGCGTCTGTCTAAAAGGGTTTGGCAACGACCAGCTAAAACATAGCATCGGTTTGGCCGACTTTTCAGGTCGGTCAAAACATTTGCATAAATTCTCAGCAAACTGCCGCCTGAATTATTTGTTAGTGGTTAGCTCTTCATTTCGTGCCCTGCAAATTCCAGTGGATCAACAACGATCATTATGTTATAACTATCGTTATGGAACGAAGGCGATTTTTGGAACTTTCTACCGCCGGTCTGGTGTCATTGTTGGCAACGGGCGTGGCTCAGGCACAGCCGAAGGCTAATTCTGGACGTGCGCCCAGGAAAAAAATCCTCGTCCTCGGCGGAACAAATTTTGTGGGCCCGGCGGTGGTCGAGACTGCGATTGCCAATGGGCACGAGGTTACGCTGTTTAATCGCGGCATCACCCGACCCTATCTGTTCCCCGACATTGAAAAGTTGCGCGGCGACCGTAGCCTGGACCAAACGGATCTGTCGGCACTTGAAGGCAGCAGGCGCTGGGATGCAGTGATTGACGTGTGGCCAGAGCAATCGGGTTTGGTTGAACAAACCGCCAGACTGCTGCAGGGGCGCACGGATTATTATTTTTTCTGTTCCAGCATTGCCGTTTACACTGACTTTAGCCGTGCCGGCATCACCGAAGAAGCATCCACGCATGTAAATGACCCGGGCTGGTATGGCGGCGAGAAGGCCGTCGCAGAACAGATCGTAAAAGAACTGTATCCGGGTGCATATGGCGTCTCACGCAGCCACGCGGTCCTGGGTCCGCGTGATGACGGTGCGTCGTTTCATTACTGGTTGCGCAAACTGGCGCTTGAGGATGAGGTTCTGGCCCCTGGAACCGGTTTGGACCCGGTGCAGTTTGTCGATGTACGCGACCTGGCCGCATGGATTATCGACGGTATTGAGCAAAAAAGTGTTGGTATTCACAATATTTGCGGTTCCGCAGACCCGCTGCGCTTCCGGGAGTTTCTTGAAGGCGCTCGCAGTGCCATCGGCAGCCAGGCGCGTCTGACATGGGTTGATCCTGATTTCCTCCGGCGCGAGCAGGGTGTCAGATCTTTCTCGGACATGCCGCTTTGGGCGCCGCTGGATGAAGACGCAGGGTTTTACCAGATAAACGGCGCGAAGAGTTTGGCTGCGGGCGTGTCGTACCGGCCAATTGCTGACACAGCGCGCGCTGCTTGGCGTTGGTATAGCTCCTACAATTTCAGGGGAACAAGCTTCCCGGTGGGTGGCTTGGGTTTGTCCCGGCAGCGAGAACTGGAAGTCCTGAAAGCCTGGCACGCGCTGTCATAATCGTAGCCTGACCGGCGGATACCAATAGTGAACTATCTATCGCGCTAAACTTTAGTACCAAATCACAGTAATTTGCTCCCACAAATATTGACTCGTGTCGGGGTTCTTATACCGTGCCGTGCGGGGTGTCTTGTCAGGCTGGCCAGATTGCTCATCGGCGCGGCTTTTCGCTGGGCTACAAAAACAAATAATAAATTGGCAACAATCAATACATAGGAGGGGATCCATGAAATTTTTCCTGAACACGTCTGTTGCAGTGGCTGCGCTTATGATCGCGGCGTGCTCTGACGATCAGCAAGCAAATACCGATAACAGCGGGGCGACTGAGGTTGCTGAAGCAATGGTCAAACCCGAACTGGGTACATGGGGAGTTGACCTTACTGCGCGCAAGGAAAGTGTAAAACCCGGCGATAATTTCTTTCAGTACGCGTCTGGCTCTTGGCATGACACATTTGAAATCCCGGCAGACAAAACCAGTTACGGCGCCTTTACCGTGCTCGGAGACCGCAGCCGTGACCGCACCAAAGCAATTATCGATGATTTGACGTCAGGTACTTTCGACGATGGCACGGTCGAGCAGAAAATCAGCGATTACTACAACAGCTACATGGATGTAGAGACGATTAATGCGCGTGGCATTGATCCGATCCGTCCGCTTTTGGCTGAAATTGCAGCCGCAGAAAATGTGGCAGATATTACCGTCTTGTTCGGCCGCGCGGCGACTGACAATTTGACATCACCCATTACATTCGGATTGGGGATCGACCGCCAGAACCCTGATCGCTATCAATTTAACATGGGCATCGACGGCATGAGCCTGCCGGACCGCGATTACTATCTTGAAGATACTGATAAATTCAAGGAAACGCGGGCCGCTTATGTAGCACACATTGTTGAGATGCTCGGCTTTGCCAGTATCGAGGACGCTGAGGCGAAAGCTGAAGCTATTCTCGCTATTGAGACCAAACTGGCAGAAAAGCAGTGGCCTCGTTCTGAACGCCGCAATCGGGACAAAACGCTCAACCCAGCTGATTACGCTGATTTTAAAGCCGAGTATGCCGGGTTTGATTGGGACAGCTTCTTTGGTGCGCGCGGTATGGCCGACATCGAACGATTGAATGTCATGTTCCCAGACTCTGTAGCTGCTACGATAGGTATCATCAACGAAGTCTCTGTTGATGACTGGAAAGCCTACTTATCTTACAATGCAATCTCAAATCATGCGGCTATTTTAAGCGAAGAGATTGATGCCGCAAACTTCAATTTCTTCGGAAAAACCCTCCGTGGTCAGCCGCAGCAGCGAGAACGCTGGGAACGTGCAACACGCCGTGTAGGGGCGCTCAACGCACTCGGCGAGGCCATTGGCCAAGTATATGTGAAGCGTTATTTCCCGGAATCGTCCAAGCAGCAAATGGTGCAGCTCGTGGAAAACCTGAGCATTGCTCTTGGTCAGCGTATCGATGGCCTGGAGTGGATGGGCGATGAAACCAAAGTTCAAGCGCGCACAAAACTGTCTACCTTTAATCCAAAGATCGGATACCCAGACAACTGGCGCGACACATCTGCGATTAAAATTGTCAAAGGCGATCTGTTTGCTAATGCAAAGGCCATTGGTGCGGTTAATCATCAGCGCTCAGTTGACCGCTTGACTAGCAAAACCGATAAAAGCGAATGGTTCATGCCGCCGCATCAGGTGAATGCTTATTATAACCCGCAGTTTAACGAGATCGTTTTCCCCGCGGCTATTTTGCAGGCACCTTTCTTTGATCCGGGCGCAGATCTGGCGGTAAATTACGGCGGCATTGGTGCGGTGATTGGCCATGAAATGGGCCACGGCTTTGATGATCAGGGCTCCAAGTCCGACGAAAAAGGCGTGCAGCGCAATTGGTGGACTGAAGACGACCGCGCTGCTTTCGAGGTGCGCACAACAATGCTCGGTGCCCAGTATGATGGCTATGAAGCAGTTGAGGGTTATTTTGTCGACGGCAAGTTCACCATGGGCGAAAACATCGGCGATGTTGGTGGATTGGCGATGGCGTACCATGCCTACAAGTTGGCGCTCGGCGATAAGGAAGCTCCGATTATCGACGGTCTTACTGGCGATCAGCGCTTCTTCCTGGCTTGGGCGCAAGTATGGAAGGTGAAGTACCGCGATGAAGCGCTTATCAACCGCTTGAAATCTGATCCGCATTCACCAGCTGAGTTCCGCGTGAACGGTGTCGTGCGCAACATGCAGGAATGGTATGACGCATTCGACGTTAAGGAAGGCGACGCGCTGTATTTGCCACCAGAGGAACGCGTTTCCATCTGGTAAGAAGCGCGAGACAAAACAATCAAAGGCCGGGTTCAGCGATGTTCCCGGTTTTTTTTTGAATTCGTGTTTGCGCTATCTGTGGTGGTTCAATTTTACCGGCTGTCTTTTGATAAAATTTGTTACCTGAAAAATTTTATCAATATTCTGATGATCGCTCGCCATCGGGACAAGAAGAACTGTTACCATTTTGATTGAAACGCGCGGGCCTACATAGGGCAGGGCATCATACAGTGGCTCTTTTTGTCTTAGTACGGTCGCAAGTTGTGTCCATCTTTTGCTTCCAGGACCTTTGTCATCCAGCTCGGAGAGGTTTATACCAGTAAAGTCTTTGTGTGTGTTTTCCCGAACGCCTGTCCCCATTAGTCGGAAATGAAAATCAAGCGGCGAGTGCAGTATATCGAAAACGGTAACTTTCGACATCAGAAGCGCAAAATGATTGGGAGGGAAGTCGGCTCGTGAAGGAATGCCGCCATCAATATCGGCGCTTCTGTTGACCCACCGCGCTAGAAATGCTTGCTGGTCCTCGGACATTTTTGGCAGGCTTTCGTCTTGCGTATATCTGCTCTCGATGGGCGAAAACCAGTCATTCATCTCTTCTTGACTCCGAATCCCCCAATTCAGTGCCGTTCATTATGTCTATTGTGCTGAACGTTCAGTGTCTATTTAACTTCAGTACGATACTGCATCATTAATTAACCAATTCCTAAATGCTACAACCTTTTCTGATGAAGATAGATGGTCGGGATAAGTCAAATAGTACGCCCCTTGGCTGCGCACTGGCGGGCCGAAAGGGGCAAGCAGCTTGCCGCCATCGAGATCTTCGCGCACATACATTTCCGGCAGTATTGCAACGCCCAGCCCTGCGCGCACAGCTTCGATCATCATGGTAAAATTTTCGAACCGGGTTCCCGTGGCTTGCGAGCTGGTCCCATCGTCTGAGGTGCCTTGCCATTCCGCCCATGCCGTTGGTCGCGTGCGCATGGTCAGTCGGTCAAAATCCTCGACTGAGGGGTTGCTGTTACCTTGAGCCAGATCAGCTGAAACAACGGCAACGATTGTCTCGCGCTGTAGCAGATGAGCCTCAAAGCCCGGCCAGTTCCCATCGCCGTATTGCACCGCAACGTCGGTGCCTGCCCCGACAAAATCTTCATGGGTCAGGCCGGTGACAATATTGATCTGGATGTCCGGGTGTGCAGCGGTAAAGCCGCTTAGGCGCGGGATTAACCAGCGCGAGCCAAAAGTGGGTAACAAGCCAAGGGTCAACACCTTGTCGTAGGCACCCCAGGTGATCATTTTTAAAGTTTCGACTTCCAGTTCGGCTAGCAGAGGTCCAACCGCTTCGGCGAACTGGTGGGCCGCCTTGGTGGGAATTAGTCGTTTGCGTTCGCGCCGGAACAAGGGCTGGCGGACAAAGTCTTCCAGGTTTTTGATCTGGCGGCTAACGGCGCTTTGGCTCAAGTTCAATCCTTCTGCCGCACGGGTGACGTGGCCGCTGCGCATAACAGCTTCAAAACATTCCAGTGCGGTCAGGGACGGTAATCGACGTTTCATGAATTATTGATATCATTTTATCATCAAGATATACAGAAAAGTCGTTTTTTTTACTCAGTTTATTCTATATACATGCGGTTAGATCATAAATATTCACAAATTCAAGGATAGAATCCAATGTCCAGCAAACCAAGTTTTAAGTGGGAAGACCCGTTTTTATTGTCTGAGCAGCTCAGCGAAGAAGAGCGGATGATTCAGGCTAGCGCCCACGAGTTTTGCCAGGCCAAGCTTATGCCGCGTATTCTTGAGGCCAACCGCCATGAAGTGTTCGACCGCGAGATTATGCGCGAGCTGGGCGATGTGGGTCTGCTGGGCGCGACCATCCCCGAGGAATACGGCGGCGCAGGCGTGAACCATGTGTCATACGGATTGATCGCGCGCGAGGTGGAGCGCGTGGATAGCGGCTATCGTTCTGCCATGAGCGTGCAATCGTCCTTGGTGATGCACCCTATCAATGCATACGGCACCGACGAGCAGCGGCAAAAATACCTGCCCAAGTTGGCGTCGGGCGAATGGATTGGATGCTTTGGCCTGACCGAACCTGACCATGGTTCTGACCCCGGTGGCATGCTGACCCGCGCCGAGGAAGTGGCAGGCGGCTACCAGTTGAACGGCAGTAAAATGTGGATCACCAACAGCCCGATCGCCGATGTTGCGGTGGTGTGGGCCAAGCTAGATGGCACCATTCGCGGCTTCATTCTTGAGCGCGGCATGGAAGGATTCACCACCCCTAAAATTGAAGGCAAGCTGTCGCTTCGTGCCTCTATTACTGGTGAAATTGTGATGGACAATGTTTTTGTACCCGCAGAAAACCTGCTGCCGGGTGCTTTTGGTCTTGGCGGTCCGTTTGGTTGCCTGAATAAGGCACGTTTTGGCATTGCATGGGGTGCGCTTGGTGCGGCAGAGTTCTGCTGGCACGCAGGGCGGCAATATACCCTCGACCGTCAGCAGTTCGGCAAACCTTTGGCACAAACCCAGCTGGTGCAGAAAAAGCTGACCGACATGCAGACCGAGATCACTCTCGGGCTTCAGGCCTGTCTGCGGGTAGGGCGTATGCTGGACGAGGGTACCGCATCTCCGGAAAACATTTCGCTGATCAAGCGTAACAGCTGTGGCAAGTCGTTGGATATTGCCCGTATGTCGCGCGACATGCACGGCGGCAACGGTATTTCTGATGAGTATCACGTGATGCGCCATATGGTGAATCTGGAAACGGTGAATACCTATGAAGGCACCTATGATATTCACACCTTGATCCTCGGACGGGCGCAAACCGGCCTACAGGCGTTTTTCTAGACGTGCCAGAGAACACCATACAACAAGCGAAGGGCCCACTTGACGGTATTCGTGTGCTCGACCTTAGTCGTGTACTGGCTGGGCCATGGGCCACGCAAACGCTGGGCGATTTGGGCGCAGATGTGATCAAGGTTGAAAAACCCGGCAACGGCGATGACACGCGTTCCTGGGGGCCACCTTTTTTTGGCGATAAAGACGATCAGCTTTCTGCCTATTTTATGAGTGCAAACCGCGGCAAGCGTTCGCTCGCGCTTGATATAACCTGTGCGGAAGGCCAGGAGGTTGTGCGCAAGCTTGCAGTCAAGTGCGATATTGTGGTCGAGAATTTCAAAGTGGGTGGGCTGGCAAAATACAGGTTGGGCGACGCAGGTTTGCGGGCGGTAAACCCTGAGATAATATATTGGTCCATAACAGGTTTTGGTCAAACTGGTCCGTACCGCGACCGGCCGGGCTATGACCTCTTGATCCAGGGGCTTGGCGGCATGATGAGCATCACCGGCGAGCCGGACAGCGTGCCGGGCGGCGGACCAATGCGTGCGGGTGTCGCTGTTACAGACTTATTTACCGGGATGTATAGCACGGTTGCGATTTTAGCGGCACTTCACCACCGAGAGAAAACCGGCGAGGGCCAGCATATAGATATGGGGCTTTTGGATACGCAAGTGGCGGTTTTAGCCAATCAGGGTATGAGCTACTTGGTTTCAGGCAATGCGCCTGGACGACAGGGTAACAGCCATCCCTCAATTGTGCCCTACCAAAGCTTCACCACCAAAGACGGACATCTTATTCTCGCTATCGGCAATGATGGTCAGTTTGCACGCTTTTGCGCGGCGGTGGGACGAGGTGATCTCTCAGCTGATGATATGTTCTCAACCAATCCGGCACGAGTGAGTAACCGCGATAGCCTCATCCCGCTGATAGAGAAAATTATGCTATCTCGCACCACCGACGAATGGGTTGAACTCTTGGAGGCGCACACTGTGCCGGGTGGACCGATTAACGGCATGAAACGGGTGTTTGACAACGAACAGGTCGTTGCGCGCGAGATGTCAAAAAATATCGCGCGCGATAACTGTGAGGCGATGCCAACGGTGGCAAGCCCGATGCAATTTTCTAAAACAAAAGTTGGCTATAATCGGCCACCACCAAAACTGGGTGAGCATACTCGTGAAGTGCTCGATGAAATTCTCAAATTAGAGCCGTCCGAGATTGCCCGCTTGAAAGCCGTTTTGGGCGAGTGATCTCCTGAAAACCGTCGTTTCGATTCCGGTTTCGGCCAGTTTCATTCCTATTTTTGCCATTTCTATTTTGAATTTTGAGTATTTTGCCAGTTTTCAGGCCACTGGTCCCGGGGTTTACACAAAAGGTTTATCGAACTTGAAGTGAATGGGGGTAGAATTGCCTCTATATCCACATCAGTAATTTAAGTAATTCTCACTTCAACAGATAGGGCTAGTGTCGTGAACAAACTTTTCAAAACTATTATTACCACCGCATTTATTGTGCTGGGCGGCGCAGTCGCTGCTGGTGCTGCTTCAGCTGTGGACGATCCGATTTACACAGGTGTTTTCAGCAGCAATGCGGTCAGCGGTTATGACACTGTTGCCTATTTCACCGAGGGAAAACCCGTGAAAGGCAGCAAGAAATTCCAAACCGAATATATGGATACCAAATGGCGGTTTGCCAGCCAGGAAAACCTGGACAAATTTCTGGCAGACCCAACAAAATATGCACCGCAATACGGTGGTTACTGCGCGTGGGCGATGGCGGGCGGGTACAAAGCAAGCGGTGATCCGGATCAATGGAAAATCGTCGATGGCAAACTGTATCTCAACTATGACGCCAAAATTAAAGCCAAATGGGAAGTTGATATTCCCGGCTTCATCATGAAGGCGGATGTGCAATATCCGGAGGTCGTTGGCCTCAACGAAGAAGACTAGAAATCAAGAGGCTCCGCAGTGCGGGGCCTTTTTTGTGGTGAGGAAGTGAAATGATAAACATCAAAAATAAAAGACTATTCATATATTTAGCGGCTGCTCTGATGGCGGCAACGCACGAGCCTGTTGGCGCGCAGGATGACAGCCCGATTGTGACCGCAGGTATCAATCATCTCGGATTGGCGGTAAAGGACCTAGATCGGTCCGTAGCGTTTTTTACCGATACGCTTGGCTGGCGTACGGCGGGCGGTGACCCTGACTATCCGGCAGTTTTTGTGACTGATGGCAACGCTTTTGTGACCCTTTGGCAGGTGACTGACCCCAAGAATGCAGTTGAGTTCAACCGCAAAAACAATGTCGGTCTGCACCACTTGGCTTTCACTGTCAAAAGCTTGAAAGCGTTGCACGAATTGCATCAGAAGTTTTTGGCTGTTGACGGCGTACATATCGAATTTGCACCAGAATTTATGGGGCAAGGTCCAACAACTCATATGATGATCCGCGAACCTTCAGGCAACCGACTGGAGTTTGTCGTGTCCGGTCGTCAAGTGCGCGCGGAATTGAAGGCAAAGCAAGAAAACGAAAAATAGCCCCCTATTAAATTGTTGGGTAAAGCAGCGTTTCGCGGATTTACGGCTTGTTCTCAAACTTTACGCCGGGCTGCGGCGCAGTGTTAACGCTCAACTCGAAAATATCCGGCCTGCTATAGTGCCCGTCGGTATCCAGCGTTTGCCATGCCTCGCGCTGGGCTTCTAGGTCTATGGCGGCGACCACTAGCCCGGTTTGGTCGAAAACGGGTTCAGCCAGATAATCGCCGGATGCACCGATGACCGCGCTGCCGCCGTTGTGAATAAAGTCGGTGTCCTCACCGGGCATGGATGCCAGCATGGCTTGGGCTCCCGGTTCGTTGACGCCCAATGAAGCAAACCCGCTGAGTATGTCGTCTTTGCTCATGATCGAGCCCGCCGCCGCGACCGCACAGCGCCCCTCAAACGCATAATGCCTGCTGGCAACCTGATGCATGTCTTTGACAATTGGCCACTGGGCCACATGGAGAAACTCGTGCTGAGCATGCATGGCCGCACGAGCAAACGGCATCCAATGCTCCCAACAAATAAGGCTGCCCAAAATACCCCACGGCGTTTCGACTGCCTGAAGCGTCGAGCCGTCTCCGCGGCCCCAAACCAGCCGTTCGGTGTAGGTTGGCACCAGCTTTCGGTGCGGCGTCGGCGCGTCCGCACCGGGTGCGAAAGTGAAGGTGCTGTTGTAAAGCGTTCCGCCAGCCCGTTCATGGGTACCCATAACGATGTAAACGCCCAAATTGGTGGCCGCGTCTTGCAGCTTCGCCAAATACTTATCGCCTGCCACCACGCTGTTTTCAGCCAGCAGCCGAAACAGGGTTTTTGCGCCTGGCTCATCCCAAATTGCGGCGCCTGGGGCAAAGTCCAGCCAAACCGGGTAACCGGGCAACCAGCATTCTGCAAAGGCAACAATGTCGGCACCGACCTTTGCTGCTTCGCTGATATGGGCGATTGCCTTATCAGTGCTGGCATCAAGGTTCAGAAACACCGGTGCTTCCTGCACGATCGTGACCGTTGGGTTATTGGTCATGGTATATCCTCGGCAACTGAGTGATTTTTGCGTTGGCAAAAGCCTAGGTCCATACTGGGGAAGGCACCAGTAACATTTTGCTTATCCTGAATTTTATATATGGGTGTAGAAAAAAATATTGAACAGGCTACAGTGCATCAGAATTAGGCTATAAACCGCTAATTGTTCTCATAAGTGTGACCGGAGCTTGTCCATGCGTATTTTGTTTTCTTTGTTTGCTTGCCTTATGCTGCTTGGTGGCACAGCCGGTCATTTGGCGGCGCAAACAGCAACCCCGATCATTACCTACAATACGCAATTTCATCCAACGTTAGCTCGCAAGGGTATGGTGGTTAGCCAAGACAAGCACGCCAGTGAAGCAGGCTTGGAAATTCTTAAAATGGGCGGCAACGCCATTGATGCTGCAGTGGCGACGGGCTTTGCCCTCGCTGTTACCCATCCGCAAGCTGGCAATCTTGGCGGTGGCGGATTTATGCTGATTTATCTGAAGTCGGAAGACCGGGTTATTGCCTTGGACTACAGGGAGATGGCACCTCAGGCAGCCTCGCGCGACATGTTTTTGAACGCTAGCGGTGATGTGGACAACCGGCGTGCTCGGTTCAGTATGCAGTCATCCGGCGTGCCGGGCACGGTCATGGGCCTGACTGACGCGCAGGCAAAGTACGGTGCCTTGCCGCTTTCTGCTGTAATGGCGCCCGCTATCCGCCTGGCGGATGAGGGTTTCATTATGAACTGGGCGTTGTCGGCGTCGCTGTCTCGTTACCGTGGGCGTCTGGGGGCAGACCCGGCCAGCCTGAAGCAATATTTCAAGGCCGCCGGCAGTCCTTATGAGCCGGGTGACTTGCTCCAGCCGGGCGGGCGGGGG
>JAALKD010000016.1 GCA_011088215.1 Sphingomonadales bacterium | reverse complement strand
GCGCAAAGGTGCCTGCCTGAGTGGTGATGTCGTCGGTCAGGAACATGCCGCGGTGGCCGCCGGCCTCATACCCTTGCGCAATGATGGCATCGCAGCCGTTGGCCTCTAGCCACCGGGCTTCCTCGACCGTGGTTGCACTGCTGAGCACACGGCTGCCCACCGCTTTAACGCGTTTCAGTAAATGGTCTGCCGGTAGTCCAAAATGAAAGCTGATAACCCCGGGTTTGACACCCTCAACCATCTCACACATGGCCTCATTGAACGGCGCGCGATTTACGGCGAGGGCCGATGCCGACGCATCCAACCCAAGCTCGTCATAGTAGATGGCCAGCCGTTGCCTCCATGTAACATCGCGTTCGGCGTCGGGTTCTGGCGGGGTGTGACAAAAGAAGTTCAGGTTCACAGGTTTGGATGTTTGCTGGCGGATGATATCGGTTTCTGCCTGCATCTTCGTTGTGTCAAGCATGGCGCAAGGCAGCGAGCCCAGCCCCCCGGCTTTGGCGACAGCAATTGCCATGGCCGAGCCGTTCGCCCCGGCTAACGGGGCTTGTATTATCGGCAGGTCGACGCCGAGCAAATCAAGTAATTTTCGGTTGGGCCACATGGACTGTTTTCTCCCTTGCGGTACAGCTAACTACTGAATACTGACCCTGTCAAAGAAACTTTGGGATGCCTATGGACTAAAAACCAAGCGAAGAGTGGAAAGTTGTTATTTTTGGCATACGCGCAGGGTGATTTTCTTTTGGCGATGGTGCAGCCTGGCCTGTTCGACCACAAGGGACGCAATTTCACCTTCCAAACATGGGCTAAGGTTAAGAAGTGCCCTCTCATGCCGCGCCTTTCCGGTTGGCTGTGTTAGGGCAGGGATTAGGGAAAATAAAAAGTTGCTCGCAGATTTGAACCGTTATAACCTCACATTTCAACTTCTGAATGGAGCGCCTCATCGCAATTAGCTTGTGCTTGTTCGGGAACTATTTTTGATCCGGATGCATCCTTCATAAGAGGGAGGTGCTTTGAAAATGCGGTGGTCAAACTTCGTCTGGACGGGAAAGGTTATTTTATGAAGAGAAGCGCAATTTTGCTTTCGTTGCTTTCCGGACTGTTACTGTCTTTCGTGCGGGTTGAGGCGAGTGAGCCAATGCCTTACGCGATGCCGAGAACGCAGGTGGTGCCCCTTAAGGACACCAAAAATGACAGGCAATATGAGCTCTATATAAGGTTACCTGAAGGATACGCGGAAAATACCGACACCAAATATCCTGTGATTTATGTGGCCGATGCCGTCTGGCATATGGATATGCTTGCGGGTGCCACCGAGTATTTGATGCCAAATGTGATTGTGGTTGGCATTTCTTGGCAAAAAGGCCTGGATGATGAAAGGGCTCACGTCAGTCGGTATCGGGATTATTCGCTGGTGAAGTCTGATAATCCGGAACGTCAGGCCAGATATCAGTTTGGCCAGGCTGGCAACCACCTGCCTTTCATTCGCGACGGCGTTATCCCCTATGTGGAAAGTAATTACCGTACAGACCCGGACGAGCGCACCTATTTTGGCTACGCTCTGAGCGGAACATTTGGCGTGTATGTCTTATTTGAGCAACCAGACACCTTCAAACATTATATTTTAGGCAGCCCAACGCCGCAGATTGCAGGGTTCGTTGAGGAGCACGAGGCCAACCCAGTACCTCGGCAAAAAGACCTGGGCATCAATGTTTTTGTGGCCATAGGCGAGCTGGAAAAAGACAAGATGGGGATGACCGAGGGTTTTGCGTCCGTATTGCAACGGAAAAGCGAAGCAGGCTTAACATTTTCCGGGCTTGAGGTGATTGAAAGCTCTGATCACGGCACTGCATTTCCCGAGACCACAATACGCGCCATAAAATGGCTATCACAGCTCACAAGCGAATGATTTTTACACTTGCAGAAAGATAATTTTATGAAGCGTTTTTCAACGCCTATTGCTCTGTTTCTCAGTTTTTGCGCTATGAGTAGCGGTAGTTTTGCCGAGAGTGAAACTCCAGTTCTGGAAGGCCCTTATCTCGGGCAGGAGCCGCCGGGTTTAATCCCTGAACCGTTCGCTCCCGGCATTGTTTCAACTGGAGGGTGGGAAGTAAGCGGTGCCTTTACGCCCGACATGAAAGAATTCTATTTCATCAGAGAGGTGGAAACTGATGGAATTTCCAGGCAAGAATTTGTGGTTTTTCAGAATAAAGACAACCGGTGGCTTGAGACAGTCGTGTCGCCGAGAGTTGGTCAACCTTTCATTGCGCCTGATGGCAAAACTATGCATTTGGGCAAGCGTTATAAGGAACACACCGAGAGCGGATGGTCAGAGATAAAAGGCCTCGGTTCGCCTTTCGAAGAAATACAAATCATGCGTCTAACGGCTTCTTCTAAAGAAACCTATGTTTTTGATGAAGTGGGTATGCCAGACGGCGATGGTATTATTCGTTATTCACGATTAATCGATGGCAAACGCGAACATCCAAAGCCGTTCGGTAAAGAGATTAATACCGGAAAATTTAATGCGCATCCCTTTATTGCACCTGACGAAAGTTACATGCTCTGGGATGGCCGAAGAGATAGTGGGTTTGGTCACGCAGATATCTATATCAGTTTCCGACAACAAGATGGTTCATGGGGTGATGCTATCAACATGGGCGACAAGATAAACACAGATGCCTGGGAAGCTGGTGCGAGCGTAACACCAGACGGAAAATACCTTTTCTTTAATAGGAATATGGGTTCAGACGCATAAGAGAATGTAGATATTTTCTGGGTGGATGCACAGATCATTGAGGACCTGAGATCCAAACAGTAACCCAGCGGCCAAGGTATTGGAAAACACCTCATGACAAGTTTTGAATTCGCCCCTGGTAGGGTTGGCCACAATCTAGGAAATTAATATGACTAACCGTTTGAAGTTTAGAAGTTTAATCGCCGTGGCTTTGTTCAGTGGCTTTGGCAACCTCGGCGTAGCTGGTGCCGAGGAAAACGGTGCCCGCGCACCGGAGGCCACCGCCGCCGAGGCTGAGCTCTCGTTCCGGGACCTTACGCCCCTGGAAAAAGCCTTTATTGACACCGCGCCAGCGGCCAGAGACGGCGCTTTCCCAGTGGGTGAATTGGGCGTGGACGGCGGCGAAAAAGCGGCGATTGTCAAGCTGGCCGAAGAAATTGGCGAAGGCAGGCACGGTCGCTACGACAGCATGCTTATCACCCACAAGGGCAAGCTTTTGTTCGAAAGTTACTACCTGCGCGGCCGTATCAATCTGGCCCACGGCCAAGCGTCAGCCACCAAAGCTTACACCAGCTTGGCGCTGGGCCGCGCTATCCAGCTCGGGTATCTGACAATGGCGGATTTGGACAAGCCGCTGGTTAGCTTTCTGAATGATATGGACCGGGCAAAACTTGTGGAGGGCTTCGAGCTAATCACGCTCCACAAGGCACTCACCATGCACGGAGGCCTTACCATCGACCGCGAAAAGTGGGATGAGGTTGAGAAAAACCCTGGCCCGCTACAAGGTCAAGGGCTGGTTCAGACTCTTCTCGAGCAAAGCGGGCCGATAACCGAAGAGTCTCAGGTCTATAAATACGGCAACTTCAATCCAATGTTGGTGATGACGGTCATTGACGCCGTCGTGCCAGGCTCCGCCCAGGATTTCATCAAAAACGAAATTCTCGATAAAATGGGCATCACGAATTATCGTTGGCAGGATCACATTAGCGGCCTGCCAGAAGCAGGCTGGCGCGTGAGCATGACGTCCCGTGATATGCTCAAGTGGGGCAGCGTGGTCCTCAACAATGGTAAATGGAACGGCGAACAACTTATTCCAGCAGACTATCTCGCCAAGGCCACCAGCGGGCTTGTTAAGCCTACTGAAGACTGGATGCCTGACACCTATCGTTACGGCTATTTTTTGTATCAAACGCCTGTAGCAGTTGGTGATAAAAACTATGATGCGACATTCGCCTGGGGCGGCGGCGGACAACGTGTAATCGTGGTTGCAGACCTTGACTTAACCATAGTGATCACCGGCCATGATAGAGAAGACCAAATCATGGCTCAGATTTCAAAAGCCGTCCTGCCTGCATTTGTTGAGTAGGGGCAAAATCAAGAAGTATAATCGCGTGCTGTTCCTCGGCCCGCTGGCGTGACGGCTTTTGAGGTATCCACCACAGAGGTGGTAATTTCACCTTCCAAACATAGACTTAGGTTTAGAAAGGCTTTCGAATGACTGGCCTTTCTGGTTAGCTGTGTTAGGGTGTGTTATATTTTTTGTTATATTATAGCGCTCCATTTTTCGGATGTTTTTGGATCAGCGGTTAGACAAATGCGGAAAGGTATGATTGGTGAGTAAGTTCAGTATTGTCAGTTTCTTTATTTACTTTGTGGTGTCAGCGGCACCTGCTGCTGTGGGGGAAGACTATGACTATAGAACGATCAGGTCGCCGCGCAGTTTAACGGCAGAAGAATCCCGTGTGGCGGAAGACCAGTATCAGCGATATTGCTCGCTGTGTCACGGTGCAGACCGACAGGGCTATGTGAATGATCACGCGCCGTCGCTGCGCAGCAAAAGCCTGTTCCGTTCCGGCGTGCCGCACGAGGTGCTGCGCCCCATACAGTATGGCCGTGAAGGCACCGCCATGGGCGGTTATCTGGACGAAGTTGGCGGCCCGCTTACACTCGATGAAACCTGGAACCTGACTTATTGGCTGTTCTGGCAGGCGGATACGGAACGGGTGCGCATTACCAAGGAACTGGTAAGCGGTGACGCAGGGCGCGGCGCTGAGCTATACACAGAAAACTGTACAGACTGCCACGGCGCGAACGGCGAAGGCGTGAATGCGCCTGCGCTCGGTAACCCATCAGCGCTTTCCCACAACTCGGACGAGTTTATCCGCTATGCGATCCGCGAGGGCCGGGACGGCACACCCATGGAACCATGGAAAGACAAGCTTTCGTCAGATGACATTGACAACCTTACAGCGTTCCTGCGCATCCGGGCCAGTGGTTGGGAGCAATCTCGCGTGGCGCTGAGGGAAGGGCCAACGCCTGACCAATAAGTGATTAACAAAGGCGGTGCGGACCCTGATTTTGACCTGAAGGACGGCCTTTATGTATCGGCAGCTGACCTGTTGCAGGCGCTGCAGGAAAAGAAACGCATGGTTCTTCTTGATACCCGCGTGACCTCTGTATGGCAGCGTGTGCATATTGAAGGGGCGGTGCCGATGCCCTATTACAGCGATTTTGACGCGATAGTGGGCGACTTGCCCAAGGATGCGCAGATTGTTGCTTATTGTTCCTGCCCGCGCGCCGCCGCCGACGACGTGATTAGGCGTTTGCGCAATCGGGGTTTTACCCGCACGGCGACAATGTATGAAGGCATTTTCGGCTGGATGAACATGGGCTTTCCGGTGATCAACGGCCAGTCGGAATAACTGAACACCGCGGAATAGAGGCGGTTGTGGCATAGGTCCCTCTGTTCGCCAAGGCCGGAAAGCAGTCTTGGACCCGGGCTGCTTATCAACGCTGAAGATTGGCAAATTATTGGTGCTGTCCATCAGTTTTGTTGTGGTCGCGGATTAACCGAAAGTCCATTTAATTGGACTAGGAGATATTGCCAGTAAGCTCAGCATAGAATGATGGTGTCTTAAGCCCGCTGCCAGTCAGGATTACGACAGTTTCTTCGCCGCTATCTATCAAACTCTGTTGGTGAAGTTTTGACGTGCCGGCGACAGCGAGAGCAGATGTTGGCTCTACAAATAAACCCATCTGAGCCAGACGCTTACTGGCAGATATGATTTCTTCTTCTTCAACCGCAACCGTACCCCCTCCGCTTTCATTTAAAACCTCCAGCATTTCCCTGATCCGAAGTGGTCGCTTGATGGCCGTACCTTCAGCGATGGTGGTTTCAAATTTAGTTGGAACATGTTCTTTTGCGCTGGCTTGAAATGCAGTGTGCAATGGGGCGCAATTGGCTGGCTGTGAAACGAAAAGTTTTGGCAAGTGCCTTGTTTCTCCCGAGTTTATCAATTCTTTGAAAGCTAGGTAAATGCTTAGCAGATTACTGCCTGCTGAGGCAGGTATGACGATGTTATCTGGCACTTTAAAGCCTAGGTTCTCCCAAATTTCATAACCCAATGTCTTCGTGCCCTGCAGAAAAAATGGATGCCAGTTGTGGCTGGCATAAAATATGTCCGATGATGCCATCTCAATTGCAGCTGCCGCTGTTGCTTCGCGCGGACCCGGTACTCGGATAATCTCCGCTCCGTAGGCAGCAATTTGAGCAATTTTTGCCCCTGACGTTGACTCTGGCACCAGAACTCTGACCTTCATGTCTGCAGCAGCCCCGTACGCGGCAACAGACGCTCCGCCGTTGCCGGAACTGTCTTCAAGCACCTCATTAATACCCATTGCTTTGAGCATTGAAAGCATCACGGATGTGCCTCGGTCTTTGAACGAACCAGTGGGTGAAAACCATTCCAATTTGAAGCAGCAACGCAACCCGTCATAGCTACTTCTGTGCAAAGGAGTGCAGCCTTCACCCATTGTCACTGGGGCATCAATATTCGTAGGGAAGGCTTTGAGGTACCGCCACAACGACCGCCTACTTGTTTCAATTTGATCCCTGTTGATGCCGGGCAGCGCCGTTAGCATCAAAGGGTTTCCCTCGGGAGAGCGCCAAACCTTTTCATCCAACGGATACTCAGCTTTGGTTTTAGGATCAATGAAACAGGGATTTTTCATACGGTTTATCTTTCATCCTGTTGTGCGGCTTCTGCGAGCAGCTCCAATTCAACGCTTAGGCCATGATGAAGGTTCGGCACTGGGACAACGGCGCGTGCGGGCTTATGTGCGCCAAATGCTTTGGCGTAAGCTTGGTCGAATTGGTTCCAGTTATCGATATCTGTGATGTAAACAGTTGCCTTCACTACTTTCGAGAAATCTGCTCCGGCCTCTTGCAAGATGGCGGCAGCGTTTCGTAGAATACAGTCAGCTTGGTCGCTGAAACTTCGGGTGGCGTCTGGATTGCAACCGGGTTCAATGGGTAGAATACCCGACACAAAAATAAAGCCTCCGCTTATGATCGCTTGTGAGTAATGCCCACCCGGAGCAGTTGCTTTGTTTGTTTCTATCAATTTCATCACGCTTTGCCCTTTTAATGAAAATCTTTGGCCCGTTGAATCCAGTTTTTGTGACTATCATTATGAGGTGTTAGCGTTGAAATTGGTGTGTTTTATTGCGTAATTTACGAAATTAAATTGATAAAAAGGTTAGCTTGCACAATAATTACGCGTATGAAAAAACTGGATGATATAGACCTTACTATATTGCGAAAGTTGGAAGCTGATGCAGATTGCTCAAATAAAGAGCTCGCTGACAACGTAGGTTTGTCGCCGTCCGCCTGCCTTAGGCGGGTAGGTCGACTGAAGAAGATAGGTGCTATTAGGCGTATTGTTGCACAGGTTGATCCAGCCTTTTATGAACGAAAACTATCAGTCGTCGTATCGGTAAAATTTGAGAAACACGGGCTGCAAGCCCGGAAGAGCTTTTTCGATCAGTTAGAGCGCGAAAAAGCCATTGTCCAATGCTATATGGTGACGGGAGAAGTCGGTAGCATTATCATCCTTGAGGTCGCAGACATGGAAGAATACACGGCGCTGACAGATCGACTGTTTAACGAAGACCCAAATGTGACTGCGTTTACTACTTTTATGGTGATGTCGAAACTAATGTAGGGCCAGTTATTGGCCAGAATGAGCAAGCTGTTCTTTCCCAAAGACGCACTGCCGGCCAGAAGTATTTATTCTGGAATTTAAAGATAATCATACCAGATTATGAGTAAGCTACTTTGGTCGAGGCACCGGCGACGCGACCGGACAAGTTAAGAGGGCACATTATGACTGAGCATGCGACATTCACCGCAATGCAGGATGGCACCCTGGAGGATTGGCAGATTATTGGTGCTGCCCACATGGAAGAATTCAAAAATACCGCTGACCGTTTTGTCGAGCTGCTAAAGTCGCTGGAGCAATATACGCTGGGCTTCGCCTGCGACCAGCTGCAGCATTCATTGATGACAGGCACGCTTGCGCGCCGTGCAGGTGCGTCAGACGAAGAGGTTGTTGTGGCGCTGTGCCACGACATCGGCAAAGCCATTAACGTGCCCAACCACGGCCCAATTGCTGCCGAGATGATGCGTCCCTATATCAGCGATGATTGTTACCATGTGATCCGTAACCATCAGGCGTTTCAGGGCGAGCATTATTATCATTATCTGGGTGCGCCCACTGATCTGCGTAAGCAGTTTGCCGGCGAGCCATGGTATGACCTTGCTGTAAAGTTGGTGGATGAGTGGGACGCCCCTGCTTTTGACCCCAACTTTGAGGTGGATAGTCTGGAAAGCTTTGTGCCGCTGATGCGCAAAGTGTTTCACGACAAACCTGTCGCCGCCGGGTAATGGCCTCAAGCATGCCTATGTCACTTCACTCGTATTGAGCATCTAAATTTTCTATTGCCCAGTCCGCCATAACCGCTAGGACTGGTTCCAACGAGCGGCCTACCTGGGTGAGCGAGTACTCTGTTCGGGGGGCACCTCAGCGAACACTTTCCTGTTAATTAACCCGTCATGTTCGAGCTCTCGTAAATGCTTGGTGAGCATGCGCTGCGACGCCTCAGGAATGGCCCGGCGTAATTCGCTGAAGCGTTTCGTGCCATCGAAAAGCTGATGAATGATGGGGCATTTCCAACGTCCGCCAATCACTTCAATTGTTGTTTCAACCGGGCAGTTTTTCGCGGTGCGCAGGTCCGGACGAATATGCGCTCTTGCCGTCTTTTTCTTCATGGTTACCAAAATGTACCTACTTCCGAAGATGAATGTTACATGTCAATAACATACCGGAAAACAAATGCTGAAAGGAACTGAAAAATGAAGAAAGCAATTGCCGGTACGTCAGCGATGATTTTGATAGACCATCAAATCGGCACCATGAATTGGATTGGCTCAATCGAAAAAGCCACAGTCGAAGCAAACACTCGGGCACTGGCCAGAACCGCAATCGCACTGAATATGCCGCTTGTCTTCACCAGTA
The DNA here is from genome assembly GCA_011088215.1 of Sphingomonadales bacterium. GTDB lineage: Bacteria > Pseudomonadota > Alphaproteobacteria > Sphingomonadales > Kordiimonadaceae > Kordiimonas. The sequence goes on along the minus strand of JAALKD010000016.1, from coordinate 48,233 downwards.
GTCAGGAAGACCAGATGCAGGGACCGCTAATGCCTGCGCTTGAAGAAATTGCACCGGAGGCTTTTGCTGAACGGATCAAGCGCCCTGGTGTGGTGAACTGCTGGGATGATGAACGCTTTGCCCGAACGTGCCGTGATACTGGTCGTACACAGTTCATCATGGCTGGTGTGACTACCGAAGTGTGTCTGGCACCACCTGCGATAAGTGCGGCAGAAGAAGGGTTTGAAGTATTTGGCCTGGTTGACGCTTCTGGGTCGCCTAGTGCCCTGACGGATGAGATGGCTTTCCGGCGTATGGAGCGGGCCGGGATTGAATTGACAACAACGAGCGCTATGATATCTGAGCTTGCTATCAACTGGGCCAGCGAGGATGGCGCAAAGCTCATTCAAATACTGGGCGAAGAGATACTGGGAGGGAACTGATGAAGGCAATTAGCCGAATTAACCATGTAGGTTTGCGAGTGCGTGACTTGCAAACTGCGCGGACATTTTATGAAAAGTTGGGATTTGAGTTTATTGTCGGGCCGATCGGACCAGAACCCGTGGCGGTGATGGAGCATCCGTCAGGCGTGAATATTAACTTTATCCTCAACGCGTCGGTCGATGCATCGGAAGAGAATATTCTTTCAGATGCGCCAATAAAACACACAGGCTTTACTCATATCGCCTTGGAAATTGATGACAGGGACGCCGTGGAAGCGCATCTTGCCCGGAAGCAGATTCCAATCACTGAGACGGTTGAACTACCGGACGGAACGGCATTCTTTTTTGTGCGAGACCCTGACAGGAATGTAATCGAGTTTCACAAACCTGCTGGAAACTAATTTAGATTCTTGTAGTTAGGATAGCCCAACCATAGTTGTGCGGTGCAGACCAGCTCAATTTCAGTGATGATGGTTACCATGTAATCCGTAACCACCAAGCCTTTCAGGACGAGCATTATTACCATTATCTGGGTGCGCCCACCGACCTGCGCAAACTGTTCGATATGGGCATAGGTGTATCCGCCCATTCAATCATGCGGCTCTTTGGTTTGCCCGCATGTTGCCGACAAGAACCGTGTAATCGCGCGAGGCGCACAAAGGAGGAATTGTGCGCCTCAGCGTGATACACAGTTAAGCGCTTCTTACTCTGCCCAGGAATTCGTCTACAGCAGATGACATGCTATCGGCATGTTCCGAAAGGGCACCAGCCGCGTCGAGAACTTCTTTTGCGCCTTTGCCTGTGTCGTTGGCTGCGGAGCTAACGGTGGTGATGTTCGACGTTACTTCCTGAGTGCCTGACGCCGCTTCCTGGACGCTGCGTGATATTTCGCCGGTGGCTGACGCCTGTTGTTCGACTGATGTCGCGATGGTGGTTGCGATGTCATTCATCTCGTCGATCACGCTGCGAATGCCTTCGATTGCAGAGATGGTGCTTTCACTTTCCTGCTGGATGCTGCCGATCTGTGCCGAAATATCTTCAGTGGCTTTCGCCGTTTGACTGGCCAAAGATTTAACCTCTGAAGCAACTACAGCGAAGCCTCTGCCGCTGTCGCCCGCGCGTGCCGCCTCAATAGTGGCATTGAGCGCCAGCAAATTGGTTTGTTCGGCGATATCACTGATCAGTTCGACAACTGCGCCAATTTTTTGTGCGGCAGTCGACAAGTTTTGCACTGTTGCTGCGCTGGTCTCAACTTCCGTTACAGCGGTTGCCGCGATCTTTGTAGATTGACCAACCTGCCGACCGATTTCTTCGATGGAAGCCGCCAGTTCTTCTGCAGCGGAGGCAACAGTTTGAACATTCACGGTGGCTTCTTCGGATGCAGCGGCAACGGCGGTGGACCTTTCTCCGGTCTCTTCGGCACTGTTTGCCATACCTTTGGCAGTGGCCTGCATTTGCTCTGCTGACGAAGAGACGCTGCTTACAACACCTTTTACGCTGAGTTCGAAACCATCCGCTAGTTCGTTCATTGTATGGCGCTTTTCTTCCTCTGCCCTGGCGTCTGCTGCAGCTTTTTCTTCAGCGCGGCGGCTCTCCTCGAGTTGTTCGCGCTCAAGCGTTTTCTTTTCGGCCTCGGCCTGCTCGGCTTGTATCCGATCTATCTCGATGGCATTTTGCCTAAAGACTTCAACGGCTCGCGCCATTTCACCGACTTCGTCTGCGCGCTCGGTTGCTGGAACGCTCGACTCTTTGTCACCCTCTGCCAACCTACCCATCGCAGCGGTCAAAGTCAGTACAGGCGATGAAATAAGGCGTCCAATCCACATTGCCGACAAACCGCCGATGACGATGGCAATCAGCGAGAATATCACGGCAAAAATCTCGGAGCTCTGCATATTGCTCACAGCCCTAGGGCCCAATTCATCCTGGCGCGCCTTGTTGCGAAGTTTGATTTGTTCCATTGAGTCCGCGATCTGTGGTCCAATTACATCCAGTTGTCCTTTGATCACATTGTTGCGGTCGAAGATAACTTTGGTTGCTGTGCGAAAAGTATCTTCATACTCTTGCGCGCCAGTAACAAGTGCCTGAGCAAGATTGCGGCGCGTAGGATTTTGAAGAGATGCCAGCATTTTCTGTGCGTTGTCGTTAAATGAAGCCAGTTCTGAGGCTGCCCGATCTGCACTTGCCTGTTGGTTATCAACAAGAAAACGGTTGGCGTACAAGCGCGCAAGCAGCAAGTTTCTCAGCGTATTGCCGGCCATGAAACTCGCTTCTGAATCGCCGTCCCCGTATGCGCTTTCCATGATTTTGGTAAGATTTCGTTCCGATTCCGGACCAAGCGTATTCATCTGATCTACCAACGCGTTACGTTCTGACCGGAACGCAATAATTTTTTCGAAGCCAGTAAGATAGTTGTTAAGACTGTCTGCAGCGGTTTCAAGCTCGCGAATATCTTGCGCAACATCATAATACTGTGCCGCGTCCTGAAAGAGCTGATTGCTTGAAGTGAGCAAATTCTGTGTTGCGATCAATCTTTCGTGGACGGTTTTGTTAGCCGCTTCGCTGCCGCTTAAGATATATTCTTTGGCGCCCAACCGTACCAACAACAAGTTCGCTTGCACGCGCCCCAATTCGTTGGTTTGGCGTGCAGTTGCGCGGTATTCTGTGAAATTGGCTACAGCGCTATACAAGCCAAGGAAGGCCACCAGGCTAACAGCAAAAAGGAAGACAAGGACAACACCAAAGCCGACACCAACTTTCTTACCAACCTTAAGGCTGTCAAATTTATTTTTCCATCTGTTGATGAATCCTCCCGATCCGGCGATTGAGGGAGTATTTCCGGGCGAGTGAGTTGTTGCTTGTGTGCTATCGGTCATGAGGTGTTTCCTTGGTAATGCTATAAACAGCGAACAGGCTTGAGTTCGCCGCCGCGTGTCACTTTGGTTGTCTGTGGATAAGGCCAGTTTTGGCGGCCTACATAGGTGCAGACGGCAGTTGTGGCCGTTAAACCATTATGGTTAAACGGCAATTCTGCTTGCGAAGACTTGTGGGATCTTAAAAGTGTTCGAATTTGAGGGTTTTGAGAGGCGCAATCAAAAGTTGTTTGCACGTTATCAAATTCAACGCCTTCAGATATCAAATTTACAGTCATGACGTATCTTTCCTTGATAGATAGTCACGACCCCCAAGCCTTGAACTCAGTTATTTGCCATATTGTCTAAAGAACTCCTTAACGCAGAGCATTTTGGGAAAAATAGAGCGAAAATACAGCCTTTGATTGTTTGTGTTCAACTGTAGTGCGTTGAAGATGAGGACGCTAACCAATTACTCGAGTTAAATCTGGCTTTTTGGTTCCTAGGAGTCGGCTGAGTAAGGTCTAGCTGGATTGAAATTGCGCGTCAGGTTTGATGACAGACTTTTTTAAGCTGAGATCGGCGAGCTAAAATTGCGGATTGGTTTGGCCAGCCAATCGTACGTTATTGGAGCCGGCACACTGGCCGCCCAAATAGGCGCATAGAATCAGAAGAGGCCAGTGCATGTTTGGTCTGCCCTTGTGCCGAAGAGAACAGTCTAGCGCTCAATGAGTGGCTGCTACTGCGCGTTGAAGCTTCCCGCGATGGCCTCAACTGCCGCGCGGTAATGCTTGTGATATTCGGTGCCGACGGCGGCTGGTGCATTGCTGTGAACTGCAATCACCAGATCACGCTTTGGGTTAACGTAAATCATTTGGCCGAAGATACCGCTGGCGGTGTAGGCATCGTCGTCCAAGAGCCACCACTTATAGCCGTAGCCGCCATAGCCCTTGGAGGCCGCTGTTGCTGCATCCATCCAGCCATCAGGAAGAACGTTTTCGCCTGAAGGAAGCTTGCCTTCATGCTTGGCGAATATGCCAAGGCGCGCATAATCGCGCAGGCTTGCGCTGATGCAACAACCGCCTGTCTCAACACCGAAAGGTTCGGTCAGCAGCCAAGTGGCATCATGTTCCATACCAAAGGCCTGCCATATTTTGGTATTCATATAGTCGGCGGCGCTGTTGCCAATGGCGGCACGAAGGATCTCGCCGACCAGATTGGTTTCTGCCGTGTTATAGTTGAACACTTCGCCGGGGGCATGTGCGCGTTTGAGATTGCCGAGATAATTAGCTAGGGCTGTTCCCTGAAGCCCGCCTGCTTTTGCAACATCGGAGTCTGGATCGGCATAGTCTTCGTTCCACGCTATTCCTGATGCCATTTGCAGCATGTGCCGGATAGTGACGCCGCCATAATCAGTGCCGCGTAAGCGAGGCAGATAGTCAGCAACAGTGTCATCAAGGCTGGTGATATAACCATCTTTAATGGCGGCGCCGATGAGGGTGGAGGTGAATGACTTGGTGACAGAAAAAGACACCCAGCGGCTGTCGGGCTTATGGTCAGTGGCGTAATGCTCAAGCCTGATGGTGTCGCCGTGCACCACGGCCATGCCCATAAGCGGTTCCTGCGCCAGCAAATCACTGACCGCAAATTCCTCGCCGTCAACACGGTACGTTAGCCCTTTGAGGCTTTCGTCAATATTTGTACTGAGCGGGTATGGCTTCGGGGACGCAGGTAGTGCGCGTGTGGCCGCTGCCCTGTCAATATGAGCAAAAGCAATGCGACGATCTGCGTCGTTCAGGAACAGAACGTTTGTGATTCCCTCGTCTGCCATCCGTTTCACAAGCTCATCGACAGCGTCGTCAGAGGCGGCGAGGGCAGTGGAGCTAATCAGGCAAACGAGTAACAGCGAACGCAGCAAGGTCTTCATAAATAATTCCTGATAAATAATTGGAGCCACAATGATGAAAGAACAGGCAGCATAACCAAAGGTATTTAATATGTCAGATTAAAATTTTGGGTGTTTGGGGTAGTGGCAATTCCCAATTTGGCGGTGTTGCCATAGGGAAGCTATTCACATAAACAGGTTAAATGATCATGCGTATTGTGAAGGTTGCTCTTGATGACACTTGAAATTATGGCGGCCTTTGCCGCCACATCCGTTGTGCTTTCACTTGCGCCGGGGCCAGACAACATATTTGTGTTGACCCAGTCTGCCATGCATGGTTCGCGGGCGGGGTTAATGGTAACATTAGGGCTTGCAACTGGCTTGTTGTTTCACACGGCTGCGGTTGTTTTTGGTTTGGCTGCTCTCATTCAGGTTTCTGTAACGGCGTTCACGACACTTAAGGTTCTGGGTGCTGCTTATCTGCTATATCTGGCATGGAAAAGCTTCCGTGCGACACCTATGGAAGCTAGCGAGCCAGATGGGGAAAAATCAACTCATATGTCTGATCTGGCTTACTATAGACGCGGGATCATTATGAACGCGCTCAACCCCAAGGTCTCGATTTTCTTTTTGGCGTTTTTGCCACAGTTCATTGACACCGCGAGTGGCAACATAGAGGGCCAGATGCTGATACTTGCCAGCGTGTTCTTTGCAGCGACACTTGTGGTTTTTTCCGTGATTGCTGTTGTGGCAGGCAAGTTGGGCGATGCGTTTGCGCGTACTCCCAAAGTGCAAAATGTCATCAATAAAACGGCTGCTGTCGTTTTTTTTGGCCTTGCCGCCAAACTGCTGTTTACGGAGCGCTAACCACACGACAGCTATACATCATCATGCAGTCGTGAAGTGGGCGACGATGGTGACAAAGTTCAGGGCGAGATAGAGGAATGTTGCTAAATTAGCGAAGATGAATATGGGGATGAACCACAGCGCCACCGTCAGTAGCGAGCCTTCAACAAGGTAAATTAGGAACAGCGGAACAAGTAGGCCGATGTATAAATCAATCCCCACTTGGCGGCCCCAATGCATTTGGGTCATTTTGCCGAGAGTTTTGAAGAAATTTTCTTGTGACGTGCAGTAAAGGGAGAAACCCAGGAAGCCAAAGTAAATGGCCCAAGCGATATATTTCCCGGCGGCATAAGGCCCGCTTGACGAGAACAGAGGTTCGTTGCCCGCCTGGCTAACCGCGATTGCCGCGAAGGCGGCATAAAAAATCCATAGCTGCCATCGCTTTATGGTCTTTCCCATAAGTCCCTCCCAAATTGCCCAGCGGTGGCAATTTAAACAGGCTTTTTGACGCGCAGCAAGCGCTTCGGGGTAATTACCCCAACTGAGTTGCGTCTTTCGGCACTTCACCCGCTGCAATAACGGCGGTCTCTGCACGGCCTTCTTTGGCCCACTGTTGCATCAGAGGTTGGGCCAGCATAGCATCCATATAGGTGCGGACAGTGGGGCTGACATCTATTCCATACGTTTCGAACCTGTGCACAACCGGCGCGAACATCATATCGGCGGCAGAGAAACCACCAAACAGAAAGTCTCCGTCATTGCCGAAACGCTCGCGGGCCTCAGACCATAGTGTGTCGATGCGGGCAACATCATGGGCGACGCTTTCGCCCAGCGTTAGGCTTGACCATTTTGCTTTGATATTCATCGGTGCATGGGTGCGCAGGGCTATGAAGCCTGAATGCATTTCAGCCGCTATTGAGCGGGCAAAGGCGTATGCTGCATTATCCTCAGGCCACCAGAATTTACCCGGTGCGAGGCGCGCGCAGTAATCAATGATGGCGAGGCTGTCCCACACCACAATGTCCTTGTGAAGGAGTGCAGGCACAAGGCCCGACGGCGAATGCCTCAGCAGTTCCGCCTTTGAGCCGGGGGTGTAGAGGTCGATTTTCACCTCATCGACCGGCAGGCCGGTATGCATGGCAGCAAGCCAACCGCGCAGCGACCATGTGGAATAATTTTTGTTACCGATGATAATTTTTAGATCAGCCATGCCCGGCCCTTCCCAAAGATGTTTGAGAAGTTTTCTAGCATTCAGCGCGAAATGGCTCAAACGAGATTACTTTAGCGCCTCGATTAGTTTTGCAGACCCTCATGTCCATCGACGTTTGAGAACGTAGCAGTCCTGGTTGGCTTGATTTCTGCCCTCTTGAAAGAAAATCATATCCCATTTGTCGGAGAGATTGTTGAGAACCCATTTCGGAGAAAGATACGAATTCCCCCAGTCCTGAGTTTCAAGGCCATAATGCTCAGAGCCGCCAAAAACATTTTCGAAGTGATAATCATTTTGTCTTAAGCCAAGTCGGATACGCTCAAGCGTTTCTGGGTTTGCCCGTTTTTTGGCCCAGCGAATTGTTTGTACGCCGTGAGCGGTGAAAAACAACCAGCCGCCTGGCATGATTAGCCGCGCCATTTCTTCAAACCAATCCAGCGCGGGCTTTTCGGAAAAGTGACTCCAGATAGAAATTGCTGTGACACCTCGGAAACAATTGTCCTCAATATTTAATGGACGGCTCTGCGGCGATTGGTTGAATGTACCAAGAGGCAAGTTTTCTGATGCCCACTGTGTAGATTCGCCTACTGGGTCAACGCCGTGCCAGTTTGATTTTGTACTAAAGGCAGCCAAAGGCCTAACGAGAGAACCTGAAGAACAACCAAAATCCAAATAATTATTGCCGTCAATCAACTTGATTTTTGCACTAGCGAGTGACTCGATAACCATGTTGGATGAATAGAAATCACCGACAAACCAGGCATCTGCCCTTTGCATCATATGAATGCCTTTGGGTGGTATTTTTTCACTGAGCATTGTGCGCTGGCGACTTTCAGGTAGGAAATGCGTGCAAAACCTCAGTGTTAGGGCACGCCACCTAGCCATGTTGTTTGTGGGTTTACACCACTCTTGCGCATACGGGTGGTCTAATTCAGGAACGATAGTGTCAAGTGCTTTAATGTCGTCGGGATGCAGCCGCTCAAACAAAGCGTTTACCACTGGATCTTTTTGCATAAGTGCCCCCAAAGCGTGCAAAGAAAAATAAACTTAACAATGTCGCTTTAAGTTTATCGTTCCTCTACTTCAATTGGTAGACTTATTGTGTGATGTAAGGAAAATATTTAGTGTAACGGCGTAGTCCTTTGGACCAATTACGATCCAGGCATTGCGTACGGAAAATTGATACTGTTCACTACGGAAGCTACCGCGTCGGTACAGGCATATCGCCGTGATAGTCATAAAACCCGCGGCCGGTTTTTCGGCCCAGCCATCCGGCTTCCACATATTTAACCAGCAGCGGGCATGGGCGGTATTTGCTGTCGGCAAGGCCGTCATACAGCACCTGCATGATAGACAGACACGTGTCCAAACCAATGAAATCAGCCAGCGTTAGCGGTCCCATGGGATGGTTGGCGCCCAGCATCATGGCATTATCGATCGCTTCAACGCTGCCGACACCCTCATAAAGCGTATAGATGCCCTCGTTGATCATGGGCATCAGGATGCGATTAACGATAAAAGCCGGGAAGTCTTCCGATACGGCGGTGGTCTTACCCAGTTTTTCGGTGAAGGCGGCAAAGCGCTCGAAGGTTTCATCTGAGGTGGCGATGCCGGGGATCAGCTCAACCAGCTTCATGATCGGCACAGGGTTCATGAAATGCACGCCCATGAATTTGTCGGCGCGGTCGGTGCTGGCGGCGAGCCGGGTGATTGAGATTGACGAGGTGTTAGACGCCACGAGCGCGCTGTCTTTCAGGTGTTGGCACAGGTCTGCGAAGATAGCTTTTTTGATCTCTTCGCTCTCGCCGCTGCTTCGATGACCAGATCACAGTCGCCGTGGGCGACGTTACTGTCACCAAGGGTGATGCGCGTGAGGCCTGCTTCCATGTCAGCGGCGGTTATTTTGCCCTTGCCGACCTGGCGCTCCATATTGCCCTTGATTACCGAAAGGCCTTTCTCAGCCTGCTGCATGGTCATGTCGGTGAGCACAACGTTCATGCCTGCCAACGCGCTGATGTGCGCAATGCCGTTACCCATTTGCCCGGCGCCAATAATTCCTACGGTATCAACCATCTTTTGTCTCTCAGTCTTGTCTTAATGTGTGTGTTAATCATGGGATCAGTATATACAGAAAAGGCGCCATATGAAGGCGCCGTTTCACTTTGTTAAGGTGCGTGGCGCGATTGCTACAGCGCGGCTTCCAGCGCGGGGACCGCATCAAACAGATCTGCAACAAGGCCGTAGTCTGCCACCTGGAAGATAGGGGCTTCTTCGTCCTTGTTGATGGCGACGATGATCTTGCTGTCTTTCATGCCCGCTAAATGCTGGATCGCGCCGGAAATGCCGACCGCGATATAGAGCTCTGGCGCCACGATTTTGCCGGTTTGACCAACCTGATAGTCGTTAGGCACAAAACCCGCGTCCACCGCTGCGCGCGAAGCACCAACGGCGGCACCCAACTTGTCAGCAACTTTTTCGATGATGGCAAAATTTTCGCCCGATCCCATGCCGCGACCACCTGAAATGATGATTTTGGCGCTGGTCAGCTCTGGTCGGTCAGACTTGGACAGCTCGGAGCCCACGAAGGACGATACACCAACAGATGCCGCCGAGCCGATGGCTTCAACTACACCTGAACCACCTTCCGTAGCTGCCTTATCAAAGGCTGTGGCGCGTACGGTGATGACCTTTTTGGCATCAGTCGACTGTACAGTGGCGATCGCATTGCCCGCATAGATGGGGCGCTTGAATGTGTCCGGGCTGACGACCTCGATAATTTCCGAGATTTGCGCCACATCCAAGGCTGCAGCAACGCGGGGCAGAAAGTTTTTGCCCGTCGTCGTCGCAGGCGCGAGGATAGCGTCATAGCCATCAGCAACGCTGAGCACTATGGCGGCCATTTCTTCTGCCAGCGGATGAGCGTAAGTGCTGTCGTCGGCGACCAACACCTTGGCAACGCCGTCGATGTTTGCGACAGCAGCGGCAGCATCACCGCAGCAAGAACCAGACACAATGGCATGCACATAACCGAAGGCTTTAGCGGCTGTCACAGTGGCCAGCGTGGCGTCTTTTACGCTTGCGTTATCATGGTCTACAATTACCAGAGCAGTCATCAGATCACTCCCTTTTCTTTAAGGTTAGCGACAAGCTCTTCCACGGTTTCGACGATGATGCCGGCTTCGCGCTTGGGTGGTTCTTCCACCTTCAGCGTGGTCACGCGCGGCGCCATATCAACACCGTAATCAGCCGGTGTTTTTTCATCGATTGGCTTACGCTTCGCTTTCATGATGTTAGGCAGGCTGGCGTAGCGTGGCTCGTTAAGCCGCAGGTCGGTGGTGACGATGGCAGGCAGGGAAAGCTTCACGGTCTCAAGGCCGCCATCCACTTCGCGAGTGACGTTTACGCTGCCATCGGCCAAGGCTACTTCCGAGGCGAATGTGCCTTGTGGCCAGCCCATGAGCTGCGCCAGCATCTGGCCGGTTTGGTTATTGTCGCCGTCGATGGCTTGCTTGCCCAGAAGTACCATGTCCGGGCTTTCGTCAGCGATTACGCCTTTTAGGATTTTGGCAACGGCCAGCGGTTCGCTGTCACCGTCATGTTCAACCAGAATGCCGCGGTCTGCACCCATGGCGAGGCCAGTTCGGATGGTCTCCTGTGCGGCCTTGGGGCCCACGGAGACAACGGTTATCTCTTCCGCACTGCCGGCTTCCTTGAGACGAAGTGCTTCTTCCACCGCGATTTCATCGAAGGGGTTCATCGACATTTTGATATTGGCGAGCTCGACGCCGGTGTTGTCAGACTTCACGCGAACTTTCACGTTGTAATCTACGACCCGTTTAACGGGCACCATGATTTTCATGGGTTTCAATCTCCCGAGTTATTGTTGAAGCAAAGGCGCTTCAAAAACCTGGCAATTTAGACCCTCGCAAGCGTGCGGGAGCCCTTGGAATTAGTAGGGTAGAAAGCGATATCGTATCGATTTGCAGCTGTCAATCCAGACCGTTGTTTCGTATATTTTTACGTTGTTTTTTTGCTCATAAGACCAAAACCAAACGGTGACAAAAATAAAGGTCAGACTCGGCAGATTAACGATTTGCTCCTGGTACCCATAATATATCGTCGGCACCATCATTGTTCAGATGCCTTGCCAGAACAAATAGGTGGTCTGACAGCCGGTTCAAATATTTTATTGCAATTGGGTTGATTGCCTCGGCTTTTGACGCGGTTATTGCATCCCGCTCGGCGCGCCGGACAATAGTTCTGGCCAAATGCAAATAAGCGCTGGCCTTCGAACCGCCCGGCAGGATGAAACTTGTGAGTGCGCCCAGTGAGGCGTTGACCGCGTCGATTTCAGCTTCAAGTCGTACAACTTGCTCGTCGGTGGTTCGCAGCATCATTTCGCTTGGTGTGAAATCATTGCCAGGCGTAGCCAAATCAGCACCCACATCAAACAGATCGTTCTGGATGCGGCTTAACATGCTGTCGGCGTCGCCCCTGGTGGACAGGCGGGCAATCCCGATCGCGGAATTTGCTTCATCGACGGTGCCGTAGGCGGCTACGCGGGCGCTGTCTTTGGATAGGCGCTTGCCGTCCGAGAGCGAGGTTTCGCCCCCGTCACCGCCGCGCGTGTATATTTTGGTCAGTTTAACCATAGAGCCGTCGTTACGCTGTTGCTGCGGCAAGGACAAGCAACAATAAGGTAATGAATTGCATGGCAACGCGTGCCTGCATTAATTTATTGCCGTATTTACGGTTAAATTCGCCGCCCTTGGCCATGGTGATGGCTCCGGTGAACATAACACCCAGGGTGGCGAGGGCAAAGATTAGCGCCAGGATGAACAAAGCTTTCATTTTCGACTCACTTGAAACATGATATGGCCTTACTATAGTGTTCTTACTATACTGGCACATTAAACTTGGGCAATGCTAAAGCTGGTTCGATGCTGCCCCGCGACACCGTGTCTCAATTGGACTGCCTCGTTCGGGCCAGCGTGTTGCCGTGGAAGTTTATGAAATGGATGGCACTGTCTATGGCAGGTCAGGAGATATGATGCGTCTTATACTCACTTTGTTTGTTTTTGCCTTTGGTTCGGTTGCCGCTCATGCGCAACGAGGCAACATCTATGCCGACGGTGTTCTAATGCCGTCACTGCAAAAGGCGTTTGATACAGTCAAGCCGGGCGGCATCGTTCGGCTGGAGCCGGTATATACAAAGAAGGCGCTACCCTTAAAAAAACCATGATGGCGTCTTGATTACCGGCAATCCAGGTGTGGTTTTTGACGGCGTTACGGTGGCGGGAAAAGCGGCGTTTGTTATTCAATCCGACGATATAACGATGGAGGGGATCAAATGCATCAATATGAAGGTGGGCAGCGGAAACGGCGCGTGCATCAGACACGAAAGCGGTAATCTGACTCTGCGGAATGTTAATTTTTCCCACAATGAAAATGGTATTCTAACCTGGAGCAAGTCCCAGAAAATTCTGATTGAAGACAGTATATTTGAAGGTAACGGCAAAAGTGGCCGGTCGCATGGAATGTATATTGGTGATGCTAAGCAGTTGATTGTCAGGCGCACCCAAGTAATAGGCTCCAAAGATCAGGGGCATGGCATCAAGTCTCGTGCCGAACATACATTGATTGAAAATTGCGTTGTTGCCTCGCTTTTGGGGGACGATAGCTATTTGATCGATATTCCCAATGGCGGCAATGCGGTGATACGTAATAGTTTGCTGGTTGAGGGTGCAAACACCGCCAACTGGTATATTTTAGCTTACGGTATGGAAAAGCAGGAATATGCTCTGAACAACCTGCGGCTGGAAAAAAATGTTATTATCTCAGACCGTGAAGGTGGTTCCAAATTTCTTAATCTCCACGCAAAGATGCCCGCGCCGGTTCTACGCGGCAATGTGGTTGTCGGCGACATCGACTTTGACTGGACCGGAAACAACTTCTTTTTCGAAGCACGCAGTGACTTAAAATGGCCCGCTGCACCAGCGTTGCCGGACATAGATTTGTCCAACAAGTAAACAGACGCTAACTGTCTGTTTCATCCATAATGAAAGCGAGCAACGTTTTTGGATCGATGCCGTCGGCTCGCAGTTGTGCCAGTGTTGCTGATTTATCCCGCTTTGCAAACCGCTTGCCGTTGCTATCGGTGAGCAATTTATGGTGGTGGTAAAGGGGCGTTGGCAAACCTAACAATTTTTGCAGAACCACATGAATATGAGTGGTGTGAAACAGATCTTCTCCGCGTACAACGTGGGTGATATTTTGCAGGGCATCATCGCATACCACCGATAAATGATAGCTGGTCGGCGTGTCTTTGCGTGCCAAAACAACGTCGCCCAATATGTGAGGTTCAGCAGAAATTATCCCGCGCTTTTTGTCGTTCCATGTCAGGTTTCGCCCTGTTATCGCCAGCGCAGCATCAAGATTTAGTCGCCAGGCGTGCGCCTCGCCAGCGTCAATACGGGCATTTGCAGCTGTTTTATCAGCATCGCGGCACGTGCCGGGGTAAATCGCACCCTCAGGTCCGTGGGGAGCGGAGGGCGCGCGTTTGATCTCCTTTTGGATGTCCTTGCGCGTGCAAAAGCATGGGTAGGCAACACCCTTGTCTATCAGCGTTTCAAGGGTTGTCTGATAGTCCGCGAAATGTTCGGATTGCACCCGGACCGGCATGCCCCAAGTTAGCCCAAGCCATGCCAAGTCTTCATAAATTGCATCGATAAATTCAGCGCGACAGCGCCCCCGATCGATGTCTTCAATGCGCAACAGAAACTGTCCGCCTGCCGCTTGCGCTTGCTTGAAAGCCACCAGAGCGGAGAAGGCGTGCCCTAAATGTAAACGCCCGGTGGGGCTGGGAGCAAACCGGGTTACAAACTTATTGGATACCATAGAATTTCCCGACATATGGTGCAGCGCCCAGCAGCTGGGTGTATAGCGATCATTGCTCAGCCATTATGGGCGACGCTGACCAAAGTTAAAAGTACCTGGTCTGGTTTTCTCATGAGGTGCAATAAAAAAGGTTGCTGGTTCGGGCTCTAAAGTCGCCACCGCGACAGGGTGGTTGTCATTTATTCCACACTATATAATGGCTTGTCATACGCATGTAACACTGTATCTTGATTCTAGACCATGTCGGAAAGAGCTTCAAAACAGAGAAGCAAACTGGGCCGATAATGAGTATCGGCTCTCCTTTGCGGCACTGGGTAAAGTGATCGGGGGAACGATTATGGGTGTTGCATTTGCGCCCAGACTGCCAACACCAGAAACCAGCCCAGCATTGGTATTGAATGCTGATTACCGGCCATTGAGCTATTATCCGCTTAGTATATGGAACTGGCAAACCGCACTGAAGGCGGTGTTTTTGGATCGCGTGGATATCGTATCAACCTATGACACCATTGTGCATTCGCCGTCGATGGAAATGAACCTGCCCAGTGTTATTGCGTTGAAGAAATATATTCGTCAGCCCGAGTATCCTGCTTTTACCCGGTTTAACCTGTTTCTGCGTGACCAGTTTTCGTGCCAATATTGTGGCTCGCTGGACGAGTTAACATTTGATCACGTGATCCCGCGCAGTCAGGGAGGGCAAACCAGCTGGACCAACATCACCGCCGCTTGTTCGCCGTGTAACCTGAAAAAGGGTGGGCGCACACCCAAGCAGTCGCAGATGCACCCAAGAAGGTTTCCTTACCGACCAACCACCCACGAGCTTAACGCCAATGGCAGGCTATTTCCGCCTAACTATCTGCACGAAAGCTGGCGGGATTATCTTTATTGGGATGCAGAACTTGAAACATAAATTATTTGCCTATTTTTCAGCACTGATGTTTGTGGTGGCAATGCCGCTGCAGGCACAAACACATGCTCAAAGTAACGCTTGCGGCGCAGACGGTGTGTCACTGGATCATGTTATCTGGGCTGTACCCGACCTTGAAGGGTACGCCAAGCGGTTCACCAAACTTACCGGTATCAAACCGGTGTATGGTGGGGAACATACCAACGGTGTTACTGCCAATTATCTGGTGTCTTTGGGGCCTTGTACTTATTTGGAAATAGTTGGTCCCAAAAAAGGCGCAGCGGTGGCTGATTTGGGTGATCAGGCCAAGTCTTACGCACGAGAACATGTGGCAGGCTTTGCCTTTTCTACCGACCTGAATGCGCCGCCCAAGGCGCTTCAGGCGCTGGGATTGGGCGAACGCCGGGAAGGTGGCCGTGTTAAACCTGACGGCAGTCAATTGTCATGGCAAACTGCGGCGCTTTCCGGCCTGAACTTCGGCGATGACAAGTTCCAATTTGTCATCAACTGGTTAAGCCAGCCTCATCCAGCGGTGACATCGGCCAAGGGCGCTGTGATTGTGCAATTGACCATTGCTCATCCGGATTCTGTCAAACTTCGGGACCTCGTTGAGGCCAATATGCTACCGATCGTATTGCAACCAGCGGGTAAGCCAAACATCTGGCTGACAATAAGCACGCCGAACGGATCGGTTACCCTGCGTTAATCCCTGGGTTAACTCTTGTGCCGAAGTCTTGAGCTAAATTCATTAGGTGCATCCTGGTACTATATTTGCTATTCAGGCCGCTGTTTTAGGGTAAGCGGAGAGCGAAATCAGTGAAGAAACTTCTGAAAACAAGCGCCAAGGTTGTTGGTGTGATTTTGGTTCTTTTCATTGCAATGGTG
Organism: Sphingomonadales bacterium; assembly: GCA_011088215.1. Classification (GTDB taxonomy): domain Bacteria; phylum Pseudomonadota; class Alphaproteobacteria; order Sphingomonadales; family Kordiimonadaceae; genus Kordiimonas. The sequence goes on along the minus strand of JAALKD010000016.1, from coordinate 32,329 downwards.
CTGTTTCGTGACCAGCTAATTTCGGCGCGCCTGGGCCCGCCGGACAGCTTCGACACGGCCAACCTACCTGACCGACCAAATTATAGTGATCTGGCGTCATGGGCATCACACCCGGACATTAAGGATACAGCAGACCTGACACTGACTGGGGCGCCTGCCAATCCTGCCAATGCAGAAGTTGATGTTTTTTACGTGCATCCCACTACTTATTTCGGTCCTGGTGAATGGAATTCGTCGATGGACCTAGCTGAAAATGCAGCTCAAACACTGGAAACGGTGCTAGCTGGCCATGGTACTATTTTCAATGATTGTTGCCGCTTTTATGCACCGCGTTACCGCGAAGCCCACATAACCGTTTTTGGCAAACCCACTGACCCGGAAGAATTGGCCAAAGAAAACAGCTTCAAAGCGCTTGAGCTGGCATACCGCGATGTTGAAGCCGCCTTCGATGTTTTTCTGGCGGACCGAGAGCCTACACGCCCCTTCATTATCGCTGGGCACAGCCAGGGTTCATTGCATGCCTTCAGGCTGATGGAAACGCGTGTAGACCAAACACCGCTGCAGGATATGTTGGTTGCCGCTTATCCAATTGGCTTCTGGTTTTCAGCTGATAAGCTCGAGCGAGGCCTGGCGTCTATCGGCTTGTGCCAAAGTGCTGATCAAACTGGTTGTTTCGTCACTTATGACACCTTTGGTGATGCGGGTCCGGGCCGTGATGTTACCGGAACTATCTCACATTGGTATAAAACTGGTTGGGAATGGACTAGCGGTGATAAAACGCTGTGCGTAAACCCTATAAGCTGGAAACCGGACACCGAGCGAGTTGAGAAAATTGCGCACAAAGGCGCGATGCCACTTGCAACAACTTTTGATGCGCTGGACCTGCTTTTGAACCGCAACAGCGGCGTGACCTACGATCAGCTTGCCGAGCCTGTTCCAGGTCTTACCTGGGCACAGTGCAATGCAGGCGGTACTTTGTTCATTGAGAGCCAGTTCAACAATGTGTTTGCACGCGACGATGACCGTGAACTGTATCACTCATACGACTGGCAACTGTTCTATATGGACATCAAGGCCAATGTGGAAAAGCGCATTGCTCGTTTTATGGAAAAAAGTCGCTATAGCACTGCGACGGCAGAATAAATACTGCACCCGAATGCGTGATTTCTATCACGCGCCCAAAATCCTGATCATGGTATATGATCTTTGGAAGGCGCAAAATGAGGAGTAGAGGTAATGCGAAATCTGGTTATTTGCCTAGATGGCACCTGGAACACGCCTGATCAGAAAGATCGCGGACGTCAGGTGCCCAGCAATGTGGTCAAGATGGCGCGCGCGATTGATCAGGGTAGGGTCACCCCTGATCTGACCCAATTGGTATATTACGATACCGGCGTTGGCACTGGCGGTGCGGTCGATAAATTTATTGGCGGTATCACTGGCCAGGGGATCATGAAAAATATCCTGCAGGCCTACCGATGGTTAGTGGAAAATTATCAGCCTGATGACAAAATTTACTTGTTTGGTTTCAGCCGCGGTGCCTTCACCGCGCGCAGCCTAGCAGGCTTGATCGGCGTGTGTGGTATTGCACAGCCGCCGGAAGGCGCTAAGGCAACAGACAAACTGATCGATGAGGCCAAAACGGCCTACCGCTGCAAAAAGAAAGCCGAGCGCGAAGGGTTGGCCGCCGTTTTTAAGACGGCGTACAGCGCCCACACCGGAAAGGTACATTTCATCGGCGTTTGGGACACGGTTGGTGCGCTGGGTGTGCCAACAACCGGGCCGCTGGGCTGGTGGACCAGAAAGCGCAGTGGTTTTCATGATGTAACGCTCGGCGGGCATATCAGCCACGCCTATCACGCGGTCGCTATCAACGAACGGCGCGGCCCGTTCAAGCCTACGCTTTGGAGCCCGGAAAATCTGGCGGACCACCAAGCCTGTTGCAGGCCTGGTTCCCTGGTGTGCACTCTAACGTCGGCGGTGGTTATGCCGACGGTGGTCTGTCGGACCGCGCGCTTTTGTGGATGATCAATAGCGCTTATGAGCGCGGCCTGAAGTTTGACGGCACGTATGTTGAACTGCGCATTCATCCCAATTGGTTCGGTGAACTCAGAGATTCGTCTAGTTTTATGTACAAGGCGATGGTCTGGAACAAGATGAAAGACCGAACAATCGGCACCGCCGATCCGGACACCGAGGTTTTGCATATTTCAGCCGATGGCCGCTGGAAGCATGCCAGCGCACCGGAAGCCCCGCCTGATAATTATACCCAAGCCAAAGCAAAGCCGGTGAAGGTGTTTGAAGCTAAAAATTGGTAAGCGGGCTTCAATAGCCGTTAAGGCAGCTGCTTAAATCGCCGTACCAACGACTTCATACCCGCTTAGAGATCCAGATAGCAGCGCGGCAACCGGCCTTGATGGTGGCCGACAACACGGGGTATCCAACTGCTTCTTCTGCGCCGTTTTCCTCGGCGATACGCTTGTGTTCCACTTCTTCGGCCTGAAAGGTTTCAATCACATCTTCCAGTTCCGGGTCTTGGTCTTTCAGCTTAGCGCGCTGGCTTTCATAATGCTCGTCGATCACTTCCTCAACCGCCTGTGTGCAGGCCATGGCGGCCTTCTCACCCATCAGCGCGGTGGTGGCGCCAAGCGCAAAACCGGCGATGTCCCACAAGGGGGCCATGATGGTCGGGCGCACGTTGCGTTCGTTGATGATCTGGTCAAATTTGGCCAGATGAACCTTCTCCTGATCGTGCATGTGGCGCAGCAATTCGGCTTTCGGGTGGTTTTCACCGAGTATCGCACGCTGGCCCGCATAAATGCGGACGGCCCCAAACTCGCCGGCATGATCCACCCGTACCATGCGCTCGGTTTCTTCCATGCGCGAGCGGTCTCCGGGAATTGGCTGGTCACTTAATCTGGGTTTAGTGTCGGACATGCTTGAGCCTGTGAGTTAGCTGTTCCTTTAGCGGCGCAGGCAAAACACTGTCATTGCCGTAGCCAGAACGAAATTATAACCCGCCATGGAGATGCCAAACAAGGACCATGCTATTTCGTCGCACCGTATCAGCGGTGCATTCATAATAGCGTCCAGCGCATCGTTGACGCTGTCGGTCACGCCCACGAAGCCTGAACAGGTTGTAATGCCTTCCCACCAGCGCTGTTCCACGCCCGCATGAAACCCGGCAAGCCCCGCATCAACAGCAAATAACAGTGCCAGCAACAATAGGGTTGGCTTGCGCGGAATGCTGGGCACAGCCGTGGCAACCAGTGCAACCGCCATGATCGCCATATAGGGATAGCGCTGCCACCAGCACATTTCGCATGGGTGGTAACCAGCCAGCTGAAAACCAAACGCCGCCGCCAAAATCAGGGTTGCGGCAATACCGGAAAACAAAATCGGGTCACGTTGTGGCAAGGACAAAAGGGGTGAGCTCATTGTATGCGCCTTTATATATATTTGATCACGACAAAACCGCCGATGCCAAGCACCATCATGGCGGTGGTAACAAGACCCAGCCGTTTCTCGATGAAGTCTTTGATAGGGTCGCCGAATTTCCATAACAGCGCTGCCACCAGATAAAAGCGTGCCCCGCGCGCCGGGATTGAGGTCAATACAAATAGCAGCGGGTTCATGGAAACTGCACCAGCGGTGATCGTCACCAGCTTGAACGGAATGGGCGTGAAGCCCGCCACCAGAACGAACAAAACACCCCATTCGGCGAACGTGTCCTGCAGGGTGATGAACTGTTCCTGATAGCCGTAAAAATCGATGATTGGTTTGCCAACAACCTCATAGAAAAATGCCCCGATGGCGTAGCCTGCAATGCCGCCTAATACTGACGCGATAAGCGTGATGGTGGCCAGCCGCCATGCCTTTATCCGGTTGGCCAGAATCATGGGGATCAGCATCAGGTCGATGGGCAGCGGGAAAAAGCTGGATTCGGCGAAGGATATGCCTGCCAGCCATTTTTCGCTGGCGGGGCTTTGGGCTTTGCTAAGTGTCCATTCGTAAAGGGGTCTAATCACGTGCGGAAATCCTAGTTTTAATTCAGCCTTTGCATAGCAACCAGCGGAGCCGAACACAATCAAACAGTGGTTTATTTGCGGGTGTGCAACGGGTATGCGAATGTGCGCTTGACGCGGCGATAAAGCTGACTATGATGCGCCGCCGTACTACCCACTCTCCGAAACGGGCCCCTGTGGCGGAACTGGTAGACGCGCGGGATTCAAAATCCCGTTCCCTTATGGGAGTGTCGGTTCGATTCCGACCGGGGGCACCATTATTCTAACAATCAGACCTTCTATTCTAGCAATCAGACCTTTTGCGTGATTTTCGACTTCAACGCATGGCAGCAGCGATATGTTTTCGTTACTGGCCGTGCATAATCGCTGTCTGTAGATGATCTGGCGTACGATGCATATGTTTCCAAGTGCAATGCCCGCTAGCCTCGTACTTATACTACCTATCCGATAAGAATTATTAACTAATATTTAAGCCAAAGATAGTAATTTTACCTAATTAAATTCAAAAAAAGTATCTCTTGGGGGTCGATGTTCCGTGCGAGTGGTTAGGAGCCGACTATGAGTGGATTAAAAAAACTGTCCCTTAACATTCAGCAAAAGCTTTATGCTGGATTTGGTATACTTCTGCTGACGCTGGTTGTTGCCGTTGGTATTACTATTTCTTACATCAGCGATGTTTCAACCGGAATCGGCCGAGTTGCTAATCTGCGTGTTCCGACATCTGCATCAAGTTCCCTGATGGTCAGTGACATCAACGCTTCACTGGCATCCCTGCGTGGTTGGATGTTGACGGGCAACGAAGCTTTTAAGAAAGAACGTGCCGCGGTCTGGAACAGTATTGAGCAAAATAGTGCACAGATGGATCGGCTTTCACAAAATTGGACAAATCCCGCCAATGTTAAAACCTGGACAGAGTTTAAAGCTATTCTTACCGAGTTTAAAACCGCTCAAGCTCAGGTAGAGGCGATTGCCAAATCGCCAGATGAGCAACCGGCGGTTAAAATACTGCTGAATGAAGCCGCGCCGCGCGCCGCAATCATGGTCGCGCGGATTACGCAGATGATTGATGAAGAAGCAACGCTGGCGGCCACTCGTGAACGCAAGGCATTGTTGGGTATTATGGCTGACGTGCGCGGCACAACCGGGCTGGGATTGGCGAATATTCGCGCGATGTTGTTGACTGGCAGTAATGACTTTCGGGCTAAGTTTGAAACATTGTGGGCCAAAAACGAACGCCGTTTCACCGACCTCACCAATAGCCGCCGGCTACTGACGCCATCGCAGCGTACAGCCTTTGATGAATTCGCGGCCAATCGTGCGGAGTTTGCTCCGTTGCCGCAGCAGATGTTTGATATCAGGGCGTCCGACCAATGGAACATGGCCAATTATACGCTTGTTGCTGAAGCTGCGCCGCGAGCAGGCAGACTTCTAACTATTCTAGCTGGTCCCAAGGCGGACGACGGCAGCCGTAGTGGTGGTATGACCAATAACCAGCGTCGTTTGTTGAGTGACGATGTTGACCTTCAACAGGGAACTATCAGCTCGCTTCAGACACTTGAGTGGGTGCTATTAATTTCTGGTCTGATTATTTCGATTGTTGCTGCAGTTATGACAGGGCGCTCTATCGTTGGACCGCTTAAAAAAATGATGTCAGTTATGCAGGCATTAGCCAATAAGGATTACAGCACAGACATTCCGGGTCTTGATCGCAGCGATGAAATTGGTGATATGGCGCGGACTGTTGAAATATTCAAAGACGCAGGTATCGAAAATGATCGCCTGCAAAAAGAAGTGGAAGAAAGCCGGTTGGCCACAGAGAAGGCCGAGGCCGAACGCCGCGAACAAGACCAGCGGGTTGAGGCAAAACGCCTTGAAGACGAAGCCGCAGCGAGAGAGGCATCTCGGCACCAAAACAAGCAGGAACAGCTTCAAATGGCGCAGTCTTTTGAAGACAGTGTACTTGGTGTTTTGCAAGGCGTTTCCAGTGCGGCAACTGAATTAAATGCCACGGCTGAAGTTATGTCTGAAGCCGCAGGCAACACACGTAAGGAAGCCGTTACGGCATCATCTGCCACCTCGCAAGCCGGAGCAAATGTGCAAACTGTTGCTGCTGCGGCGGAGGAAATGTCCGCTTCGATCTCGGAAATTTCTCATCAGGTTACCAACGCGTCCGAGATATCCGGTAAAGCGGTAACAACCGCAACTAACGCTGAAACTAGAGTTGAGGAACTTTCGGCAGCAGGTATGAAAATTGGAGAAATTGTCAATCTGATTAACGACATTGCCGATCAAACCAATCTTCTTGCGCTGAATGCGACGATTGAGGCAGCGCGTGCAGGCGACGCAGGCAAAGGATTTGCTGTTGTAGCAAGCGAGGTAAAATCTCTTGCAAGCCAGACTGCAAGTGCGACCGAAGAGATCGCAGCGCAAATTAACAGCATGCAATCAATTACTACGGGTGCTGTTGATGCGGTGCAGGACATCAACAAAACTATCGTTGAGATCAACGAAATATCCACGGCTCTTGCTGCGGCGATTGAAGAGCAGTCTGCAACCACGCAGGAGATCAGCCGCAACGCCGCGGAAGCGGCGGCTGGCACGCAGGACGTAATTGATAACGTTACCAATGTGAATTCGCTTGCAGAGGAGACAGGCTCGTCGGCATCGACGGTTCTTGAAGCTTCAGGTGAACTCGCTCAAAACTCGGAAGTGCTACAAAATGAAGTGGACAATTTTCTTGCGTCAATAAGAGCCGCTTAAAGATGTGTCTCTAGCGTTTTCAAGTTCGTATTTCCCGCCGCGCATCATGTGCGGCGGTTTTTATTTAAGTATTCTCGATATTTTCTAACGCACTATTTCTACGGTTTGGTTTGGACCCTTTTTGAAGCAGGTTGCGCAGCCATATTTACGTTGATCCAGAGGAGCTGCGTTCGCGTACGAAGCTTTATGATTCAGTTTCGGCGCCAGCTACGCCTCAACTTACGAAGTTTTCCCAATAAGATATTGCCATTAGTCTATTCTGGCTTTTGTTAATAAATGGGTCAGTTGTAAATGTTTTGCTAACTGATTGTTATCTACACTGGAGTTGAAATACACTATACTTATAAGTGTGGCGCTGGATGGAGCTAACATTTGGTTGATGAGGATACGTATTAATTGACGAAGTTGGCTAACAGGACTGAGCCGCCGCCGGGGCAGGAGGCCGACGGGTCGCTGGCCGATCTGGTGCTTGATGCGCTCTCGGTTGGCGCTGCTTCGCTTGACCATGACGGGCACTATGTTGAAGTAAATGACATATGGGCAAAGACACTGGGTGCTGAAAAAGCCGCAGACCTGATCGGACTTTCGCATTTCGACATATGTCAGAATTTCCTGAACAAATCAGATTTAGAAGTTTTGGCTGCTGGCACCTCGATTCGTGACGAGCTTGCCGATTTGGGCAGTTTGCAGGACGAGAAAAACATTATGCGCTGGAGCGCCGCGCCGCTCAGTCAGCCTGGGCTGTGCTGTGTGGTCATCATTCGCAAGATCGCGCCCTCAACCGAGGAGGAAACCGGGCGTTTGCTGCGCGAGAGGGACCAGCTGCGCTTCGCGGTCGACGGTGCTGATTATGGCTTGTGGGACTGGGATGTGGCAACAGGCGAAGTCTACTTCAGTCGGCAGTATATGAAAATGCTGGGCTACGAACAATTTGAACTTCCCCATTCTTATGACACTTGGTCGATTCTTTGTAACCCAGACGATGTGATCGATTACGAGCAGGGGGTGGAAGATTATGTTGCGATGGGTGACGGTTTTCTGGAAGACGAGTTTCAGATGGTGCGCAAAGATGGCAGCCTGATCTGGATTTTGAGTCGAGGCAAAATTGTTAGCCGGCGCCGAGACGGTTCGCCGCTGCGAATTGTCGGAACCCACCAGGATATCGGCGTGCAAAAAGCCCGCGAAGAGCAACTTGTGTTGGCCAAAGATGAAGCCGACCAGGCTAACGCAGCCAAATCTGACTTTTTAGCGCTAATTAGTCATGAAGTCCGCACACCACTTAACGGCATTACCAGCGTTCTGGAGTTGTTGGGCGATGAGGAGGATGCTGGTGAGCGCAAACGCCTGTCGCAAATCGCCCTAAACAGCAGTGACCAGTTACTGACCGTTCTGTCGGACGTTCTGGATGTTTCCAAAATGGAAGCTGGCAGATTTGACATTCATCCCAAGCCAGTGAAGCTGGCGGATTTGATTGAAGAATTGTCCCAAACTCATAAAAAGGCAACGGAAGCCAAAGGGCTAAAATTCTCGCTATCGACAAACAGTGATCCTGACCTGTTTTTGATGATGGATCCGGTCCGGGTTACCCAGATTTTGAATAATTTCCGGTCCAACGCGACCAAATTTACCGAGCAGGGCGGGGTAGCGCTGCGCGCCGAAGTGGACGAGACATACGGGGTTGCAGGCACCGGCAAAGTGTTCATCAGTTTTGCTGTCCGCGACGACGGCCTTGGCCTTACGCCTGCGGAGCGGCGAAAGCTGTTTCAGCCATTTTACCAGGCTGAAGGCACGCGCAGTCGGTCATCCGAAGGCACTGGCCTGGGGCTTTCCATATGTAAAAAATTGGCCGGACTGATGGACGGAAAAGTGTGGTGCGCCAGCAAAAAGGGTTTCGGCAGTACCTTCTATTTTGAAGCGGTTTATGACCGGGCGCAGACGGAAAGCGAAACTGTTGTTAGTGAACAAAAAGCTGTTACTGATCTGGTGGCCAAAGATATTCGCGTTCTTGCTGCTGAGGACAATCCGGTCAATCAAATGATGTTGAAGAAATTCCTTACGGACCGCTTTGGTTACCAGCTTAGTTTGGTGTCAGATGGCCAGCAGGCCATAGATGCTTTGGTGGAAGCTGCGGCTGACACGTCGGGGGCCAATGGGTTCGATTTAATATTGATGGATATTCACATGCCGGTGTTGGACGGGGTCAGTGCCTCAAGAAAAATCCGGGCATCCAAAAATGATTGGTGCAATATTCCCATTATTGCGCTCACGGCTGATGCCGCTGCCGCCCACGTAGAGGAATATAAACAGGTTGGTATTCAGGCTTGCGCCGCTAAGCCGATCAACTGGCAGGATCTGGATCACCTGATCAAGTCTACTGTTTTGACTGACAGGAAAAACGGTGGTGCTTAATGAAGCGGTCTGAGTGGCGGTTTACGTGACAGCTTTTAGCAAATGGCGGTCAAAATAGCGCAGTAGCGCTTTTAGTTCTTTGCCGCGTTTCAGAATTTGGCCATTTGCCCCAACTATTCGCCAGGCGCCTTGCATGTTCGCGAGCCCCGGTTCCTTGATAATTCTATAGTGAGGCACATCACTGGTCCGGCGGAACACCGAAAACACGGCCTGCTCTTTCATATGATCAATAGCATAATCGCGCCATTCGCCCGCCGCGACCAACCGGCCATATATATTGAGAATTTGTGTCAACTCAGTGCGGACAAAATAAACGGTTGCGTCACGTTTGAGGTGCGTCGAGCCTGCACTGCTGCCCTCTATATTACGCCCATGATGCAATAAAATATCGTCCATATACCCCTCAAAGATAGCTGATTGTGGGCCAGATTAGCTCAAAAAGCAAATAGTCTTGCATGGATTTTTGACCGGCCTGTGCAACGCGACTCGGCCTGCGCATCGCGTGTGGTAACATTGAGATTAGCCTCCAGTTTGGCGAGTTTTTAGTCAATTTTACGGTGAGCAGTGCGTTTTACGCGCCAAAGTGGCCAAATTTGGCTTCACCCTTGACCTTGAACTATTGAAATGGAATATTTATCTATGGGTTCATATAAAAACGAAAAACCTAAACAATAATAATAAAATAAACGACAGTTAACAGAGAGGATCTAACCAATGGGAACTCAATCCTATTACAACCGCCCGTCGCTTGGGCGTAAAACGCTTGCCGCCTTTTTGGCAGCGGGTATCGCAGCCAGTGTTGGCTATTCAGTTGCAGGCTCCGCCACAATGGCGCATGACGACGATCGCAAAGGTCGCGCCAGTGAAGATCGCGACGTTTCCGGCTTCACCAAAATCCAAGTTAAAGGCGCCATTGACCTTGAGCTGACGGCAGGCCAGGAATTTTCTGTCCATATTGAATCGCGGGCTAACCGTCTGGCTGATGTAATCACCGAAATTGATGGTGACACACTTATTATCGACATGGATGATAATGGCCGCCGTAGCTTTTGGAACAATACCAATGTTGAGGTTACTATCACCATGCCTGAGCTGAAAGAACTTGAAGTTCTCGGTGCGGTAGATGGTGAATTGCGCGACATCAAAAGCGATGATTTGTCAATTGATATTCGCGGCGCAGCTGAAGTGGATATTGAAGGCACATGCGGCACGCTGACACTGGATGTTAAAGGCGCTGGCGATATTGATGCCGATGACCTGAAATGCGAAAATGTTGAAGTGGACGTAAAGGGTGCAGGTTCTGCAACCGTATTTGCCAGCCAAAGCATTGATGCCAATGTTGCTGGTGTTGCGTCTATTTCGGTCTACGGTGATCCGAAAGATGTTCGCAAACATTCCGGCGGTCTATCGAGTATCTCGATTAAATAATCCGGCTTTTGGCCATAAACATACGTTAAATTTATGAGGGAATTGCAGATGAAAACTCTGATCAAAGCCGTATCATGTGCGGCAATCATGACTGGATTGGGCGTTGTTGGCGTTTCCGCCGACGATGCTTCTGAGCAGATGCGCGCGCTGGACACATTTACCAGCATTCGCAACAAAGGCTCGTTCGAGGTTTATGTAACTGTTGGTGAAGAACAGTCGGTGAAAGTGACGGCCGATAGCGATATTATCGACAAAGTCGAAACCGAGGTGCGCGGTGACACGCTGCATATTGAACTTGAACATAAGAAAAATTGGCGCGGTTATCGCAACATCGATGTGCTGCGAGTTGATATCACTGTTAAAAGCCTTGAGGCGGTGCGAGTTGATGGTTCGGGCGACTATGAAGTTCGTGGCCTTAGCGGTGGTGACTTTAAAGCCAATGTTAATGGATCTGGCGACATTGAGTTGATCGATGCCAAGGCGGACCGTCTTTCAATCGATATCAAAGGGTCCGGCGACGTTGCGGCGTCTGGTGAATGCAATACACTGGATGTGGAAGTTAAAGGGTCCGGCGATGTCAGTGGACGGAAGATGGCTTGCAAAAGTGGTGACATTAGTATCATGGGCTCGGGCGATGTGAGCGCGACGCTGAATGAGAGTGTTGACGTGGGCATTATGGGATCCGGTGATGTGACGGTTTGGGGCAAACCTGAAAAGGTTAAGTCACGCTCTATGGGTTCTGGCGACGTTGTGCTTCGCTAAGGACTACGTCTGACGTGAGCAAAATACCGTTTGGCCTTTTTTGGCCATAATTCAGTCATTTATGGGCCGCAATCGCGGCCCATATTTTTTTTGTTGGCCTCTGCTGGTCCGACCGGTTGCGTTCCTTGGTCCCCCTGACCTCCAGGTTCTCTTGTCCCCCGGCCGGGCCAGTTTTCTGTTCAACCACAACTCCATTTCTTGCATGTGTTATTGGGCTGTAGACCTGCTGCAAACCAGTGGCTAAAGTGTCGAATAATTTGGCCGCACCAGCGGTGACACTATTCGGCGATAAGGGGGTACCATGCTGACATTTTATGAACTTTGTGGGGCGCAATCGGACGTATGCTTTAGTCCGTTTGTGTGGCGGATAAAATTGATGCTGGCACACAAGGCCATCCCCCATCAGACCGAAACGGTTACTTTTACCGATAAATCAGCGCTCGCTGGCTCGGGCGTGAAAACAGTGCCTGTTATCAAGCACGACGAGAAGTGGGTGTCTGAAAGCCTGGATATTGCTCGATATCTGGAAGTGAATTTTTCCGGCAATCCCTTGTTTGAAACTCCTTTGGCAGCGGAGCAGTCGGTGATTGTTAACAATTGGGTCGACCGCAACATTGTCATGCCAATGTTTCCCATGATTGTGACTGATATCTATGAAGCGCTAGATGAAGCGAACCAAGAGTATTTCAGGACCACTCGAGAACCAAGGCTTGGAGGGCGTAAAATTGAGGATATGCGCGCTGGCCGCGACGAGCTTCGGGCGGCGTTTAAGGCAAATTTTGGCCCGCTTGAATCGATTCTTCAAAACAACGAATATTTATCAGGCAAGGCACCTGCATTTGCCGATTATTGCGTGATGGGCAGCTTGATGTGGCCTCATATTATCAGTAACTTTGACCCTATTGTGGAAAGCGTTGAGCTGCGGGTCTGGCGGGACCGTATGTTTGATCAATTTGATGGCTTGGCCAAGAATGCGCCAAGAGCAGTCTGAATTAATAGTGGCATTTTGGCGCTCAACCCTTGCAAGCCGCCAATTTTCAGGTATATCAGGCGATAGACCCCAATCGAATTGAAGAATAGTTCAAAAAGGAACACTGTGTGGCCGATATTCTTTTGGAAGCCCGTAATCTCAGTAAGCATTTTGGTGACCTGAAAGCGGTAGACGATATTTCGCTTAGCGTTAAAAAAGGCGAAGTTTTGGGCTTTCTGGGCCCTAACGGCGCTGGCAAAACCACGACCATGAAAATGCTGACCGGCTTTTTGGCACCGACCAGCGGTACGGCTTACATCTGCGGCGAGCAGGTAACATCTGAAAATGAGCGCGCGCGGGCGCGCATCGGTTATTTGCCTGAAGGCGCGCCGCTGTTCGGCGAAATGTCGCCGCGGTCCTTTTTGATGTTTATTGCTGAAACCCACGGCATTACCGGGCGCGAGGCAGAGGACGTAATTGAAAGCGCAGCCAGCGCTGTGAACCTTGAAAAAGTGATGGAGCAGCGGATCGAAACGTTGTCCAAGGGTTTTAAGCGTCGGGTCGGGTTGGCGGCGGCTATATTGCATGCTCCTGATGTGCTTATTTTGGACGAACCGACAGATGGTCTTGACCCTAACCAAAAACATGAGGTTCGGCGGTTGATAGAGGCTATGTCAGTTGACCGAGCGATAATTATTTCGACCCATATTCTCGAAGAAGTTGATGCGCTGTGTCATCGGGCTGTGATTATTAACCGCGGTATGGTTGTTGCTGACGGCAAACCCAGCGAGTTGCGGGCACGGTCTAAATACAAAAATGCTGTCACCATGTTATTGCCGCTGGAGAATGCTGAAAAAGCAGCAGCCGCACTTAAAGGCATCAAAATGGTTGCTGGTGTCGAGGCGGCCCATGAAGGCGAGCTGATGCGGTTAACCATTTTGGCGCGCGGTGGCGGTGACATTGCTGACACGATCGGTGACATCGCTGCGGTGAGTAACTGGCAGGTCAGCCAATATACTGTTGACCCCGGTCGGCTGGATGATGTGTTCCGTCAACTGACGGAGAAGGACGTATAAATGGGTGCGGTTAAGACAATTTTCCGGCGCGAATTTTCAAGCTATTTTGCTAGCCCGGTTGCCTATGTGTTTTTGGTGATTTTCCTGATTATGCAGGGTTTGTTTACTTTTTATCTGGGGTCTTTTTACACTCGGGAACAGGCTGATCTGGTTTCGTTTTTCACCTACCAGCCGTGGCTGTATCTGTTCCTGATGCCATCAATTGCCATGCGATTATGGTCGGAAGATAGGCGTTCGGGAACATTTGAGCTGTTGTTGACATTGCCGATACCCACGCGGGCGATTGTTATCGGCAAATACCTGGCGGCTCTGGCTTTTGCTGCGCTGGCGCTGGCGTTGACTTTCCCGATCTGGATCACGGTCAACTGGTTGGGCGCGCCCGACAACGGCGTGATTGTAACCGGCTATCTGGGGTCTTTGCTGATGGCTGCAGCCTATCTGGCGATCGGTGCGGCTATGTCGGCGATCACAAAAAATCAGGTGGTTGCTTTTATTTTAGCAGTGACGGTTTGCTTTCTGTTTTTGGTTGCCGGGTTGCCGATGGTTTTGGACACAGTGGGTGCCTGGGCGCCTGAAACACTGGTTCTGGCGGTGGCAAACCTGTCGTTCCTTAGCCACTTTGAAAGCTTGCAAAAAGGTGTCGTGACCTTAGGCGACATTGTTTATTTCGCCGCGGTCATTACCTTTTGGCTATGGGTCAATCGTATTGTGATTGAAAGCAAGCGGGAGGCCGGATGATGGAAAAGATACGTGCATTGTTGTCCAGGCGATCAACGGTTCAGCTGATTCTGGCCTCACTGGTGTTTTTGTCAGTGACTGTTATTGAAGACCGGTTTTTTCGCGCTGCGCGCCTCGATTTGACGGCTGAGCAACTATATACCCTGTCTGACGGGACACGTCAGTTGCTGGCGTCATATGACGAGCCGGTAACATTAAATTTTTATTTCTCGAAAACCTTGGCGGCGCCGTTTCCTCAGCTGTTGAGTTACGGCAAACGTATTGAGGATTTGTTGCGTGCCTTTGAGGCCCAAAATTCGGCCAACATCCAGCTGTCGGTCATTGACCCTGAAGCTTTTTCCGAGGAAGAAGACGAAGCTGTTGCGGCGGGTCTGCGCGGCATTCCGCTCAGCGATGGCTCGACCCTGTATATGGGGCTGTCGGTCAGTGATGCCGTTGACGGTGAGGCGATCATCCCTTTCTTTGCCGACGAGCGCGAAAAATTCCTCGAGTATGACCTGGTTAAACTGCTCGCCACTTTGGATACAGACAGCAAGCGCACGCTGACCTTGATGACCAGCCTGCCCATGCAGTTTGGCCCTGGCGGGCCGCAAGCGATGCTGGCGGGACAGGGGCAGCCTTATGTTCTCTACGAGCAACTATTTGAGTTCTTCAATGTGGAAGATCTGGCACCGGATTTCACGGCCATTCCCGGTGAAACCGATGTTCTGATGTTGGTGCATCCACCGGCACTGTCTGATGATCAGCTGTTTGCCATCGATCAATTTGTGCTGAAAGGCGGCCGGGCGCTGATATTCCTGGATCCACACTCTGAAGCTATCAATCCGCGCGCCACACTGCCAAGCAGCAGCAGCTTGGGGCCACTTTTGGCCTCTTGGGGCGTTGAAATGTCTGACCAGCTGGTTGTCGGCGATTCGTCGCTGGCGCAGCGCGTGCAAATGGGTGGTTTTGGACCGGATTCGGTTAAAGACTATGTATTTTGGATGGCGATTAACGATGGATTTCTATCGTCAACTGACGTGGTTACCGGTGCGATCAACAGTTTGAATTTCGCCAGTACTGGCGCGATTGCCCCAATTGAGGGCGCAACCACAGTGCTTGACCCCTTGGTCACCTCAAGTGCAGCTGCGATGCTTTACGCTTCCAGCCGGGCTGTGGGCCTGCCCGATCCGGATGGGTTGCTGCGCGATATGCAGCCTACCGGCGAGAGTTATGTTTTATCTACCCGCATTCAAGGAGCAGCCAAAACCGCTTTTCCCGACCGGGTTGCTGAAACGGTTGTCGCGGCTGGAGCTGACGCAGCTGATGGTCCTGTTGCATCCGGCGATATCAATATTGTTCTGACAGCTGACAGCGATCTGTTTGATGACCGCTTCTGGGTTCAGGTGCAGGATATGCTGGGCCAGCGCGTCGCTGTGCCACTGGCAGGTAACGGTAGCTTTGTTCTCAATTTGGCCGACCATATTTCCGGCTCGGAAGCCATGCTTGGCCTGCGCGGCCGGGGCATATCAAAACGCCCATTTGAAAAAGTTGACGAACTGCGCCGTGCGGCAGAAGCCAAATATCTTGTTGAAGAAGAAGAGCTACAAAACCGCTTGAGCGAGACCGAGGCACGTATCGCTGCGCTTGAAGGCCAAAACCCAGACGGCAACTCAGTATTGTCGGTTGAGCAGGAAGCCGAAATTGAGCGGTTCCGCAGCCAACTTCTGGAAACCAGAAAAGCCCTTCGCAATGTGAAGCGTAACTTGCGCAAAAATATTGAAAGCCTGGGCGACTGGCTGGCCTTTATCAATATTGCCCTGATGCCGATGCTGATTATTCTATATGTTCTGGCCCGGCTTGTGGTACGCCGCCGCCGAACACATCGCTTTTTGTAAGGGTTTTCAACGAAATGTCTGAACGCATGACGAATATTCTCGGGTATTTGACCCTTGCTGCTATTTTGGTTGCTATCTGGATTTTGTTCGGTGAAGACCCTGGCCGCGAGCAAGGCGGCCGCGGTGAACCTACTTTCTCCGGACTGGCGGATCGTATCAATGAAACCGCCAAACTGACCCTGCAAAAAGACGACGCAACCGTAACACTGATGCGCGGCAGTGATGGCTGGACTGTTCAGGAGCGGTTCGGCTACAGCGCTGATGATGCGAAGGTCCGGGCATTTCTGCGCGGTTTGGCAGTGTCCAAACGCCGAGAGCCCAAAACCTCTAACCCGGACAGATTTGGCAAGCTCGGATTGGCAGATGATAGCATCAATGTTCAGTTGGCGGACGATACCGGCGGCGTGCTGATAGACATAAAAATGGGTACCCGGGTTGATAACGGCCGATCGCTTACATTCATATTTCAGCCAACCGACACTCGGGCATGGCTGGTTAGCGCCTTGGAAGCTGCCTCGATGGACGCCAGCGCTTGGCTGGATGAAACTCTGCCAAATGTCGCTGAACCACGGGTTCGCTCAGTCAGCATAAATGATGCTGAGCTGGTTCGCGGGCTAGGGGAGACAGACTACAAAGTTAGCGACCTAGCCGACGACGAAACAATGGCGGCAGCGTTCCGGCGTGCAGAGCCAACTCGTACGCTTGCAAGCTTGTCGTTGGAAGATGTTCAGAAAACCGCAAACCCGCTTGCCCAACCGGTAGGAAATGTTGAGATTACAACACATGACGGCCTGAAACTGACGCTAACACTTTATGACATCAACGCCGCAACCTGGGCTCAAATTTCGGCTGTATACGATGCCGCATTGGCTGATCAGGGCGTAGCGGGCCAGTTACCTGATGCCCCCGCCGACGGCGCGGCGGAAGCTGAGGCTTTTAACGATAAAACACGTGGTTGGTTGTTTAAGCTGTCAGATTTCGATGCAGAAATACTGAAGAAAAATCGGACTGATTTTGTTGAGAAAATAGAGGCAGATGCACGGGCTTCTTGAACCCGCCTCTTGACCAATGGGTTTTGGTTCCTAAATCAAGGACAAATAATTAAAGCGCAGGCCAGTTGGCTGCGCAGTTCGGGTGCTGAGAGTGTGGCACCGCGACTATTCGGAGAGACGAGCAATGAGTAAAAAGACAGAGTCCGCAAAATCGGAAAAAATGGGCTTCGAGGCCGAAGTTTCAAAACTTCTTCATATGATGGTTCATTCGGTCTATTCGGACCGGGAAATTTTTCTGCGGGAATTGATTTCAAACGCATCTGATGCTTGCGACAAGATGCGCTACGCTGGACTTACTGATGCGGCACTTTTGAAGGACAATGGCGATTTTGGTATTTCCATTACCGTTGACCCGGACGCAAATACCATGGTGATTGCCGATAACGGTATTGGTATGAACCGTGACGACTTAATTGAAAACCTGGGCACGATCGCACGATCCGGCACGGCAAATTTTGTTGACCAGCTGACCGGCGATAGCAAATCGGACATGCAGCTCATCGGCCAGTTCGGCGTTGGTTTCTATTCTGTATTCATGGTTGCTGAAACAGTGGACGTGCGTTCGCGCAAGGCCGGAGAGGGAGACGGTTGGCTTTGGACCAGTATGGGAGAAGGGTCCTACGAAATTAGCGAAAGCGATCATCAGGGCGGCGGCACGCAAATCACCCTGCACATGAAAGACGATGCCAAGGAATTTGCCGAACAGCAACGCCTGCAAACAATCGTTTCAAAATACAGCGACCATATCGCAGTTCCAATTACGCTGGCGATTAAGGGCGGCGAAGAAGCAGACGCAGAGCCAAAGATCGTCAATGAAGGTTCGGCCATATGGGCGCGGCCAAAAGCTGACATCTCGGAAGAACAGTATACCGAATTTTACCGCAGCGTTGGTCATGCCTTTGATGACCCTGCCCTTACCCTGCATTACAAAGCCGAAGGTATGCAGGAATATACGGTTCTGCTGTTTGTGCCGACCAAGCAACCGATGGATTTGTTTGACCCGGCGCGCAAAAACCGTGTGAAGCTTTATGTGAAGCGGGTGTTTATCTCTGACGACAGCGCAGATCTCCTGCCGGGTTGGCTGCGTTTCATGCGCGGTGTTGTTGACAGCCAGGACTTGCCGTTGAACATCAGCCGGGAAATGCTGCAAAATAACCCAACGCTGGCCCGCATGTCGAAAGCGATTACCAAAAAGGTTATCAGTGAATTTGAAAAATTGGCCAAGAAGGATAACGATAAGTTTCTTGAGCTTTGGTCCGAATTTGGCCCGGTTATCAAAGAAGGCATTTACGAAGACCATGAGCGCCGCGATGCGCTGATGAAGCTGGCGCATTTCCGCACTACGGGCTCGGACGGTTGGTCGACGCTGGCTGATTACGTCGGCCGGATGAAAGACAAACAATCTGCGGTTTATTACATCACAGGCAGTGACGCTGCTGCGGTTGCCAAAAGCCCGCAACTGGAGGGCTTCCGTTCGCGCGGGATTGAAGTGCTGCTATTGTCGGACCCGGTTGATGAATTCTGGATTCAAATGGCGCCAGACTTTGACGGCAAACCATTTAAGTCGATCACACGCGGCGACAGTGACCTTAAGGATGTCGGTGACGAAAAGGCCGATGAGAAAAAGGAAAAGCCTGCCAGCGAAGGCGATATGACCACGTTGACCACACTGATGAAAGAAGTGTTGGGCGACAAGGTTTCCGACGTTCGCGCCACTGACCGGTTAACTGATACGTCGGCGTGTCTAGTTGCCAGCGACAGCGGTATGGACATGCATCTGGAGCGTATCCTGAAGGCGCATAACCAGCTTGATAGCATGACTGCTAAGGTGTTGGAAGTGAACCCATCACACCCATTGGTGAAAAAATTGGCTAAGCTTGCCGGAGGGAAAGGCGCTATCGATAGCCTTGTTGACCCGGTCTGGCTGGTGCTTGATCAGGCCAAAATCCTGGAAGGCGACCCGCTGGATGATGCCACAGCCTTTGCCCGCCGCCTGAGTAGCGCGATGGAAAAAGGATTGGCTTAGCTATTGATTTGGTATGTGCTGTTCAACATATTCCTGCGCGGCGGTGACACCGCGCCTAGCTTTTTTGGTAAGTTCTGTTGGCTCATAGTAAAAGTCTGAAATTACTTTCATAGCCTCTTTCTGTTGTTCAGTTGTCAAAGCATTTCTTATTAAATCAATGCTCTCCTGCGTCGACGGGTCAATTGTCTTAGTGCCAATTATCGCGGCGAGCTTAAGGTAAGAATAGGATAGTGTTGGGTCTTTCTCGACGCCCAATCCATCTCTATAGGCAATATGCAGCATAAGGATCGATTGAGGCCAACCTTGCTTTGCGGACGCTGTCCACCATTCAAGCGCTTCTTGGTATTTGCCTTTCTGCGCATAAGAAAGGCCCACATCGTATTGAGCTAAAGAGTATCCCGCATTTGCTGCAATCAGCTTATACTTAAGAGCAAGTTCGTTATCAATGTGTACAACCTTTTGCCCTTGGCCTGCGTAGTAACATCCAAGTTTATATGCACCTAATGGGTGATTAGAGGCTGCAGATTTGACGAACATCTCGAATGCTTTTTCAATATCAACACTTGTACCAATACCGTTATTGTAAAACATGCCAAGATTATATTGAGCTTCCGCGTGACCGTTTTCAGCTAGATTTTTTGTAGCATGGAACAATTTCTCACTCTCATCAGCAAGCGCTGGCCAAGACTGAAAAAATGCTATCAATAACAACATTTTTTTCAAAATATTCGCCCCCAAGGCAGGAATCTGTAACTCGAGGTTAGAGAGGGGAGTACATTTTGGTCAAGGAAAAATCATTTCGGCAAAAACTCTGTCATTAATTTATCCCTTAATGCGGTTGATCTGGTCCGTTAACAGGCTGACAAGATCGCTGTTGTGCACTCCTCTTTCACTCATTGAATTGATCAAGCTTTCCAGTTGAA
The DNA here is from genome assembly GCA_011088215.1 of Sphingomonadales bacterium. GTDB lineage: Bacteria > Pseudomonadota > Alphaproteobacteria > Sphingomonadales > Kordiimonadaceae > Kordiimonas. The sequence goes on along the minus strand of JAALKD010000016.1, from coordinate 12,283 downwards.
ATTCAGCCGTATGCAAGTTGTTGTTGGCGGCGTTACTGAGAGCGTTCGGATGAATGAAGGTGCCCTTGCGCCCTGCAGTTTGGATAATCCGCTGGGCTTCCAATTGTTTGTATGCTTTGGCAACAGTGTTGTGATTGAGGTCAAGATTGTCTGCTAGTTGGCGAATAGAGGGCAGACTAAGGCCGCTTTCCAGACTGCCTGACAAGACGCCTGCAATTATTTGAGCGACAAGCTGCGCATATACAGGTGTTGCGTCTGATACATTTATTTCGATTTCCATGAGGAAGGATTATACTATTTTGTACTGTATTGCAATACTACAAAGTAGTATAATGTAAAAACTAGAAGCAAATATCACATTGGGAAGCTATTTCAACTTGCGAATTTTCACACCGGTAATCTGGTTCTTGCTGCGCGCGGTAACTTCAAACCGGTAACCATGAAAGGTAAAGCGGCTGCCAACGATCGGTATGGTTTCGGCTTCAAAGATAACCAGTCCAGCAACCGTGGTTGCTTCCTCGTCGGGTAGCTTCCAGTCAAACATACGGTTCAGGTCGCGAATGGTTACCGAACCTTCCGAGACCACGGTGCCATCATTGTATGAGCGAACTCCTGGCAAGTCGAAATCATGTTCGTCGGCTATGTCGCCGACAATTTCTTCCAAAATATCTTCCAGTGTCACCAGACCCTGAATGTCGCCGTATTCATCCACCACCAATGCAAAATGAGATTTGCGTTCAAGAAAGGCGTTTAGCTGTTCTTTCAGGCTTGTGGTTTCGGGTACAAACCACGGCTTGGTCATAATGCGCTTTACGTGGAAGCGGTGCATCTGTCCGCCGGTGCGGCGCAGCGCGCGCAGCACGTCTTTGGCATGCAGTACACCGACGATATTTTCGGGTTCGTTTTCAAAAAGCGGCAGGCGGGTGTAGGCACTGCGAACCACTGCAGCGATGATGTCGTCAGTCGGCGCATTTACATCGATCATCTGCATGCTCTTGCGGTGGATCATCACATCTTCGATGGTGACCTCTTCCAAATCGAGGATTGAGCCCAGCATATGCTGGTCTTCCTTGACGATGCCGCCTTCATGGCGGTGCAGGTCGATCGCTCCGCGAATTTCTTCCTGTGCGGACAGGGCGTTGTTGATTGAGGAAATATCAACGCCGAAAATCCGCAGGGTTATGCGGACAATTTTCTGCACCAGTGACACGATAGGTGCAAAAACAAACACAACGACGCCGATAACCCGTGAAACAGCCAGCGCCATTTTTTCGGTATTGGCGATGGCGTATGACTTGGGCAGCACTTCGGCGAAAATAAGCACCAGTGCCGTCATAACAATGGTGGCGTAAAAAACGCCGTCGTCGCCCATCAGCGTTAAGAACAAGCTTGTTGCCAGCGCTGATGCCAGAATATTGACCAGATTGTTGCCCAGCAATATGGCGCCGATTAACCGTTCGCGGTTATCTATCAAGCGTTCCACTCGTTTGGCCCGCTTGTCATTTTGCTTTGCCATGTGATGAATGCGCGCCTTTGACGCCGCGGTGAGCGCGGTCTCAGACCCGGAAAACAGGCCAGACAACAACAGCAGGAAAAATATGATGCCGGTGATGGTCCAGAATTCGGTGGTAAATAGTTCGGCGGCGGCCATTACCGCGGATCCTTTATGTTAAGTTGGAGCATGTCAGAGTGAATCTTGCAGGACAGCGTGAATAATTTCAAGGTCGACGCCGTGGTGAATCGCTGCCGACCCTATGCCGCCGAGTACAAACCCGATTGTACCGGCCTCAACTTTTTTGTCCTTGGTCATATGGGTCATTAACGCGTCAGCTGTCATGGCGCGGCCAACTTCGCGCGCGGATGTTTTCATGCCCACAGCGGTAAAGTGTGATCTTACGCGCTCAAGGTCCTCGATTTTCGCCAGGTCCAGCCGGGTCGAGGCGTCGAGCGCCATAATCATGCCGATGGCCACCGCCTCGCCGTGTAGTAATATTCCCTTATAACCACATTCTGCTTCCAGGGCATGGCCGAAAGTGTGACCTAAATTCAGCAATGCTCGTTTGCCGTTTTCTCGTTCGTCTTCAGCGACAATGCGCGCTTTGGCGGCGCAGCTGTGGGCAATGGCTTGGGCGCGCGCGCTGGTGCCCGCTGCCCCGGCCTCACGGTCAACGATTTGCGGGCCTTGGTCTTCAAGCCAGCTGAAAAAATCCAGGTCGTCGATAACGCCGTATTTCACAACCTCGGCGTAGCCAGCCAACAGTTCGCGCCGAGGTAATGTCTCCAGGGTTGAGATATCGATGATGACGGCTTTGGGCTGGTAAAAAGCCCCCAAAAGATTCTTGCCCTGCGGCATATTGATGCCGGTTTTTCCGCCAACGGAACTATCTACTTGTGCAAGCAAAGTGGTTGGAATTTGCACAAAATTTATTCCGCGCAGCACGGTTGCGGCCGCAAAACCTGCCAGGTCGCCGATCACCCCGCCGCCAAACGCGATGATTGTGTCGCTGCGGTCGATGCCAGCTGCGAGCAGGCCGCTGACCAGGCTTTCATATTGCGCTGTTGATTTGGTGGCCTCGCCGGGGTTCAGGATAAACCATTTGGCTTCAATACCGCTGTCTGATAGCGCGGCTTTCAACCGGTCTCCCTGATGGGTCATAACGGTCGATTCGCTAACTACGAAAACGCGTTTGGCTCTCAGGAGCGGGGTCAGAAATTCGCCAACAGTATCCAGAAGTTGCTCGCCTATATGAATATCGTAAGACCTGTCGCCCAGGTCCAATGTCATTGTTTGCATGGCGGTATTCGCAGTATCAGGCACGTATCAAACCCTTGTTTTCCAGTGTCTGGATGATGGAATTAACCACGGTATCATGGGGCCCATCGGATGATTGCACCTTAATGTCAGCCTCTGCGTATATCGGACCGCGTTCTGCCAGCAGTTTTTTGAGGGTTTCTTCTGGGTCTCCCTCCTGCAAAAGAGGGCGTGTGTCTCGCCGAGATGTGCGTTCAACCAACACATCAAGCGCAGCGTCCAGCCATATGGTAATGCTTTTTTCTTTCATTAATGTGCGGGTTTCTGCGTTAACGAACGCTCCGCCGCCGGTTGCCAGCACTCGCGGGGGACCGTCCATCAGGCGCGAAATCACCCGCCGTTCACCGGCGCGGAAATAGTCTTCGCCGTACGTTGAAAAAATATCGCCGACCGTCATTTGGGCGGCTTTTTCTATCTCAAAATCAGAATCGGCAAACTCCAGTCCCAGGCGTCGGGCCAAGCGACGGCCCACTGTGGTTTTCCCCGCTCCCATAAGTCCGACCAGCACAATAGTTTGCCCTACCGGCGGCACTTTGTCCCTCGGTTGGTCATCTTGTTGGTTCGTATGTGAAGCGAGTTCTGACATAGCTGTCATTTATAGGGTCTATATGGCTGTCGCAAAGGCTTTTTGTTGCTCCGCAGCGTAATATTGGCTCAGTGGGTCATAATTTCGACACTTGCCACAATCAAGCTTGTGCCATTGGTCGACTATCAGTCGGTATGATCGCTGGACTTGATGCGTCGCTGGACTTATAAAAAGCTGATAGCTTGCTTCTTGTTGGCTGGGACATGGATTGATTGCGATAGAAAGTGTTTAAATGTCGAAACTAACACAGATTTTGTTGGCCGTAGCCGCGCTGTTAATTGTTGGCGGCGGTTTGTTTTTGATGACCTGGGATATTCCAGCGCCGTCTGAAAAGGTGAGCAAAACCCTGAGCAACGATCGTTTCCCGTCATAGTCAAGAAGCAGCCTGGATAGCGAAATGGTTCTGGCAATTAGATGGCTTTGATAATGAAACGGTTTTGGCAATGAAACAAACATTGATAGCGAAACAAAAATATTTGCATCGCCGGTTTGTTCTTTGCCTGGCAACCGCTAGCTTTCTCGCGATTGGCACCGCCGTTGCCGGCATATCAGTCAGTGCTCAGGATCAGGACGATCAAGCCGATGAGGTCGAGCAGGCTCAACCTGACGATCCACAAACGGGTGATCTGGAATCAGATATTTCGGATGACAATAAACGGCCAACAAAAAAGACACTGTACTTCATCGGACCCAAAGTAACCTCGGAGCGTCAGCAAGGCCCGAGTATCGGCGCACCGACATCTATATTGCCCAAGCCGCTGGTTGCCAAAGGGTCTGTTCCAGTGCCACTGCCTGTCCCGCAGGACGCTGTGGCCGATGAGAATATTCCTAAAACAGAAGTGGATATTCCAACAAATGAAGGCGTTGGTCCTAGCGGAACAGTTGGTCAACCAGACGGCGATGAAAACCGATCTATTGGTGGCATACAGCTTTTGGGCGAAAGGCAAGACCCAACTGATGCTGGCGCAGAACAGACACCAGACGGTGGCCCCGGCCCAGACGGTGGAACTGGGCCAGACGCTGTTGGCGGTATTCAGGAAGGCTCGTTGGAGCGGATTGATCCGTCCGGTCTTGCAGTGCAGGGGCTTGCAAACTCCATTGAAACTGTTTGGCAGGGTTATGGTCGTGCGGAAATAAAAATATTCTTGGATCGGCTGGCGCAGCCATCCTTTTCGCCCGCGCTGACCCGTCTCGCGGGCTCAATTGCGGGATCGGGGTTTTCGCTGCCTGCCCCGAGCGGCCAGGACGACATTATAAAAATTATCGAGGCGCGGCTTGGGGTTTTTGAAGCAAGCGCGAATGCAACTGCTTATGTGAATTTGATTGAGGGATTGCCGTCCGACGTTGATTGGTCTGCTCTGTCGCGGCATTTTGTGCGTGCACATCTGTTAAAAAGCGAACTGACTGATGCCTGCCTGATCGCGGAAGCCGAGCGGGAGCGAGACGTCGACCCATATTGGCTGCGTTTGGCAGCCTTTTGTATGGCGGCAACAGGCAATCGTATTGGTGTAGACTTTCAGCTTGGTATTTTGGAAGAAACCACTCAGATTGAGCCAATTTTTTACCAATTGTTGGATCAAATACTCATTGAAGCCGAACAGCCTCCGGGTGCTGTTTTGTCTGAGCGGATATCTATTGAGGGGGCGCTTCAAGCCGATGTTTTGACCGTGGCAATGGCCCGTTTGGCGCGCGCCAAAGTAACGGCAATTGCGGCAAAGGGCCTTAACCCGCTGGCCATTCCGTTGTTGCTCGAAAATCCGTCTTTGTCGATTGAGGCGCAGAGTATGCTTGTCGCTTTTCTAATCGAACGCGGAATCGGTAGCGGTGAAGCCATGGCGGCTTTTGCTCGATCGATTACGCTGCAAGACGGAGAAGCGCAGGCTGCGCTATCTTTTGCTGCACAGGCAGCACAGATTCTGGCGGACCAAGGACCGATCGATGCGGTGGCTGATCGGACGCAGTTGATAGTAGCTACGCCAGATGCGGAAGTACCAGTTGTCGATGAAAACCGTTTGCAAACAACGTTGCTTGCGTTGATCGCGGGTGCGGGGACTGAGGCGCAAAAAATTCCTGCACTTAATTATTTTTGGCAACGTGCGACAGACAATGGAAAGCAAGCGGCGTTCGCGCCGGTTATTGCCGCCCTTACTCAACCAGGCGGATTTGCTGAACTCGCTGATCTTACGGCAGATTTGCGTGCAAATTTAGCCAGGTCGGCGACATTGTCCGGTAATGAGCAACGCGCCAACGATTGGTCGAGAGGGCTGCGCACAAGTGTTGCAGGCCAAAACCTCGAAGTAGACAAGGCACTAATTGCTTTGTGGCCATTGCTCGCCGTGGGCGAAGACCAACTTGCGGTAAATTCCGCCAATCGTCTGGCGCTATGGTGGCAACAACAGGTGGCAGGCCCACAGGCTTTTGAGCGGGCTAACTTGCTGTTTAGCGTGATGGACGCCGCCGGCGGTGCGGTGCCTGAAGGTTTGTGGCTAACAATTGCAGACGGTCCAACAGCTTTTGAGGGCGTTATGATTTCCCCAGCACTGTGGCGCAAGTTCGAGATAAACGTGCAGCGTGAAGACCCACTGGCCGCCTTGTCATCATTGTATCAGCTTCTGAGCGAAGTTAGCCCGGCAGACCTGCCACCGGCGATATCTGGTGTGTTGATATCGGGGCTTAAGCGATTGGGCTTTGAGGACACAGCAAAAACGCTGGCGTTGGAAATCCTGATTAGCCAGAAACTTTAACCACCATGTCCGACGCCGACCTTGTTGATCAGTTTTTGGAGATGCTGGCTGCGGAACGCGCATGTGCTGTTAACAGCTTATTGGCCTATCGCAGCGATATTGAAGATTTTATGGCCTGTACACCTCTTCCGCTTATAGAGGTTGATGCGGAAGCAGTGCGGGCTTATCTGGCCGGCCTGCACAAGCAGGGCCTTAAGACATCAACGGTGGCACGCCGGTTGTCGGCTATTCGCCAGCTTTTTTTGTTTATGTTCCGCGAAGGCCTGCGCAGCGATAACCCAGCTAAAAATATTGAAAGTCCGCGCTTGCCGCAGGTTTTGCCAAAAATACTTTCTGACAGCCAAGTGGAAAAATTGCTGGATACTGCAGAGCAAGCGACAGCTAGCGGCAACATCAAGGCCCTGCGCGCACACGCGCTGCTGGAAACGCTTTATGCAACCGGTTTACGGATCAGTGAATTGGTCAGCCTGCCACGCCGGGCCGTTGGGCCAGACACAACCATGATTATGGTGCGTGGCAAAGGTGGTCGTGAGCGGATGGTGCCGCTTGGTGGCAAAGCCCGACGTGCCTTGATGACTTATCTCGAGGCTTTAAGGGTAGTAGACGCGGGAAAAGGCTCTGTCGCTGATCGCAGCAGCACGGTAAGCGGATTTCTGTTCCCGTCCAGGGGCGCAGAGGGACACCTGACGCGGCGGCGCGTTGGGCAGATGCTGAAAAGCCTGGCGGTTGAAGCAGGACTGGAACCCACCAGCGTTAGTCCGCACAAGCTTAGGCATGCATTCGCAACTCATTTACTGTCAAACGGCGCTGACCTGCGTGCGGTACAACAGATGCTGGGGCACGCGGATATTTCAACAACCCAGATTTATACTCATGTGCTTGAAGAGCGGTTAAAGAGTTTGGTGTTGACCAAGCATCCGCTTGCAGAAGACTGATGGCAAGTGGTTGAAAGGCAGGGCTTGCCGGGCACGGCCTTGCATTTGGTCATCAGTGCGCTTACATCGAATCTAGGTGAGAGCCGCGAGCGAAACCTTTGTGGTTTCGAATGATTACAAGCCTTGACAAGACAGCTCGGTTTAGTGATTTTGCGCTCGCGAACAAAACATGGTTAACTGCATAAAGCTGACCAAACCTAAACGACGAAAGATAAGGATATGATGACATTCCTTGAGTTCGAGAAACCAATCGCCGAACTGGAAGGCAAGATCAGAGAATTGAGAAGTTTTTCTGGTGGGTCTGGTGATGTTGATATTTCGTCGGAAGTTGGGCAGTTGGAAACCAAGCTTGGTAAACTGCTCAAAGAAACTTATGCCGGTTTGACGCCCAGCCAAAAAATACAGGTTGCCCGTCATCCGGAGCGGCCTCATTTTACCGACATTGCCAATCACCTTCTGGAGGATTTTACTCCGCTCGGAGGTGATCGTGTTTTCGGCGAAGACGCAGCGCTGCTCGGTGGTTTGGCGCGTTTTCGCGGCGAGGCCTGTGTGGTAATGGGCCATGAAAAGGGTTTAGACACTGAGGGTCGCCTCAAGCATAATTTTGGGATGGCGCGCCCTGAGGGATACCGCAAAGCCATTCGTCTGATGGAGATGGCTGACCGATTTGGTTTGCCTGTGATTACACTGGTTGACACGCCGGGTGCTTATCCGGGGGTCGGCGCCGAAGAACGCGGGCAGGCTGAGGCTATTGCTCGCTCAACTGATACATGTTTGTCGCTGGGTGTGCCGGTGGTTGCCTGTATTGTCGGCGAAGGCGGCTCTGGCGGAGCTGTTGCTATTGCCGCTGCAAACCATGTGCTGATGATGGAACACGCCATCTATTCGGTTATTTCGCCGGAAGGCTGTGCATCTATTCTGTGGCGAACAAATGACAAGGCACAGGACGCCGCTATTGCTCTGAAAATAACCGCGCAGGACTTGTTGGGTCTGGGTGTGATTGATGGCATTGTGCCGGAACCCCTGGGCGGTTCGCATCGCGACCCGGAGCGCGCCTTGAATATGCTCGGTGATCATATCGAAAACGGCTTGCGCGACATGGCAGGGCTGGACAACTCGCGCCTGAAGCAAATTCGTCGAGATAAATTCCTGGCGCTGGGTGACAAAAACCTGAATTAGGGTTTGCCGAAACCAGTGTAGAGTTACTGGTGAATTTCCCAAAAGTTACGACTGACGGTGTGCCAGAATAGACTGTGTTTTTTGCTGCACGAGTTTTTGCCACAGAAATTCCTGTGCGTGCCGCGAATCGCCGTAAATTATGGGCTTTTGTTACTGGCTTTTGCGCCTGCCAAAAATTCACACCAAGACAGGGCAATGAGTGAGCGTCGCAAACACCAGATATTGTGGGCGTTTAAAAGTTTTACCACTTTATCTTGACGAGAGGCTGCATTCGCCCTTATCTTAAATTTCACAACGAGCGAAATGCGGTCCAATCGGGGGACATCGGGCGGGCTGCTTCGTAAGATATTGAAAATAAAGAATAAGTTGATTTTGTTCGACTTTTGTTCTCCAATCGGGCAACCTTGTCAGGTTTCCCGAAGCGAGGAAGGAGTCTGCGTCTCGGATTCAAACAAGGATTCTGGCCGCATTGAAATCAAAATCAAATTGTTATCAGGGTCTGGAAACCGGGACGGACGAGGGAGTAAGAGGCAAAGATGTTTGAAGTAACTCATTTCGAGCATGGCGGTGCTGTTGAGATTGACCGCAATAAAGACGAACTGTTGACTGAATTTGGCAAAGCGACCCTGACGGACCGCTATTTGATGCCAGGGGAAAGTTATCAGGATTTGTTCGCGCGCGTTGCCTCGTTTTACGGCGATGACGCTGCGCATTCACAGCGACTTTACAATTATATTTCTAACCTTTGGTTCATGCCTGCAACACCTGTGCTCTCGAACGGTGGTACCAATCGGGGATTGCCGATTAGCTGTTTTCTCAATGAAGCGCAGGATAAGCTGGGTTCTATTGTTGACCTATGGACAGAGAATGTCTGGCTTGCGTCCCGCGGTGGCGGCATTGGCTCTTATTGGGGTAATTTGCGATCGATAGGTGAAACAGTTGGCGGCGTTGGTAAAACCAGCGGTATCATACCGTTTGTACGCGTGATGGATAGCCTGACGCTAGCAATTTCCCAAGGCTCATTGCGTCGTGGTTCTGCGGCGATTTATCTGCCAGTTAGTCACCCTGAGATTGAAGAGTTTGCTGAACTGCGCCGGCCAACCGGTGGTGATCCGAACCGGAAAACACCCAACCTGCACCACGGTGTATTGATTTCAGATGCCTTCATGCGTGCCGTGGAGGCCGATGAAGAGTGGGCGCTGACGAGCCCGAAGGATAACCATGTTGTTCGTACTGTATCGGCGCGCGGCCTGTGGATTCGTCTGCTGACTGCCCGCGTTGAAACTGGCGAGCCCTATTTCATCTATTCGGATACTGTAAACCGGCAAATGCCGGAGCACCACAAGCTAGCGGGACTAACGGTTAAAACATCCAACTTGTGTGCTGAAATTACCCTGCCAACCGGGGTTGACCATTTAGGTAACGAGCGTACGGCTGTTTGTTGTTTGTCCAGTTTGAACCTCGAGCATTTCCAGGCATGGAAGGATGACAAGAACTTCATTCCTGACGTGATGCGGTTCCTTGACAATGTGCTTCAGGACTTCATTGATCGGGCGCCAAGCGAAATGGCAAAGGCCCGCTATGCGGCCATGCGCGAACGGTCTGTTGGGCTAGGTGTTATGGGTTTCCATAGCTTCTTGCAGAACAATATGATTCCGTTTGAAAGTTCGATGGCGAAATCATGGAATTTCAATATTTTCAAACATATTGAAAAGGAAGTGAACCGAGCCTCTGAAGCTTTAGCGTTTGAGCGCGGCCCGTGCCCGGATGCGGCTGATTACGGCATGATGGAGCGGTTCTCCAACAAAACGGCGATTGCGCCAACGGCGTCTATCTCCACCATTTGTGGCGGTGCCAGTCCGGGAATTGAACCAATTGCGGCTAATAGCTATAATCAGAAAACTCTGTCTGGTAATTTCATTGTTCACAATCAGGCCTTGACCAAGCTGCTTGATGAAAAAGGCAAGAACACCGACGAAATTTGGACCTCGATCACGATCAATGAAGGCTCGGTTCAGCATTTTGACTTCCTGACCCAGGATGAAAAAGATGTGTTTAAAACCGCCTTTGAACTTGACCAACGCTGGGTGGTTGAGCTGGCCGCAGACCGTGCGCCGCATATTTCGCAGGCGCAGTCAGTGAACATATTCCTGCCTGCAGATGTGCATAAGCGCGACTTGCACCAGATTCATTACCAAGCATGGAAAAAGGGCTTGAAAAGCCTGTATTACTGCCGCTCCAAATCAATAGCGCGCGCTGAGGTTGTTGCAACTGGCTCTACCAAAGCGTCGCAACGAGAACAGGAAAAGCAGCTGGAACTGGCGGCGGCCAATTCAACAGATTATGAAGAGTGCCTTGCTTGCCAGTAGCGGAGCGAAGTCAGCTTTAAAGTAATTGTAAGAAAAGCCTTCAGGTGTAGTGTCTGAGGGCTTTTTACTTGGTTAGACCGGCACCCGGGTGGTTTGTTTTAATTCCCTGAGCGTTATGTTTGACCGCACATGAGTGACACCCTCGAGTTTGAAAATAAAGTTATTCAGGAACTGATCATAATCATTCATATCTTTTGCGATGACGCGTAGAACAAAGTCAGCATCACCTGTCGCGGTGTAACATTCCATTATGCTCGGGTGTTTGATCAATTCTTTCTCGATATTTTCGACAATTTCGTTGGACTGTCGTTCAACCGAAACATGGGTGAAGGCGCATACATTGTAGCCCAATTTCTCGCGGTCCAAGACTGCTCGATAACCGGTGATGATGCCAACTTCTTCAAGACTTTTTAGTTTGCGCCAGCATGTTGCTGACGACATGTTTGCCCTAGCCGCTAAATCGTTGGATGAGCTTCGGCAATTGTCTTGGAGGGCGGTTAAAAGCCCCTTGTCTGATTTGGCTATGATCATAACTGGATTGCCTAAAAATGATGGCGTGATGATCCATATATATCATTTTTTTGCAAATTGTGGCATATTTTTTTCAATTATGATCAAATTTCTGCGAAATTTGAAACGCACAGCGATCAATGCTGTGATAAACATGCAATTCATTTCATGACATGCTGAAGGACTGGCAACGCCAACCATTATGACTGACCAATCTGCAAGTGCTGAAGCGCAATCTGATCTGGATAATTACACACTCGATGATCGCTTTCGGCGGGAAAGTGGCCGGGTGTTTTTAACCGGCACCCAAGCGCTGGTTGCTATTCTGTTGGCGCAACGGAAAAGCGACAGACGCCAAAACCTGAACACCGCTGGTTTCATTAGCGGTTACCGTGGCTCGCCGGTTGGTGGTGTTGATCAGGCGCTGTGGCGTGCTAAGAAATTTCTCGAAGCTGATGATATCGAGTTTTTGCCGGCAGTGAATGAAGATCTTGCTGCAACCGCAGTTCTTGGTACCCAGCAAGTGGAGTCAGAGGCAGATAAAACCGTCGATGGTGTTTTCTCCATGTGGTACGGCAAGGGGCCCGGCGTTGATCGGGCGGGTGATGCACTCAAACACGGTAACGCATACGGTTCGTCGCCGACAGGCGGTGTGCTGGTTGTGGCGGGCGATGACCACGGCTGTGTATCTTCAAGTATGTCGCATCAATCTGATGTCGCACTTATGTCCGGCTACATGCCCACGATCAGCCCTGCAAGTATCGCTGAATATATTGAATTTGGCCTTTATGGTTACGCCCTGTCGCGTTTTTCCGGCATGTGGATCGGTTTTAAGGCCATATCCGAAGTCGTGGAAAGCGCCGCGTCGGTGGAACTGCCCGCTGCACGGGAGTTTGTCGAACCGACAGATTTCAAGATGCCGGAAACCGGTCTTAATTACCGTTGGCCAGACCTGCCAGGTATGCAAATTGAAACCCGCATGAAAGACAAGGTGGGTGCTGTTCGTGCCCTCGCGCGTGCAAACCCGATTGATCGCGCAATATTTAACAACCCGAAGGCAACCTACGGCATTATTACAACTGGCAAAGCCCATCTGGATGTGATGGAGGCGCTGGCTTATCTGGGTATCGATGAGACCAAGGCGGCAG